>CANLHV010000032.1 GCA_947490975.1 Acidimicrobiaceae bacterium
GGTCGAAATTCTCGACGCCACTCTGGCCAACTAGCAATAACTGCACGAATCGCGCGAAGGCTTGCGTAGTGACCGATAATCCACCAGAGCAACATGCTCGAAACAAAACTCAACGCGTAGAGCGAGAAGCCACCCGCAGCAGGAACACCGAACAGCGGCATGGTTGGCAGCGCAATAAAAGTAAGAACGAAACCGAGCAAGCCAGTTAATGAGCCGGGCAACGCAAGCAAGACGAGGCCGACGACGAGCACAGCTAGAGCGAGGGCGACCGCAATTAAGCCGCCACGTTGGCGCACTGCGTTGCGGTGAGCGACGATGCCATCAGGTACGACGCGACGCGACTTGCCAGCCATGACTACATCGTACGATGTGCGGCGCATCGATTGGCTGATTGTGTTCGGCGTTGCCGTGTATTTGTGTGTTACGCGTGCGAGCAAAACAGTTTGTGTTGCAATATTGATTGCGGTTGCGATTAGTTGCATTGTTGCGCGGCGTCGGTCGATGATTTCACGACCGGTGGCGTCGCTTTTAATCTTGATTTTCGTATTTGGCGCGATTAATTCACAGCGTGCAACTAATGACTTTGCCAATGTTCGGCTCGGTGAATACGAAGGTTATGCAACAGTTATGGCCGACCCGCAGAATATTGGTGCAGCAACTCGCACCACACTCGAAATCGGACGCGATCGTTTTGTTGTGTACGCATACGGGCGACCTGCGTGGCGTTTGGCTGGCGCCAAAGTAGGCGAGCAGGTATTTGTGCGTGGTCTGCGCGAGTCGTTTGACCAAGGGAGCGAATCAAGATGGATCGCACAACATATCAAGGGCAAATTTCGCCTCGAGTTTGTTGGCGAACAGCGTCTCGTTGCGTCGCCAATTATGCGCAGTGTTCAGCGTGTACGCGATCTCGTGCAACTCGGTTCAGATTCGTTTGAGTTCAATGATCAAGCGTTATTCACTGGTCTGGTGATTGGCGACGACACGCGACAATCAGAGACGATGATTGATGCTTTTCGAAAATCTGGGCTTGCACACTTAGTTGCTGTATCGGGTCAAAATGTTTCGTTTGTGCTGGCCGCACTCTCGCCACTACTATCGCGCTTGAAAAATCGGTTGCGAATAATCGCCACACTCGGGGTTCTCGCATGGTTCGTGTTAATCACACGAGTTGAGCCGTCAGTCGTGCGTGCAGCGACGATGGCAGGTCTTGCATATTTGTCTGTGGCATTTGGTCGACCAACTAGAACTATGCGGTTGATTGCACTGACAGTTTTATTGGCAGTGATTGTTGATCCGCTTTTGGCTTGGTCGGTCGGGTTTTTCATGTCAGTTGGTGCGACATGCGGCTTGTGTATTGGCGCTGCGCCGCTTGCAAAACTTGTGAGCCGACCAAAATGGTTGGCGCAACTCATCGGGGCGACTGTTGCCGCACAACTTGGTGTGATGCCAGTTGTGATTTTGATTTTTGGCGTGCCTTCGGTGACCGGCATTATTGCCAATGTCTTGGCAGTGCCGATTGCTGGTTTGGTGATGTTGGTGGGCTTGCCGATGTCGCTTTTTTCAGCGGCGATCAGCAACTTAGGTCTTGGCGAGATTGGTGACCTGATGATGTTGCCGATTCAAGTTGGTGTGCGCTGGGTTTGGTGGGTTGCTGAAATTTTCGCTCACCTTCGATTTGAAGGCACGGTAAATCTCGCCCTTTGGCTCGGAGTTTTGGCGGGGATAATTGCTCTGCGACACCGAAGTTCTAGCGTGTAGGCGTGACGATTCATTTGATTACTGGTTCTGATCCGCGATTGGTTTCAGACAAGGTAAGTGACATCACTCGCGAACTGATCAAGTCGATGGCGACAGATGAAAACCGCAGCACGATTTTAGAAACCCATGATGCCGGGGCAGCAAGCGGGCAAGAACGTGAAGATGCAATTCGTCGGGCAATATCGTCTGCTGAAACTATGTCACTTTTTGGCGAAGAGCGAGTCGTTGTCATTCGAGAAATTTCAGAGGCGACAGTTGCCGAACTTGCGAGTTTGGTCGCATATCTCGAGCACCCCGTCGACAGCACTCATCTGGTGTTAAGTGCATCGGGCAAATTGGCGAAGTCGGTTTCAGATGCTCTGAAACGAGCGGGTGCAACTGTGATGGCAACGACGCCACCAGCAAAACGACAAGAGTTAGTGACTTGGTTTCTAGAGAGATTTGGTGAATCTGGTTTGACTGTTGAGCCGATGGCATTGAATCAAATAATTGACTGGCTGGGCGAAGATCAAGCTCGGTTGCCGGGGTTGATAGATGTTTTGGTTTCAACATATGGCACATCGCGCAAACTTTCGAGCGACGATATCGCCGCGTTTTTGGGCGATGCCGGCAGCGTCAAACCATGGGACTTAACAGACGCAATAGATGCGGGTGATTCGGCGAAAGCCATTGACATGTTGCATCGCATGACACGAAGCGGTGAATATCATCCGTTGCAAGTGATGGCGTTGTTGCACACGCACTTTTCGAAGTTGATGCGGCTTGATGGCCCAGAGTTGCACAGTGCGAATGACGTCTTGACTTTGATCGGTGGCAAGAGCGAATTTCAGGGCAAGAAATATCTCAATCAGTATCGTCGCATTGGCGGCACCGGCATTAGCCAGGCGATTGCGTTGCTTGCTCGGGCTGACATTGATTTGCGCGGGGGCAAAGACCTCGGCGAAGAACTAACGATGGAAATCTTGGTTGCGCGACTTTGTCGAATGGGGGCGTCAACTAGAACGAATAGGCCGAGTAACTCGGCGAGAACTACTTCGCCGAAGCGGCGTTGAGTTTGCGCATCAAGCGGCTCTTGCGACGAGCGGCTTGTTTTGGATGAATCGTGCGCTTGGCAGCGGCTTTGTCGAGACGCTTAACAGCAAGGCGAAGTGCTTCTTGATTTTCTGGTGTGCCCGCTGTCTCAAGGGCGTTTTTTACTCGTGAGCGAAGTTCGCTGCGAACGGCTTTGTTGCGAACGGTTGCTTTTGCGTTTGTGATGATGCGCTTTTTTTGCGATTTGATATTTGCCACGCCCCAAGGCTAACAGCGGGTCAGGCCTTGCCAAACATAAGCCGTGTAGAATTTGGCATCGTCTCACACATGCTTTTAAAGCGTCAGTGTGATGGTCGAAATCTCGGAGAAACGGCGTAATGGAACTATCTCGAATACGAAATTTTTCGATCATTGCGCATATTGACCACGGTAAATCAACACTTTCAGACCGCATTTTAGAGATGACGAATGCGGTGGATGCACGCGAAATGCGTGCCCAATATTTAGACAGCATGGACCTTGAACGTGAGCGAGGCATCACGATCAAAGCGCAGAACGTGCGCGTGTCATGGAAGGACCACACGCTGCATCTAATCGACACACCAGGGCATGTCGACTTTGGTTATGAAGTGAGTCGGTCTTTGGCGGCGTGCGAAGGTGTTGTTTTGGTTGTTGATGCGGCACAAGGCATCGAAGCGCAAACATTGGCGAACTGTTATCTGGCGCTTGAAAACAATCTCGAAATCGTCGCTGCACTTAACAAAATTGATTTGCCTGCTGCCGACCCAGATAGATATGCGATGGAGATCGAAAAAGTTCTCGGCATTCGCGCCGAAGATATTTTGCGCATCTCGGCCAAAACTGGCGACGGCGTGCCTGAGTTGCTCGATGCAATCATCGAGAAAATTCCGGCTCCGACTGGTGATGCCGATGCACCTCTGCAGGCTTTGATTTTTGATAGTCAATACGACCAATATCGCGGCGTTGTTTCTTCGGTGCGCGTAATGAATGGTCGTATGCGCAGCACCGAGAAGTTGCGATTTATGCAAACTAACGCTGTGCACGAAGCACTTGAAGTGGGCGTGCGACGACCAGTGCCGACACCGGTCGACGAACTCGGCCCCGGCGAAGTTGGTTATTTGATTGCTGGCATCAAAGACGTGGGTGAAGCGCGAAGTGGTGAAACCGTAACT
This sequence comes from Acidimicrobiaceae bacterium, assembly GCA_947490975.1. Taxonomy (GTDB): domain Bacteria; phylum Actinomycetota; class Acidimicrobiia; order Acidimicrobiales; family Ilumatobacteraceae; genus BACL27. The sequence goes on from CANLHV010000032.1 coordinate 3,984, forward strand.
CATGAGTCACGACAAGCCGAAAAAGCACTTGATGGCTATAGCGACCCAAAGCCGATGGTGTTTTGCGGATTGTTTCCGATTGACGCAGATGATTTCGAAACTTTGCGTGAAAGTTTGCAGAAGTTGAAACTTAATGATGCTTCAATTAGTTACTTGCCCGAGTCGTCGGGTGCTCTTGGTTTTGGTTTCAGATGCGGTTTCTTGGGTTTGTTGCACATGGAGATCGTCAAAGAGCGACTCGAACGCGAATTCAATCTGGCGTTGATTGCGACCGCACCATCGGTGCAATATCAGGTGACGAAGACCGACGGTAGTCGAGAAATTTGTGACAACCCGAGCGAATTGCCGCCAACTGTTTACATTAAGTCGATTGAAGAGCCATATTTCAAAGTCGACATCATCACACCAAAGGATTACACCGGCACTTTGATGGATCTCTGCCAAACTCGTCGCGGCGAACTTGGCAAACTCGAATATCTTTCGCCTGAGCGCGTCGAGATGCACTACATGATGCCGTTGGCAGAAGTAGTAGTCGACTTTTTTGATCAGATGAAGAGTCGATCGCAGGGCTACGCAAGTCTCGACTATGAACTGCACGGTTACCGAGAATCTGATTTGGTGAAAGTCGACTTGTTTTTGAACGGCATTGCTGCCGATGCGTTCAGCACGATCGTGCACCGCGACAAGGCATACGACTATGGCAAGCGGATGTGCGAAAAACTCAAAGAGTTGATTCCGCGTCAGATGTTTGATGTGCCAATTCAGGCTGCAATCGGCGGCAAGTTCATCGCACGCGAAACCGTCAAAGCAAAGCGAAAAGACGTGCTGGCAAAGTGTTACGGCGGCGACATTTCGCGCAAGCGCAAGTTGCTCGAAAAACAAAAAGAGGGCAAGAAGAAGATGAAGTCAATCGGTCGCGTTGAGATACCCGGAGATGTTTTCATTTCGGCGCTCAAACTCGATAATTAACTACCGTGGCTGAGAAACACGCAAGCGTTTTTCGCTCGCTGAAATATTTCAACGCACGTCTGTTCTTCGCAGGGTTGCTGCTTTCGAATATTGGCAGCTGGCTGCAGTTAACCGCGTCGTCGTTGTTGATTTATCGCTTGACAGGCAATGCAGCCGATCTCGGCTACAACGTGGCGTTTCAGTTTTTGCCGATGTTGTTGTTTGGCACCTGGTGCGGTGCACTTGCTGATCGCCACAATCGTCGCCGAATTGCATTGATATCGCAGGCGGCCTTGGCTGCTCAGGCTTTGTTGCTCGGTGTTCTTGATCTTTCGGGTGTGATCAATGTGCCGATGGTCTACGCGCTGTCGTTGCTGCTGGGCATCATCGGCGCTTTCGACAACCCTGCCCGACGCGGTTTGGTGACTGAACTCGTGCCGACTGTTGATTTACCGAATGCAATGTCGCTGAATACGGCAGTGATGACAGGCTCACGAATTTTTGGTGCGGCGATTGCGACCGCGTTGGTCGGACCACTCGGCACTGGGTGGCTGTTTATCTTGAATGGCGTCTCTTACGCAGCGATGATTTACGGTTTGACGGGATTGCGAAAGAGTGAAATGTATCCGGCGATTATGCGACCAGCAGGTGGTTCTCCTGTGCGCGAAGTATTTAAATATGTCGCAGGTAATCGACGTTTGTTGACGATGTTTTTGGTTTATGTCGCCGTGAGCACATTTTCTTTCAACTTTGGTGTTGCTTTGCCAAAGTTGGCCGACCTTAGTTGGGGTGATGACCGAGCATTTGGTTGGGTGATGTCGGTGATTGGCATTGGTAATTTGACCGGTGCTCTGCTCACTGCACGCTTAAAGACTGTGTCGATGGGCTGGTTCGTCGGCAATATCGCATTGCTCGGATTAGCAAGCATCGGCATGGCGTTTGCTTCGAATGTGTGGCTGGCATTTTTATGGAGTATTCCGCTGGGCATCGGCGGGGCCGCAATGATCGCTTCAGGTAATGCAATTAGCCAACAAGAATCACCACCCGATATGCGCGGAAGATTATTGGCGTTGACGGCGGTTGCATTTTTGGGAAGCACACCAATTGGTGGACCGATAACCGGTTTGATTGCCGACTCAATTTCGCCTGAGTGGTCACTGGCATATGGTGGGGTGGTTGCTCTAGTTTGTGCGGCAGTGGCAGTAGTTGCATGGAGATGATTGGGTGTAGATCGAATGTCGAATAACTCTTCTAATTCAGTGATGTGGTTTCGGCGCGATTTGCGTCTCGAAGACAACCCGGCATTGATCGCAGCAAGCAAAGTTGGGGCAGTAACGCCGTTGTTTGTTTTAGACCCGATGTTTTTGCAGCGATCAGGCGCACCGAGGTTGGCATTTTTGTTTCGTTCACTACGCGAATTGAATAAGGCAATGGGTGGCGCGCTCGTGGTGCGTGTCGGTGACCCAATTGAAATCGTGCCAATGGTGGCTAAAGAAGTTGCTGCAACCGAAGTTTTTGCTGCAAAAGATTTTGCACCATACGGGCAAAAGCGTGACGCTGAAGTTGCTCGGTCACTTGAAAAAGTTGGTGCGAAGTTGAATCATGTTGGTTCGGCATACGCGGTCGACCCCGGTACGGTGCGAAAAGCCGACTCGACGCCGTATTCGGTGTTTACTCCGTTTTCGAAAATTTGGTTGGTGAACGGTTGGTCGGCACCAGTAAAAAAGCCGAACGTGAAATGGAATGGCGCCCCTTCGATAAAGAGTGAGTCGATACCTGACGACCCGGCATTGACCGCAAAAATCGCTGATGCGGGCGAAGAAGCCGCATGGAAACGATGGAGATATTTCGCCGAGACTGCGCTTGATAAATATAAAGACGAAAGAAATAATCCTGATCGCGATGGCTGCAGTCAGATGTCGGTTTATTTGCGCTTCGGTGTGGTGCACCCGCGACAGTTGCTGGCCGAGCTTGAGCCAGACAAGAACCATGATCACTATCGCAGCGAACTTTGTTGGCGCGAGTTTTATGCCGATGTGTTGTTTCACCAACCACAGACAACTTGGAAGAATCTGCAACCCAAAATGGACAGCCTGCAAGTCGACACCGATGCGAAAGCCAAAAAGCGATTCGAAGTTTGGTGCGCTGGCAAAACGGGTTATCCGATCGTTGATGCCGGAATGCGACAGATGTTGGCAACAGGATGGATGCATAATCGTGTACGAATGATTGCTGCCAGTTTTTTGGTCAAAGATTTGCATTTACCGTGGCAGTGGGGTGCGAAGTTCTTCATGAAGCATCTGGTCGATGGTGATATCGCATCAAACAATCACGGCTGGCAATGGACAGCTGGTACTGGCACCGATGCGGCGCCGTACTTTCGCGTGTTCAACCCCGTGTTGCAAGGCGAGAAATTTGATCCCAACGGAAAATACGTTTGCGAATGGATACCCGAGTTGCGCGATGTGCCAAAAAAGTTTGTGCATTCACCTTGGCTGCAACCCGAAGGCGGATTGTTTGCGCAATATCCAGAACCAATGGTTGACCATTCGCAAGAGCGTGATGAGGCTCTAAGTCGCTACAAGATCAGCGGGGAAATCAATCGCTCGGTAGTCTGACGCTAGGTAGCCTGATAAGTAACAAATGCTTGACGATCGTAAGACTGCAATCCTCAGGGCTGTCGTAGAGGAGTACATCGCCACCGCGCAACCGGTGGGTTCTGCGCACATTGCCAATAATCGTGATATGACGGTCTCGTCGGCGACCGTGCGCAACGACATGGCGGCTTTAGAGCGCGAAGGCTATTTAATGCATCCGCATACTTCGGCTGGTCGAATACCAACCGACAAGGGATACCGGTTTTTTGTAGACAACTTGGTGCCGAACGGCGCGCTTGGTTCGATCGAGCAGGCGAAAGTCGGAAGTTTTTTTGAAACCGCGCACTTTCGACTAGAAGAAACACTTCAGCGAACGTCGATGTTGTTGGCGCAGTTGACGAATTATGCATCAGTCGTAATCGGGCCGACTGCAGAAGTTGCCGTTGTACGCTCAGTGCAACTAGTTCGACTCTCGAGCCATCACATCACGGTGGTCGTCGTCTTGTCGAACGGTGCGGTCGAAAACGCGCAGATTGAAATCACGAGCGATGTCACAGACGATGAGATTTTGCAAGCCAATGCAGAATTGCAGCGGCTCATGATCACTCAGCCGTTGAGTGGTGTGGCTGCTCATCGCGAAGCAAATCGCAATGCGAGCAAAGATCAAACACATGGTGCTGGTGTCATTGCATTGTGCGAAAAAGTTTTGTCAGCACTTGACCGCGTGCGAAATGACGAGAACTTCTACGTTGGTGGTGTGGCGCAGATGGCCGAGGCATTCGATGCAGTAGAAATAGTGCGCAATGTCTTGCACACCCTCGAGCAGCAATATGTCGTTGTCACTCTTGTTCGCGACATGTTGAACCGCGGCGTTTCAGTGGCGATCGGCGCCGAACATGGTGTCGAACCACTTTCGGCGTGTTCAGTTGTCTTGGCGCCAGTTCGCGCCGACGGCGAAACCGTGGGCACTGTTGGTGTGCTTGGGCCAACGCGCATGAATTATCCGCAAGCGTTGGCGACCGTAGATTTGGTTAGCGACCGACTTGGTCGTCGTTTGACCGAAAATTAATTCGAATGGCGCAAGATTTTTATCAGCTGCTTGGCGTATCGCGTGGGGCGAGTCAAGACGAGTTAAAGCGCGCATATCGCAAGTTGGCGCGCGAACTGCACCCTGATGCAAACCCGAACAATGCTGAGGCAGAAGAGAAATTCAAACTTGTAAGTCGCGCATATGAAGTTTTGTCAGACGAAGAGACTCGTGCGCGGTATGACCAATTTGGTGAAGCCGGTATTTCGGGTGGTGGTCGCGGCGGCGGAGATCCGTTTGGTGGCGCTGGGGGTTTTGGCAGCATCTTCGACGCATTCTTTGGTGGTGATTCGCCGTTTGGTGGAGGCGGGCGACAACAATCTGGTCCACAGCGAGGTCCAGACCTCGAAACACAAATTGAAATCGACTTTGTTGACGCAGTTTTTGGTTGTAAAACTTCGGTGTCGATCAGATCTGCCGTGAGTTGCGAAGAGTGCGAAGGTTCTGGCGCGGCTGCGGGCACCAAAGCCACAACGTGTGCCGACTGTGGTGGTTCGGGTCAAGTGCGACGAATGCGCCAGAGCATTCTCGGGCAAATGGTGACAACGACGCCATGTGGTCGATGTCGCGGCATGGGTGAAATGATTGCATCGCCGTGCAACAAATGTCGCGGTGAAGGTCGCGTGACTAAAGATCAGACACATGAGATTGATATTCCGGCAGGTATTGCAGCGGGCCAGACAATGCGCGTGACTAGTCGTGGTGGTGTCGGGCCGCGTGGCGGTGCGGCTGGAGACCTGTATGTACATATTGAAGTTGCGGCACATGAGATGTATCAACGTGAAGAAAATGATCTAGTGACGAATGTGCAAGTCTCGATTGCGCAGGCAGCGCTCGGCGTTGATCTTGTGCTGGCAACTCTTGATGGTGACGAGACGCTCACCGTTGCACCAGGTGTGCAACACGGTCATGAGTATTTGCTCAAGGGTCGTGGCGTGCCGTACCTGAATCAAGGTGGACGCAATCGAGGTCGAACACGCGGCGATCTTCGCGCACGAATTGAAGTCGTGGTGCCGAAAAAACTTTCGTCAAAAGAGCGCGATTTGCTGTTGCAACTTGCCAAAGAGCGCGGTGAGCAAGTGACGGCCGGCGACAATTCACTGAAGTCGAAGATTAAGTCGGCGTTTTCGTGATCTCTGCGCTGCGTAACTCAGCGGCACATGTTTTTGTAGATTCGATCGACGCGCCAGTATTGAGCGATGTCGATGCACATCACCTATTGCGTGTCTTGCGGGTGAAATCACGAGATGTCGTGACGGTCTCAGATGGTGGCGGCCGCTGGCGTACATGTGTTGTTGATGGCGATGCAAAAATTGAGGCAACAAGCGACGTCGCCACAGAAGCGGCACCTAAGTGGCAGTTGACTGTGGCGTTTTCTGTGGTTAAAGGTGATCGACCTGAATGGACGGTACAGAAACTGACCGAAATTGGCGTTGACGAGATTGTCGTCTTAGCGCCAACGACTCGCAGTGTTGTGCGATGGGACGCAGGTCGGGCAAACAAGAATTTAGAGAAACTGCGAATAGTTGCGCGTGAGGCGGCGATGCAATCGCGACGCGTTTGGCTGCCAAAAGTTAGCGATGTCGTGACTCTGGCGCAGTTGAGCGATGCATTTATCGCTGACCCGACTGGCGAGGTGCTGAACGCTTCGCATCGCACGATTGCGATTGGTCCTGAGGGTGGTTTCACGCAAGATGAGATCTCTGCTGGCAAAGGTGTCGTTTCGCTTGGTGACACAATTTTGCGAGCAGAAACTGCGGCTATCAGTGCGGCTGTTCTAATGTCGAATTACCGAAATAAAGAAAGTTGAACCGACAATGAGCCCATCTGACGACGAGATGCTTGAGCAGTCTCCGTTTTCACGGATGGTGGGTGAGCGCCTGAGATCTATTCGCTCGCAGAAAAATTTGTCGCTCAGTGAGGTCGAACTTCAGTCGCGCGAAGAATTTAAAGCCTCAGTGCTTGGCGCATATGAACGAGGTGAACGGGCGATTTCGGTGCCACGCCTCGAGCGCTTGGCCAAGTTTTATGGCGTAACAATTGATCAACTTTTGCCCCGCGACCCGTTGCGAGTTGAAGATAATCAGCCCGGTGCGTCGGCCCCGACGAAACTTCGAATTGACGTGGCCAAACTCTCGACGCGCGAAGGCATCGAATTCAAGATGCTTGAGAGATTTTTGCGGATGATTCAAGTGCAACGACAAGACTTCAACGGCAAAGTCATAACTGTGCGCGCGCACGACACTCGGGCGATTGCCGTGATGCTCGACATCGCCGTCGATGAAGTTGGCGCCAAACTTGCCGAACTTGACTTGTTGTTCGTGCCACCAACAACGCAGAGTTAAATATCATGCACCCAGGATTTGGTGTTTACATTCATATTCCGTTCTGTGCAAAAAAGTGTGACTATTGCGCTTTTGCAACGTTCACTGACCGCCACCAACTGACGACAGATTATTTAACGGCATTACGCACACACATAAAGCGAAGCGTTGCTAGCTCAATGCCTCGCGCGACGAGCGTATTCATCGGTGGGGGCACACCAACACTTGTGCCGGCTGCAGAGCTGATGAGCGTGTTGGCTGAGATTCCGCTTGCGGCTGGCTGCGAAGTGACGGTCGAATGCAACCCCGACGACATCACGCTTGAGATGATGCTGACATATCGCGCGGGCGGGGTAAATCGCATCAGTATCGGTGTGCAGTCGACTGTTGATCACGTTTTGAAGTCGCTAGGGCGCACACATAACCCAGAGAACGTTCAGCGCTCAGTTTCTTTTGTGCGCGAAGCAGGGTTTGAGACTTTTAATCTCGACATAATTTACGGTGCTGCAGGCGAAACCCTTGATGACTGGTCGCGGACGTTGCGTGATGTCGTCGCTCTTGATCCTCCGCATGTTTCTGCGTACGGCCTGACAGTTGAAGCGAACACCGTTTTGGCGACACAACTAGATCGCCACCCAGATGATGACGATCAAGCAGACAAATATTTATTGTGTGATGACGCATTGTCGGCAAACGGATTACAGAATTATGAGATATCAAATTGGGCAAAGCCCGGTCATGAATGC
>CANLHV010000033.1 GCA_947490975.1 Acidimicrobiaceae bacterium
CCGTGTGGGTCACGAATATCGCCAGCGAAAACATCGATGCTGTCTCGAATCGATTGTTCAGACTCATCAAGCCAGCCCCAAGAGTTGAAAGAGTTGTATAAAACGAAGGCTCGAACTTCGTGACCACTCTTGACCAGTGTTTCGACAACGTGCGAGCCGATAAAACCATCAGCGCCGGTGACAAGAATTTTCACTGGCTAGTTTCCTAGTGAACCTGTGAGAGTAGAAAAAATAAATGCAACAACGACTGACACGATGACAGCAGCAAAAATGCCGATGGCGAGGGTGCCCAAACCTAAAAACCCGGCAGACCGCAGCGTCTGATCTTTGGTCGAAGATTGATAGAAGTCGGTGTGTTTGTTGTCAACCCGAACCATTAGAGGTTTGTTTTGACCCTTAGTGCGACCGCGATTAGTAAACCAAAATGCGATCATGCTCAGCACGATGATTGCGCTTGACCTGACCGTAACATCAAAGACGGTGAGTGACATGAGTATCGACACAACCACAACTCCTTCCAGCGTATCGCCGACGGTCGCGGGCGAGCAGGAAACCGTTATTGCACCGCGTCAACGCAACATGTGGTGGGCACTTCCACTTTTGACAATTGTTTGGCTTGTGACTGGAGCACTAATCACCTCGTCATTAGTGAAAATTAATTATTGGGAAGTCGCCCCAGGGTCAGCTGAAGAAGTTGCATCGCGATTTTCATTCGACAAAAACGCGCTGAGCCAGGTCACCCGTTATAAGACATCGGCACCAATATTGTTTGTTACCGCATATGGATCAAAGTTGAGCGCACTCGACGCACTCGTGGGTGTGCTTGACCCAGATGTCGATGTCTTGAATCGTGAAGAAAAGTTCGGCACCATAACACCGAGCGAGCAAAGACGTCTTGGTTTTCAGGCGATGGCTTCGGCGAAACAGATCGCCGAATATGTAGCGCTCAATCGTCTTGGCTACGACGTTTCAATCGCATATGGCAAGTTGATTATCGAGAGGCTTGTCTGTGAAGATGCACCGCGGCCGCTAAGTGCATGCTTACAACTCAATCCTGGTGACACGATTACTGCATTTGATGGCATTGAAATACCCACGCTCTCAGATTTGATGCCGATCATCGCTGATTATTCACCAGGCGATGTGATTGAAGTGACGATTACCCCGCACAAAAAAAGTGAGAGCGTCAAGAAAAAAATCGAGTTAATGGTCAGTCCAGACGATCCAGACAGAACAATCATCGGGGTGTGGCCTGCCGATACGCGCACAGTCGATCTGCCATTCGAAGTTGATATTGATACAGATTCGATTGGCGGTCCATCGGCTGGGTTGTCGTTCACTCTCGCGCTTCTTGATGAGTTGACCGCTGGCGAACTTACAGGTGGGGTGAAGGTTGCGGCGACCGGCACGATTGATGGCGACGAAAGTGTCGGTGCGATTGGTGCGTTGCGCCAAAAAACTGTTGCGGTTAAAGCATCGGGAGCAACAGTGTTTTTTGTGCCGAGTGCCCAAACACCCGAAGAGTTAAGTGCTGCGCGTCGAGTTGCTGGTTCGAAGTTGCGCATCGTTCCAGTTGCAAATCTTGGTGAAGCACTCAAAGTTTTAGAAGAGTTGGGTGGCGCTGTCATAAGCAATGACGCAATCGAACTATAAATAGGGTTTAATCTTGCCTAATGGCGATTAGCTTCTCGAAACCCGACCCCTCATCGCCAGCCGCAGTCGGATCTGCTCAATTCAATGTCACGCGACGGGGATTTGACCAAGGCGAGGTTCGCGATTTTTTGCGAATGGTTTCGGCTGAACTGGCGCGTTTGCAAGAGCGGGAGAAGTTTTTAGAAAGCGAAATGCGTGCGATGCAGACTCGTGGGCTTTCAGACCCGGGTGTGCTCGACGAAGCGACGGTTACGACATTATTAGGAGAAGAAACGGCACGTGTTTTGTCTGTCGCCCGTGAAGCCGCACAACAGATGCGAGATCGTGCTGCAGAAACAGCCGAGCGAATTGTTCGCGAAGCGGCAAGTGAAGTTGCAAGAATACGTGAAGAAGCAGAAATCGAAGCGTCGCGACGTCGAAGCGACGCATCGTCCGATAGTGAGGCCGAGATTGAACTCGCAAAGCAACAAGGTCGCGAGATGGTCAATGAGGCTCGCGCGTATCGTGAAAAACTTCTTGCCGAACTCGCGAACCGACGCGAACTTGCAAGACAACAGATCGAAGAACTGATTCGACATCGCGACCGATTGAAAGAAGCATTTGAGCGAGCGAGTTTGGCAGCCAGCGGTGCAGTCGGCGATTTGACAGATTTTGATGCCGCAGCAGAAGAGTTTCAACAGGCAGTGCCGGTTGTCGAAGAAACAACGCCGATTAGTGCCGTCAAGCCTCAAGAGTCTGAGCCATCGAATGTTTTGCCATTTGATCGCGAAAAATTTGAAGATGATGTCGAGCAACAGATTCAACCCATAAGCGAAGAATCAGCGCCAGAAATTATTGAAGACGAGACTGTCGAGACTCCTGAAGTTGTGAAACCAGACAATGTTGTCGAAGTTGAAATAGTTGGTCGCATCGAAGAGAGTCAAAGCAAAGATGAAGAACCAGATAATGATCATCGAGCAAACATTGTGCAGATGTTTGGTCGTACCTCGCGTCGCCTGCACCCTTCGACCGATAAACCAGAAGTAGAAACACAAGAGATCTCCCCGCCAGAGAAAGTTGAGATTGCTCAAGAGCCCGAGCCGACTCTTAAAAAGACAAGTGTTGACGATCTATTTGCCAGATTGCGTGAGGCCGGAGCCGAAAGCGTTGCAAGTTCGGTAAAGAACACAAAAACCCCGATAAAAAAAGAAAGATCTTCTGAGAAAAAAGCGAAAGTGCCGACGCCAATCGAGCCAGATTTGAAAATGTTTGAACGCCGAGATGCTGCCTTGGTCGCAGTCGATGAGGCTGTTGCCAAAAAGTTGAAACGAGTGCTTGCCGACGAAGAAAACGCAATGCTCAATTACCTGCAATCGAAGAAAGCGCAAGTTGCCCTTGAAAAAGTGCTGCCAAGCGTTGAGAATCAGCTGCAAAACTATGTTGAAGCAACAAGTAAAGAACTAATTGAAGCTGCAATGTCTGGCGCCCAGTCGCTTTCGAAGAGCTTGAAGGCCGACTTGCGCAAGAAAATCAGCAACACGACTGTGATGCAAGTGATGTCGAAAAAACTCGCCGATGACATCGTTTATCCACTTCGTGAACGCATTCAAAAGTGCGTGGAGAACAGCGCGGGCAACGCGAGTGAAATGTCGAGTTTGATCCGCACTGTTTATCGCGAATGGAAGATGCAACAAATCGACAAGCTTGTTGGCGATATTTCGCGCCTTGCTTATAGTCGCGGTGCATATTTAGTTTTGGAGTCGGGAACAAAAGTTTGTTGGATGGTTGACCCAAACGGACCACCATGTTCTGATGCTGAAGACAATTCGCTCGCTGGCGAAGTCGCGTGCGGTGAAAAATTTCCTACAGGACATGAGCACCCCGTTATTCACTCGGGATGTAAATGTCTTGTAGTGCCAGCGCCGCGATAGTCTTTGCTGCGTGCGGAACCCCTCCGACTTACCCCGTAATCCACGCAGCCCGCGTTCAGGTGGTGGCGGATTTTCGCTGAGTTCGTTCAAACGTGGGCGAACAATTTGGTCAGCAATTTTGGCAGTGTTCGTCGTTGGCGGAATTTCGATCCGAAGTTTGGCCGGATTTTATGTAGATGTTCTTTGGCACAACTTGGTTGGTCGATCTGATGTTTTCTGGGGTGTGTTAACCACCAAAGTTGTTCTAGGCACAGTATTTGTAGTTATATTCACCCTGGCAGCGCTGATCAATTTATGGTTGGCCGATCGATTGGCGCCGAGCGATGTGCCAGTTTCGCTTGAGCAACGAGCTCTTGCGGGATATCGCCAACTTGTTGCATCGCGTCAGTGGTTGGTTCGTGTCGTTATTTCGTTCGTTCTTGGTCTGTTAGTCGGTTTGCCCGCGTCTTCGCAATGGCAAGACTGGTTGTTGTTCAGAAACGCACAGTCGTTCGACTTAAAAGATCCACTTTTTGATCGCGATGTCAGTTTCTATGTGTTTAAGTTGCCGTTTATCCAGTTTTTGATTAGTTGGTCTCTTGCTGCGCTGATTTTAATTTCGCTCGTCACGTTCATCGCACACTATTTAAATGGTGCGATTCAATTGCAGACACAGGGTCGTCATGTCACACCTCAGGCCAAAGCACACATTTCGGTCTTGTTCGCGTTGATCGCCGTTTCAAGAGCCGTGAGCTACTGGTTTGGACGCTTTGAACTGACAATTTCGACTCGTGGTGTAGTGCAAGGTGCAACATTTACAGACGTAAATGCACAATTGCCTGCGACGAGTCTGATGATTTTGGTTTCACTTGCGGTTGCGGCACTATTTTTATGGAATGTCTGGCAAAAGAGTTGGAGATTGCCGGTTCTTGCGACAGTTCTTTGGATCGTTGTCGCATTAGTAGCCGGGCAGATCTACCCAGCGATCGTTCAGCGGTTTTCGGTGCAGCCAAACGTCAGCACCAAAGAGTTGCCATTTATTGAGCGCAACTTGTCGGCGACTAAAAATGCGATGGGTCTAGATTCGGTCAGAAGTGTCGAAGTTGAATACGAGCAGATCACAAGCGCTGATGTCGCTAGTGACTCAGAGCCGCTTTCTGACGTTCGCCAACTTGACCCAATTCAAATGCGAGACCGATTCGTATTAGATGAGGGGCAGACCTCTTTTTATGCAATTCGAGATCTAGACGTTGATCGTTACGAAATTGATGGTCGCGAACAACAAGTCTTGGTGGCTGCGCGCGAACTCAATACGGCTGGTATTCCGAACCGCACCTGGGTTTCGCGACACCTTCTATATACACACGGTTGCGGTTTGATCGCAGCTCCTGCGAGCAAAGTGACAGTTGACGGTCGTCCGATTTACACAGATCTAAAAATTGCTCGACCAGAGCTCTATTTCGGTGAAGGTCTTGACTCGTATGCGTTGGTTAAGACTGGCGAAGCTGAGCAGGCTTGCGCGGATACAAAATCGCAGAAATATGCAGCCAAAGGTGGCGTTGAACTTTCATCACTCGTGCGTCGAGTTGCCTTTGCGGTTCACTTTGGTGAATACAACTTGTTCGGTTCATCTCTTTTAGATGACCAATCACAAATTGTCTTCATTCGCAATATCAAAGAACGCGTTGCCAAAGTTGCACCATTTTTGCGACTTGATGCCGACCCTTATCCAGTTGTTGTCGATTCAAAAGTTCAATGGGTTATTGACGCGTTCACTATTACGAACCGCTATCCATACGCCCAGCAGGCCAACATCGATCAACTAACGCTTGGCAGTGGTTTAAATACTTCGTTTAACTATGTTCGCAACAGCGTGAAAATCGCGGTAGATGCCTACGACGGCTCGATGACTTTTTATGTCGTCGATCAAAATGATCCGATTATCAAAACTTGGCAGGCGGTGTTTCCGAAATTGTTTACTTCGGTTGATCTTGCGCCGAAAGAATTAGTAGATCACTTTAGGTATCCAGAAGATTTGTTCAGAGTGCAGACAAATACTTATGGTCGCTATCAGTTCGAAGACGCAACTCTGTTTTTTAATCGCAATGCGGCCTGGAGCGTGGCTCAGGCACCTGCAACTGAACCTGAGGGTTTGACCGGTGTTGTTGCCGGAGATTTCACGACCGACTTGAATGCTGCAAACACTGGCGAAGTACGAGATGCAAGCGTGGCGCGATTCGAGCCTTATTACACGATGTTTCACGAACCACGTTCGAGCGAGAAGACGGGTGTCTTTTCGATGCTGCGACCGTTCGTGCCGTTCTCGGCTGACAACGCTCGAAAAGAGCTTCGTGCGTTCATGGTCGTATCGAGCGACCCAAAGACCTATGGGCAATTGACGATTTACAAAGTTGCTGAGCCACTGCCTGAAGGTCCGGCAACAGTTGCAGCAGAAATCGGTAGCGATCCCGTGGTCTCGCAGCAGATTACTTTGCTAGACCAAAGAGGGTCACGAGTTATTTATGGCGACCTGCAGATAATTAACGTCAGCAAAGGTCTGGTCTATGTTCGACCACTGTTTGTACGACCTGACGACCCGAGTGCCAAGCAGATTTTCGTTCGAAAGTTTTTAGCCTCTTATAACAATCGCGTTGTCATGGCTGATGATCTAACAACCGCAATTTCTAAGTTGTTCCCTGGGTTCGACAAAGACCTTGGCGACCGCATTGATGACGGCACAGTCGAAGTATTACCAGATGCATCTGGCGACTCTACAGATTCATCAACATCGTCAACCTTGCCATCGAGCGGTGGTAGTTCAGTGAATCTCGATACTCCGGCTGCGTTGCTCGCTCGAGCAGAAGAGTTATTTGCACAAGCAGATGCGGCGCTTGGCAGCACCCCACCTGACTTTGCGCTTTACCAAAAGCGCTTGGCCGAAGCACGCGAATTGGTCAGTCGCGCAATTGCTCTCGTCGGCAATTAATTTTTCGTTACTTCGTTCGTCTGATCTGTTCAATAATTTCGGCAAGGTCTTGCCGAAACGCAATTTCGTAGCGTGCCTGCTCATTGGCAATACGAATTTGATTTGTGCGAAGTTGTTCGAGCGCTTCGCGTGATGCTGACTCATCGGCTGTTTTAGCGAGTGACTCAATTTCTGTACCAAGTTCGTGAAGTTGATGTGATAACTCGGTCGTCATTGTCTTGAGTCGTGCATCAATGATTGTTATTTTCTGGTCAAGACCATTTGTCGCTGCAGTCACCAATGAGAGCGCATTCGTTCGCTTTGTAAGTTCGCTGCGAAGCTCTGCAAGTTCGTTCTTCAAAAGTTCGAGGTCTGACTGTGTCGCCTTGGGTGTTCGTTTGAAGAGTGGCATCGCATCAGCGATTATGTCATGTCGCTGGTAGCCTGAGTGGCACGACGCGGGGTGGAGCAGTCCGGTAGCTCGTTGGGCTCATAACCCAAAGGTCGTAGGTTCAAATCCTACCCCCGCCACCAATTCTCTGTAAGTTGCTAGTCATCACTTTCGCTCATCGAGGTATCAATGAACAGACTTGAACAAGTGCGATCAGTTCGCACAGCGCTTCGAAGCGGAACCCCAACCATTGGCAGCTGGATGCAAATTCCAGATTCAAACATCGCCGAAATCATGGGGCGTGCTGGTTATCAATGGGTGGCTATCGACATGGAGCATGGTCCGGTTGCTGTAAACCAATTGCCAGATATTTTTCGCGCACTCGAACTTGGCGGCACACTTCCACTTGCTCGAGTTGCCAGCCCTTTGCCGATTAATTGTCGGCAAGCACTTGACCAGGGTGCAGCAGGCGTCGTTGTGCCGATGATTTCTTCTGCTGCGCAATTGCAATCGATCATCAGCGAATGTCATTGGCCACCGCGCGGTCGTCGTGGTGTTGGGTTTCAACGCGCGAATGTTTTCGGCAAGTTTTTTGATGCTTATATGCAAGAAGCACAAGAGTCGTTGGTAATCGCGCAAATTGAACACATTGATGCGGTCAACAATCTTGATTCAATTGTCAAAGTTGAGGGTCTTGACGCAATCATGGTCGGGCCATACGACCTGTCGGCCTCACTTGGCATAACTGGCGACTTTGAAAATCAAAAATATAAAGATGTGCTGAGCAAGATTCTTGAAGTTTGTGCCAAGCAAAAGATGGCATGTGGCATTCACGTGGTGCAACCCGATACAAAAATGCTTGAGCAGAGAATCAACGAGGGCTACACCTTTATTGCTTACGGCGTAGATACGGTCTTTTTGAATCACAGCGCAACCGCACCCAAGTGATTGAGAATTTAAACTAGACGAATGACCGCAAAAGTATTAAAAGTCGGCATCGCGGGCTATGGCGTCGTCGGCAAGCGCCGTGGCGATTGTGTTGAGCGTCATCCAAATTTGAAACTTGTCGCGGTTTGTGACCGTGTTTTTACGAGCGACGGAGTCTTGCCAAATGGCGTTGCTCACTTTCGAACATACCAACAACTACTACAACAAGATCTGGACGTGCTGATTGTTTGCATGACAAACGACATTGCGGCTGAAGCAACTATGGCCGGTTTGAATCTAGGCCTGCATGTTTTTTGCGAGAAACCACCAGGTCGAGACATGAGCGATATCGCGAGTGTGATCGCGACCGAGAAGAAGAATCCGCAATGCCGACTGATGTACGGCTTCAATCATCGATACCACGACTCAGTGCAAGACGCGATGAAAATTATTCGTAGTGGTCGCTATGGAAACATCATCAACATGCGCGGTGTTTACGGCAAGTCAAAATTGATTACTTTCAATCAGGCTGACTGGCGAGCGAAACGAGAGATCGCGGGTGGCGGAGTACTTTTAGACCAAGGCATCCATATGGTTGATTTAATGCGATTGATCGCTGGCGAGTTTGTGGACGTACAAAGTTTTGTTTCAAACGGTCATTGGGGTTACAACGTCGAAGACAATGCTTATGCGCTGATGCGCACCGAGCAAGGTGTTGTGGCGATGCTCAATAGTTCGGCAACTCAGTGGCGGCATCAGTTCAGTTTGGATATAAATATGCAACGTGGCGGCGTTATTTTGCGCGGCATTTTGACTGGGTCAAAAAGTTATGGCAACGAGACGATGACTCTCGTTACGGCTGATCCAGACCGAGATAATGGCGACCCTAAAGAAGAAATTTTTGAATACAACGATGACCCGTCATGGGATCGCGAGATCGCGACGTTCACCCAGTGCATACTCGGCAATGAACCAGTGCAGAGTGGCACTTCGCAAGATGCATATCGCACCATGAAACTTGTTTACAAAATTTATTACGCCGACCCAATCTGGCGTGATCAATTTAAAATTGAAAATCCAGAGGTCGAATAATGGCAAGTATCACAATAAATGATGTTCATGGCTTTACGGTCTTAGTGACGGAGCTAGTCGAAAAAGTTGGAAAAAAATTTATCCGAGCAAATAATGTTGCAGCAAAAAATGTAACTGATCTACAAATTGGTGGGCGTGAGATCAAACTTGAAGCCGACACGATGCTCGAAAAAGAACTGATCAAAGGTTTGAGTCATACTGGTATCGCAATTCTGAGCGAAGAGACGGGCTTCATCCCCGGCAAATCGTTGCCTGAACTTTTGTGGGTGATTGATCCACTTGATGGCAGCTATAACTTCAGTCGCAGTCTTGGACCATCAATGATTTCAGTCGCACTTTGGGGCGCGAACGAGCCGATTTTGGGAGTGATGTTTAATCTGGTGACCAAGCAGATGATTTTTGGCGGGCCGCAAATTGGTGCTCATCTTGGCAAAAATCCTGTAACAGTTTCAGACCGCACAGATCGTGGTCAGGCGACATTAGCAACTGGGTTTCCGAGCCGATTTCCAATCAGTGATGCAAAAGCAGTGTCGAGTTTCGCCGAACTTCTCACAAGTTTTGGCAAAGTGCGAATGATTGGGTCGGCATGTGCATCGCTCGCATTAGTGGCCACAGGCAGTGCTGATGTTTATGCTGAACACAACATTATGTTTTGGGATATTGCCGCTGGATTGGCGATTGTTAACGGCGCGGGTGGCACTTTTGAGTTAGAAGGCGTCAATTTGCCAGAAGGCATTCATAGTGAACCTTGCACAGTTGTAGCGAGCAACAACAAATTTGATGTTTCAGTGACGATGTTTGACAAAATGCGTGGTCTCGCATGACGATTCTTGACACTGGTGTAAAAATTGTCCGCAATGTCGGACGCTTTACTTTTGGCGACGGCGCCGTATCTGGCGTGGCCGATCTAGTTGCCGCAAAGCGAAATGAAAAATCTCCACACGCCGTGTTTTTGATAGATGATTATTTTAAAGACGAGTACTACATCGCTAGTTCGCTTGGGGCAAAACCAACTGATGCCGTACATTTCGTCAGCACAGTTGAAGAACCAACAACTCAAGGCATTGACGAGTTAGTTACCGTATTGAAGAAATCTGGTCACAGTGAACCGGCAACAATCGTCGGCTTTGGTGGCGGCATAACTCTTGACACAGCCAAAGCAATTTCTAATTTGCTGACAAACGGCGGTAAAGCCGCCGATTATCAAGGCTGGGATTTAGTGCGAGTGCCTGGCGTGCACAAGATCGGCGTGCCAACAATCTCGGGCACTGGGTCAGAAGCAACACGAACATGTGTGATGACAAATATTGATACTGGTTTGAAGTTGGGCATGAACAGTGACTTCACAGTTTTTGACCATGTAGTGCTCGACCCAAATTTGACGCGCACGGTGCCGCGCAACCAATATTTTTATACAGGTATGGATGCTTACATTCATTGCATCGAAGCGCTCGCTGGCTCTTATCGCAACGCAATTGGCGACGCCTACTCTCGCGAGACGGTGAACTTGTGTCGCAATGTATTTTTGAGCAACGACATGATGACCGACGAGCGCCGTAGCGATCTAATGGTCGCGAGCTATCTCGGCGGATGTGCAATCGCCACAAGTTATGTCGGCGTGGTGCACCCATTCTCTGCTGCATTAAGCGTCGTGTTTGGTCTGCATCATTGTGTAGCCAACTGCATCGTTCTGAATGCTTTGGGTGAGTTCTACCCAGAAGGGCATGCCGAATTTCGCAAGATGATTGAATTGCAAAAAGTTGAATTGCCAAGTGGTGTTTGCGCAAACCTCACAGACGACCTGCGTGCTGCTCTGATTGCTGCAACTATCAAACATGAAAAACCACTGACGAACGCGCTTGGCAGCAACTTCCGCGCAACACTTACCGACGCAAGGATCATCTCGCTGTTCGAGAAGATGTAAAGATCTCAGAGTAAAATCAATACATGCCTGGATACGAGCTAATTGGCGCTGAAGAACAGGCTGAAGTTGATGATATTTTTCAACACGGTGGAGTCTTGTTCAGGCACTCGTTTGATGCGATCAGACAAGACAGATGGAAGGTTCGTGACTTTGAGCAGGCATTCGCGAAGTCGCTGGGTGTGCCACATGCACTTGCAGTTACGTCGGGCACGGCCGCACTTCGCGTAGCGCTAGCCGTCTTAGATCTGCAACCAGGCGACGAAGTAATCACGCAGAGCTTTACTTTTGTTGCCACGGTTGAGGCGATTATCGAATCGGGTGCGATACCTGTGTGTGCCGACATTGATGGCACGTTGAATTTAGATCCAGACTCGTTGAAAAAAATGATCACACCAAAAACAAAAGCAGTTATCGCTGTGCATATGTTGGGCACCCCTGCCAATCTGTTTGAGATTGAAAAAATTTGTCTTGACAACAAAATCACTTTGATTGAAGATGCGGCATGGGGTTGCGGTGGTTCTCTTGATAGTCGGCCACTGGGTGCTTGGGGTCGCATGGGCACGTTTAGTTTTGACTTTGCAAAAACCATGACAACAGGTGAAGGTGGCATGGTCGTTTTTCAAAACGAAAAGGACTACAAAGCGGCCGCCGCGTGGCACGACCACGGGCATGAAAATAATCCTGCCGTGCCACGTTGGGAAGACACCCGCGCGAGCAGTGGGTTCAACTTTCGGATGACCGAAATGCAGGGCGCTGTTGGCTTGGCGCAATTGAAAAAACTTGCAACGGTGGTTACAGCGCAACGCAAAAATCGAGACGCAATGTGGGCAGCGATC
>CANLHV010000034.1 GCA_947490975.1 Acidimicrobiaceae bacterium
CCGATGTCTTTGCGCCATGATCCTGCGTATGTTGCTGCAGCCATCACGGTCTTTCTTCGAAATTTGGCAACAGAATTTGGTGGCGACCAAGTCTGCACTGTCGGAAAGATCGATGTGCACCCGAATCTCACAAATGTTGTGCCAGGCAAAGCGACACTCACACTTGATGTTCGCAACACCAACGAGTCACGTCTGAAACAGGCTGAGTCGCGTATCGCAGACTTTCTTACCAAGATCGCAAAAGAAGAAGGCGTCGAGATTAAAACTAGAGCGCTCGCCCGATTTGAACCTGTCATTTTTGACGATCAAGTTATTGACCTTGTCGAATCGATTGCCAAGCAACAGGACAATTCAGTTCAACGAATGCCGTCCGGGGCTGGACACGACGCACAAATGTTGGCAAGAGTATGCCCTTCTGGCATGATTTTTGTTCCGAGTGTCAAAGGCATTAGCCACAACCCGGCTGAATTCACCGAGTCGATCGATTTAGAAGCAGGTGCAAACATTTTGCTCCATACGATGCTTGCGCTGACGACACTCGAGAGCAAAACTAAATAAACATCATGCGTAATCTCACTGTTGCTGCAGCACAACTTGGACCAATACAAAAGTCTGATGATCGAAAATCGGTCGTCACGCGACTAATCGAATTGCTTCGCGACGCCCACAGCAAAAAAGCCGAGCTTGTCGTGTTTCCCGAACTGGCTTTAACGACTTTTTTCCCGCGTTGGTTTGTTGACGACATCACCGAAGCTGACCATTGGTATGAAACCGAGATGCCTTCAGCGATTACAAAGCCGTTATTTGATGAAGCGAAAAAATTGGGTGTTGGCTTTTGCCTCGGTTACGCCGAGCTGACTCAATCAGGCGAGCGATTCAACACACAAATTCTTGTCGAACGCGATGGTCGTGTCGTGGCGAAATATCGCAAAGTGCATATTCCTGGTCACGAGCAGCACGAACCCGATCGCCCGTTTCAACATGCCGAGCGCTATTACTTCACTCCCAGCAACGAGGGTTTCAAAGTCTGGTCAGCATTTAATGGACGAATCGGCATGATGATATGCAACGATCGTCGATGGCCCGAGTCCTATCGCGTGATGGGCCTACAAGGCGTCGAAATGATCCTTTGCGGCTACAACACTCCTCTGCACTATGTGCCCGACCCATCTCAAGATGCACTGCAGGGTTTTCACAATGCATTAGTGATGCAAAGTGGCGCCTATCAAAATGGAACATTTGTTGTTGGCGTGGCTAAAGGTGGCGTCGAAGAAGGTGTAGATGGTTTGGCCGACTCGAGCATCATCGCGCCATCGGGTGAAATACTGGCGAAGACAGAAACAAACGGCGACGAGGTCGTTACCGCTGCCTGCGATCTCGATTGGTGCAATAACTACAAAAACACGTTGTTCAACTTTGATCGCTATCGCCGCCCCGAGGTTTACGGCCGAATCACCAGCCAGCGGGGTTCGATCATTGAATAAGTGCATTTTTTACAATCTGTAAACCTGATACCCAATACGGGTATGGTAAATATGTGACCATTGAGGCTGATAGCGCCCCACAACCAGGGCTGAAAACTGACCCGTCCAACCGTGTGGCCTTTGTAGTCAACGGCACTCCAGTCACTGTTCGCCGAGATCATCCGCATCTATTAGCGGCATTGCGCGAAGAACTTGATATCACTTCTCCAAAAGACGGTTGTTCTCCAAGTGGTCAATGCGGTTGCTGCACCGTGCTTGTTGATGGCAAGGCAATTGTTAGTTGCCAGCAGTCGCTAGAAAAAGTCGCCAACACAAATATCACAACCCTCGAAGGAGTCAGTCAAGTTGAGCGCGATGCATTTGCCAACGCATTTGCTGCATGTGGCGGCTTGCAGTGTGGATTTTGCATTCCTGGCATTGTCGTGCGTGCAAAAGCCCAAATCGACAAGAAGGGTGCGGGTCTCAAACGAGAAGATATGGCACGACACCTCGGGGCCCATCTCTGCCGATGCACCGGATACGTGAAAATCCTTGATGCAATAGATTCTGTTGCTAAACAACTCTCACCAGAAATTGTTTCAACTGGTGGATTAGGCGTCCGAGTTGCAAAGCACGAGGCAAAAGAACTCGCTCTCGGCGATCGCGGTTACATCGACGACATGCGTCTACCCGGATTAATGCATGCATCACTTGTCTTTACTAAACATGCACGCGCTGAAATTCTCAGTATCAACACATCTAAAGCAATGTCACGCCCTGGTGTGCGAGCAGTCTTTACTGCCGCCGATATCCCAGGCGAATTAATGATGGGCATAATTTACAAAGATTGGCCTGTGATGATTCCTGTCGGTGGCTTCACTTCTTACGCCGGTGATGTGCTGGCGATTATCGTTGCAGATTCTCGGCTTAATGCTCGTAATGCCATTGACGATGTAGTTGTTGAATACAAGCCTCTGACCCCAATCACAGATGCACGCAACGCTATTGCGAGCAATGACATTGCTGTCTGGAAAACAGATTCAAACATTCTTTCTAAGAGCACCTATAAGCGCGGCGATGCTGAAGTGGCGATTGCATCGAGCGCTCATGTTGTACGCGAAACTTTCGAAACTCAAAGAATCGAACATGCTTTCCTTGAGCCAGAAAGCACGCTTGCTGTACCGTCAATTAACGACGAAAAAGTTCGCGAATTACATGTTTATTCAGGTGGCCAAGGTGTTTGGGATGATCGCAATGACATCGCTCGCCTGCTGGCGATTGCCAATGAACAAGTCACAGTAACGCTCGTAACAAATGGTGGCGCCTTTGGCGGCAAAGAAGATATGAGCAATCAGGCTCATGCCTCACTTGCTGCATGGTTGCTTAATGAGCCTGTTAAATGCACATTGACGCGTGAAGAGAGTTTTTTGATGCACGCAAAGCGACATCCAATCGAGATGACCTACGAGGCCGCTTGCGATCAAGATGGCAAACTAACAGCGCTGCGAGTGCGGGCCATCGGCGACTCAGGCGCCTACGCAAGTGTCGGAATGAAAGTTCTCGAGCGTATGGCCGGTCATGCCAGTGGGCCATACCAAGTGCCGAACATCGACGTTGAAGCAATTGCCGCGCGAACGAATAATCCAATCTGTGGCGCCTTTCGCGGTTTCGGTGCCAACCAAGCACAGTTCGCCATGGAAGGTGTGCTCGATCGGCTCGCCGAAAAAGTAGGTATCTCGGGCTGGCAAATTCGTTCGCGCAATGTCATCAGACCGGGCATGGTCTGGGGTCCCGGACAAATAATGGACGACGGCTGTTTGGGCGCCGAACTTTGTCTAAATGAAATCAAACCTGCCTATGACGCCGCGGTCGCATCGGGCAAAGCAGTTGGTCTGGGTCTTGGTTTAAAAAATAGTGGGCTCGGTAATGGATTCAAAGAGATTTCAAAAGCGATCGTGCGGTTCAAAAGTGACGGAAGAATCGAAGTTCGTCATGGTTGGACCGAAATGGGTCAAGGCATCAACACCGTTGCAGCCCAAGTTGCAGTTGAAGAACTCGGCGTCGATGCAAAGTTGATTGATGTCATCGTCGATACAACTCGCGAACTCGGCTTTGGTCAAACCACCGGCTCACGCGGCACACTCATGGGTGCAGGTGCTGTCAAGAGTGCATGTCAGGCTGCGATCGCCGCGAATCGCGCGCAAGACGTTGACCATGTCGGCGAATACCGAGTCGATTGGACAAACAAACTGGGCGAACCTGGTGTCACGAATCCGATCATTCACTCAACATTTAGTTACGCGGCACAAATGGTGATTATTGATCGCGA
Organism: Acidimicrobiaceae bacterium; assembly: GCA_947490975.1. Classification (GTDB taxonomy): domain Bacteria; phylum Actinomycetota; class Acidimicrobiia; order Acidimicrobiales; family Ilumatobacteraceae; genus BACL27. The sequence continues at coordinate 3,793 of CANLHV010000034.1, forward strand.
GACTCAAAAGATCGAGAGAGTCGTCGCAGTGCACGATGTCGGACGAGTTGTCAACCCAACATTGTGCGAAGGCCAAGTAGAAGGCAGCGTGCATATGGGTCTCGGCTATGCACTTACTGAGAATTTTCCGTCAGACCCTGAAACCGGCTTTCCGATAAACAAGACATTGCGTAGTCTCGGCATTTTGCGAGCGAAAGACGTTCCGCCAATAGAAGTGAAGCTACTCGAGTCACCACAACCGAATGCGCCATACGGCATTAAAGGTGTTGGCGAGATCGGTCTCGTGCCCACTGCCGGAGCAGTCGCTTCGGCGCTTCATCAACTAGACGGGCAATGGAGAAGCAAACTGCCTATGCGTCAAGTGAAAGACGAAGATTAGAAGTGTCGGCTCAGACTCACGGCATTGTTTGCGCACACCATCATCTGTACTCAAGCTTGGTTCGAGGCATGCCGGCGCCAAAACAAGATTCAAAATCATTTCTAGATATTTTGAACAACATCTGGTGGCGAGTTGATGCAGCGCTCGACAATGAAATGATCTATTGGTCGGCGATGCTCGGGGCCACTGAGGCTTTGATGAGCGGCACGACTTGCATCATTGATCACCATGAGTCACCGAATTGCATCGAGGGCTCGCTCACCACAATTGCCGAAGCGTGCAAAACCGTCGGCGTGCGAGTCAACACTTGTTACGGAGTTACTGATCGCTGGGACGACAACCAGCACTTGCACTCAAAAGTATCTCCGCTTTCTGAAATGACAAGTGCAGCCAAGCGAGGTCTTGACGAGTGCGATCAATATTTATCCGCGGGCGGCACTGGCATGGTTGGCGTACACGCGGCGTTTACTTGCAGCGATGAAACACTCACTGCCGCAGCCGAACTCGCGAAGAAGCATTCAGTCGGTGTACACATTCATGTTGCCGAAGGCGTTGATGATATTCAGTCGGGGGCGCGCCTTGAATCGCTCGCGCAAGACAACTGGCTTCTCATTCATGCAGTGCATCTTGATCGTTACTTGAAAGGGCGAGTTGTGCATAACGCACGATCCAACATGAATAATTCAGTTGGTTATGCCAAGCCCACGCAACGAAGCAACAAAATTTTGCTCGGCACCGATGGTATTGGCGCAGACATGATTGAAGAGGCCCGCATCGCTTATGCGCGACTTCGCGAGTTTGACGTCAGCGCCGAACCCACAACCGTTTGGCAGTGGCTTGAAAATTCTCTTGAACTGTTTCCTGGTGCAAAAAACGATGTCGTGACGTTTGACTACGACTTTGCTGATAGTCCGTGGCATGCAGCGTTCACAACAAATATGACAGCGATAGACGTTGAAGTCGCCGGAGAAAAGGTTTTGGTTGACCGACAACCGACGCGTGTTGATTTGGCAGAGATTCGCGCAAAAGCCAACGAGCAAGCCCTACGGTTGTATGAAAGGTTGACATAACTATGAGCAGCAAAAAATCAGCACGAGTTGCCCTCTATCTGCAAGATGCGCACAAGATTTCAGAAGGCATGGAGTTCTCGAAGTACGCCGAGAGCAAAGGATTTGAAGCCGTATGGCAAGCTGAAAGTCGTTTGGTTCGCGAAGCAACTGTGCCTATGGCTGCATTTGCTTCTGTCACCACGACCCTTAAAGTCGGCTCGGGTGTTGTCGACTGCTGGAGTCGCAATCCCGCTCGCCTAGCCGCGACTTTTTCTACTCTTGACGACCTCGCACCCGGTCGAGTAATTCTCGGCATTGGTGCCTGGTGGGACCCTCTCGCAGCAAAAGTTGGCATTTCTCGTGCTAAACCATTGCGCGCGATGCGTGAAATTGTCACCACTGTTCGCGCACTGTTAAACAACGAAACCGTCACATTCAATGGCGAGTTTGTTCATCTCGACGGAGTTGAACTCGATTACGTCTATCAAGATCGTCGCCCGAAAGATGTACCGATCTACATCGGCGCGACGGGTATGCAAATGATGGAACTAACCGGAGAAATCGCCGACGGTGTCGTGCTCAACTATTTGGTATCTCCCGAATACAACCAAAAGGCAATGGAAGCGTTAACGGCTGGTGCCGACCGAGCAGGTCGGTCTGTTGACTCAATTGATCGGCCGCAACTCGTAGTTTGCAGTGTGCACGAAGATCGCAAAACAGCCCTTGATATGGCGCGGCAAATGGTCACACAATATTTGGGTCAGCAACCACACATCATGAAGGCTTCCGGTGTTCCGCAATCACTGCTCGACAAAGTTGGCTCGGTTCTTACTTGGCCGGCAACACACGAACAAGTTGTTGCCGCATCAAAACACGTGCCAGATGAGATCGTTCAAATGTTGACCGCAAGCGGCACACCCGCAGAAGCAAGACAACGAGTCACTCACTACCTCAAAAACGGTGCAACGTGTCCGATTTTGTATCCACTCGGCGATGTCAAGGCAATGATTGATGCATTTTCAAATTGGGATGGTGTGTCTTGAGCGTTTTGGTTCCGCGCACGCTTAAAGACGCGCTTCAAGCAATCTCTGCCAACCCTTCAGCGCAACTCATTCAAGGCGGCACTGACTTGATGGTTGAAATCAATTTCAACCATCGCAAGCCAACCGATGTCATCGCTCTCAGACGCGTCGACGAACTTAAGTCCGTTTACATTGATGCTAAAAAATCTCAAGTCACGATCGGTGCTGGTCTGCCCTACCAACAAATGGAACATGGCGAGATTGCACAATACATACCAGCACTTGCTCAGGCAGCGCGAACAGTTGGCTCACCGCAAATTCGTAGTGCGGGTTCGATCGGCGGCAATCTCGGCACATGTTCGCCCGCTGGCGATGCCCTGCCAGTTCTGAGCGCATTAGATGCGACAATCAATTTGCAGACTGCTGATTCTTCACGGACGATTGCAATCCACGACTTTATGGTTGGCGTGAAGCGTAACGCCCGACAGCCAGGCGAGATTATTGTCTCAACTACGTTGCCGATTGTTTCTGGGTGGCAGGGTTACGCAAAAGTCGGTGTTCGAAACGCAATGGTGATTTCGGTCGCCTCTTGTTGTCTCGTTGTCGACCGCACGAATGGCACCATTGCAGTCGCCCTTGGCGCCGTTGGCCCAACAATTATTCGATGCCGAGAAACTGAATCGTGGCTCGCGTCGCAAATAGATCTAAAAACTAAAGCAACTGTTTCTCCAAATTTGCTTCAAGAATTTGGCGACCGAATCGCCAACGAATCAAAACCGATCGATGACCATCGCAGTACGGCCGCATACCGCCGACATGCAGTTAGCGTGCTCGCACGCCGAATGCTGACGAGAGCGAATAACCAATGAATGTGAATTCAGAAATTTACAGTCTCAGTGTCAATGGCAAGATGCATGAGGTTCGCGACTCATGGGTTGGTGAGAGTCTGCTTTATGTGTTGCGTGAGCGGTTCAACTTGCCAGGCACTAAAGGTGCTTGCGAACAAGGCGAATGCGGCAGTTGCACGGTCATCATTGACGGCCAGGCCGTCTGTTCGTGTCTCGTCATGGCAGCAACTGCAATCGACTCAGACATCCGCACCGTCGAAAGCATTTCTGCGGATGGCACCCTTACTGAGGTACAAGACGCATTCGTTACCGAAGGCGGAGTTCAATGTGGTTTTTGCACACCTGGTCTCGTAGTTGCTATCGAGCATCTGCTCTCACAGAATTCTGATCCATCAGAAATCGAAGTGAAAGAGGCGATCTCTGGCAACATCTGCCGATGCACTGGTTATGGTCGAATCTTTGAAGCCGTTGACAAAGCAGTTTCGGTTCGCAAGGCGAACAAGACATGAGTTCCGCAACTCAAACAACAAATCGTCGGGATGTACTTGGCACTTCGGCACTGCGTCCTGATGGCGCAGCAAAGGTTCAAGGTCGCTTTGAATTTTCGTCAGACTTGCACGCCGAAAACATGTTGTGGGGTGCAACGTTGCGCAGTCCACACCCCTATGCACGAATAGTCAGCATTGACTTGTCAGCGGCTTACAAAATCACAGGTGTTGAAGCGATCATCACCGCCGAAGATGTACCAGGCAAAAAAACATACGGCCTTATTTCGAGTGATCAACCTGTTTTTGCTCAAGACTTCGTACGTTACGTTGGCGAGCCGATCGCTGCAGTTGCAGCAGACCACCCAGAAACCTGTCGTCGCGCACTGGCAGCAATCAAAGTTGAATACGAAGTTTTAGAACCGTTGACTGACGCAGCTCAAGCAATCAATCCGTCTACACCGTCTATTCACCCTGACGGCAACATAATTCGTCGGCAGCAAATCATCACTGGTGACCAAAATCTAGAAGGTGAAATTATCGTCGAGGGCACCTACGAAGTCGGAATGCAAGATCAAGCGTTTTTGGGTCTCGAGGCAGCACTGGCGCTTCCCGAAAGTGGTGGTAACGGTATCGAAATGTATGTCGCTACGCAGTGGCTTCACGAAGATCAAAAACAGATTGCAGCATGCTTAGATTTACCGTGTGAAAAAGTTCGATTAACTCTTGGCGGGGTTGGTGGCGCATTCGGTGCACGTGAAGATATAAGCCTGCAAGTACATTGTGCGTTGCTCGCACTTCGAACCTCGCGTCCAATCAAAATGCAATACGGTCGTGAAGAATCTTTTTATGGCCACGTACACCGTCACCCGGCGAAAATTTTCATTCGTCATCACGCAACACGCAGCGGTGAGATTCAAAGAATAGAGGCAAAACTCGTATTCGATGGTGGTGCATATGCGTCAACAAGTTCTGCAGTATTGATCAACGGCGTCACACATATTCAAGGACCATATCGATGTCCAAACGCCACTATCGACGGCTACGCCGTGCGCACGAACAATCCTCCATGTGGCGCAATGCGAGGTTTCGGCGTCGTTCAGGCTTGCTATGCACACGAGAGCCAAATGGACAAACTTGCCGTCGCTTGTGGCCTCTCGCCCGTCGAAATTCGTCTGCGCAACGCGATGGTCACAGGTGACAAGTTGATTACTGGTCAAGTCATCGAAAGTGTCGCTCCGGTCGCGCGTTGCATTCGAGAGACTGATGCAATTGCGATGCCAGCGCCCCTTGCAAGAACTGCCCACCCACTCGAAATCGTGGGTGGCTCTGGCCTTACATCTTTGCCGCACAATATTGTTCGTGGTGTCGGCTGGGGCGTATCGATCAAAAACTTGATGTACAGCGAAACATTTGACGACTTCGCGACTGCAAGATGTCAACTCAAAGATGGTGTAGCCACCCTCAAATATGCAACCGTCGAGGTCGGTCAAGGTTTTGTTGTGCTCGCACCTCAGATCGCTCGCTCTGTCTTGGGCGTTGACGAAGTCATTCTCGACACAGTCGACACCGGCATCGGCTCTGCCGGCAGCACTTCGGCCTCACGACAAACCTGGATGAGTGGCGGCGCAGTCGACGGTGCCTGTCGTCTAGTTCGACAGCGTTTGTTTGAACATGTTGGCAAAAAATACAACATCGATCCACTGCGATTGGCCATTGAAGATACTGATGTCGTCGACATGATCGGTGATTTCAGAATTAGTGTCACCGAAGCATCAACTGGAGTTTTGATCGACGAGACACACGAACATCATCATCGACCAACCGAAGAACTAGACGAAAATGGTCAAGGCAACTGCCATGTCGCCTTCGCGTTTGTTGCTCATCGCGCGGTCGTTGACGTTGATGTAGAACTCGGTCTTGTGAAAGTCATTCAGATCGCCACAGCACAAGATGTCGGTCGCGTGTTAAACCCAACTGCAGCGCTCGGACAAATCGAAGGTGGCATTGCTCAAGGTCTCGGTCTTGCTGTGATGGAAGAAATTGTTCTCGACAACGGCAAAATGCGTAATCCAAGTTTCACTGATTACTTATTGCCTACTGCTCTTGATGCCCCCACCGTCGTTGCAGTAATGATCGAAGAACCTGAACCTCAAGCTCCATTGGGCGCCAAAGGTATTGGTGAACCTCCGTGCATCTCGGTGACACCTGCTATCGCTGCAGCTATTCGCAACGCCACAGGCAAAGAACTTCCTCGCGTGCCTATTCGCCCGCAAGATATCTGTTTTTGAAGTCGCTACTCTGCTGACGCACCAACGCTGATTAAGACTCCACCGACCTCGCCGGGGCGTGCTTCAACTTGATCGGGGTCTACGGCACCAAATTCTGGCGCGACGAAATCAGCTTCAACATCTGCATCTCGCGCCAATTTACCTACAGTTCGTTTTTGCGAAGGATCAACCAGCGAGATAACTACACCTTTTGAGCCTGCGCGACCGGTGCGACCAGAACGGTGAATATAGTCCTTGTGATCTGCTGGTGGATCAAAGTGCACTACACACGGCACATCGTCAATATGAATGCCACGAGCAGCAACATCGGTTGCTACCAAAACATTCGATTTGCCGCGTCGAAATTCTTCTAGCGATCTCTCGCGCTGCGCTTGGCTTTTGTTGCCATGAATTACTGAAGAGCGAACACCTGAATTATCAAGCTGTTTAGCGAGACGGTCACAACCATGCTTTGTGCGACTAAACAAAATAATGCGCTCGTATTGATTCACCAGCTGCGAAATCGTTGAAACACGGTCATTTCGACCAACTATCCAAAATTTGTGATCAATATCTGGCTCGGCTTCTTGCGATTTCGACTCATGGCGTTTTGGATTGTTTTGAAACTCTTTAACAACTTGAGAAATATCACCGTCGAGGGTTGCTGAGAACAACAAAACTTGACGCTGTTTCGGTAGCGCCCGCAAAATTCTTCGAACAGCCGGCAAGAAACCCATATCAGACATGCGATCGGCTTCGTCCAGAACAGCGATCGTCACAGCGCCAAGTGACATGTCACGACGCTCAAGCAAGTCTTCAAGTCGACCAGGCGTCGCCACAATTATGCTCGCACCACGCACCGCTTTAACTTGAGGTCCGTAACCTGCGCCACCATATACAGAAGCAACACGCAAATCAGTGCCCTCGCAGAGCATGCTGATTTCTTTTGCAACTTGAATCGCTAATTCACGTGTCGGCACCAACACGAGTCCACCGGGTTGGCCCGGCTTTGACTTTTGCAACCTAACGGCGAGCACTAACCCGAAGGCAATTGTCTTGCCTGAACCTGTTGGTGCTTTTCCGCATACATCCAAACCGGCCAGACCATCGGGCAAAGCCGCTTCTTGAATCTCGAACGGACTTGCTATTCCTCGGCTTGACAACATGTCAGCGAACTTCTTCGGCACACCTATTTCAATAAATGTTTTCACGACTATTTACCTAAAACTGTCTCGGTGTATTTATTCGCAAAAAGACGACTTGGGTCGACCGAATTTCTGGCTTTTTGAAAGACATCCCATTGGGGGTAACGAGGTGCAAGTGTCTGTGCATTCTGAAAATGCAACTTACCCCAATGAGGTCGACCTTGATATGAATTCATGATTGATTCAACTTCTTTAAAATATGGCACGTAGTTCATTCCTTTATAAATGTGAACTGCGATATACGCAGACTCCCGATTACTCGCTGTACTTAGCGGAATCTCATCTGGGGCTGTAAAGCGAACCTCAACAGGAAAATTCAGGAAGAACCCACTATCTGCAACCATTCTACGGACGCGATTCAACGCTTCCTCGCATGCCTCTCGTGGAATCGCATACTCCATCTCATAAAACTTAATAATTCGCTTACTAGTGAAAACTTTGTAACTCGAATCACAGTATTCGTTTCGACCCGACGAGGGTAATGCCTTCGCTAATTT
>CANLHV010000035.1 GCA_947490975.1 Acidimicrobiaceae bacterium
ACAGATAGGATCTGAGTTCAATATGTACGCAATTATTGCTTCTGGTGGAAAACAAGAAAAGGTTGCCAAAGGTCAACAAGTTCAAGTCGAACTGTTGGGCGTCGCAACTGGCTCTGAGGTCTCGTTCACCCCGGTAATGCTCGTCGACGGTGAGAGCGTTCTTGCAACTCCTGCTCAACTCGCAAAAGCCTCGGTCAAAGGCAAAGTTTTAGGCGAAGTCGCTGACAAAAAAATCGATGGCTTCATGTACAAGCGTCGCACGAACCAGCGCCGTCGATTCGGCCATCGCCAGCGCTATAGCCTCGTTGAGATTACTTCGATTGTGAAAGGCTGATTCATGTCAAAAACCAAAGGTGGCGGTTCTACAAGAAACGGCAGAGATTCAAATGCTCAGCGCCTCGGCGTAAAAGTGTTTGACAGCACATTGGTCAACGCCGGCACAATTTTGATTCGTCAGCGTGGCACAAAAGTGCACCCGGGCAAAAATGTTGGCAAAGGCAGCGACGATACTTTGTTCGCGCTTGTCAATGGCAACGTTAAGTTTGCCGAGCGTCGTGGCCGCAAGGTTGTTGACGTCAATCCAGCATCTAACTAAACAGTTCTTACTGTTTTGCGAGCGAGGCTCGCGATTGGTGATCAGCTAATTATTCGCTAATGCTGTTCGCAGCATCTTGATGAACTTTTCGCGGTTGACGCGCAATACGACGCGACAGTTATTGCGATTGTTGATGATGTCAAGGTGATCGACAATTGTTTGGCCGCGGGTGTCGCCAAAGCCAAGGTTCACTCGAACGTGTTTTTTAACTTCTGAGGTGACGATCGTTGGATCAAGAGCGACTGCCATTGCAATTGGGTCGGGCAAATCGAAACCATCAAGTTTTGTTTCAGTGCGACAAAACTCGCGCACTTGGCGCTGAATCTTCATTGCGAAACTGCCAAGATTGCTGAGTTTGCTCAGTTCATCGGCGAGTGTGTCAGAAACTACCGCGTCGGCTACTGAGACGTCCCAGCCGACCATTTCGAGAGGCAAATCAGAATCGAAAACAATTCGAGCCGCTTCTGGGTCGGCCCACACATTGAATTCAGAAGCCGCGGTTACGTTGCCTGGCAAAGCGCCAGTACCGCCCATAATCACGCAGCGTCGCACCCACTTGGCAAATTGAGGTTCGATCGAAAGCGCGAGAGCGACATTGGTTAGTGGCCCCAATGTGACGAGATCAATTTCATTTGGTCTGGCACGAAACGTGGCGATCATTTCGCTGATTGCATGAGTTGAAGTCGGCTTTCGACCTTCGAGTTTTAAGCCGATGTCGCCCATGCCATCAGTGCCATGCACGTTTTGTGCCGAAGAAAAACTTCGAACGAGTGGTTTATGGGCGCCAACATGAACGGGTGTTTTTGCTCCGCACATTTCGATTGTGTACAGCGCTGCTTGAACGCCAGAATTAATCGGCACATTGCCGGCGACTATTGAGATGCCAAGCACGTCTGTGGCTTTACTCTTCAAAGCAAGAATTAAAGCCACCGCATCGTCTGACGCCGTGTCAGTATCAATCCACATTTTTTGGGTCATGAATCGAGTTTCATTTCTCGGTGCCGATGCCTTGGGGCAGTTGCGATTCGGGCCAGTTGAGAAGCGACATTGCTTGGCGGCAAGCGAAGCGGTCGGTCATGCCACCGACATAAGTGACAGCAAGTTTGATCGCCTCGGCGCTATTTGGGTCGAAAAGTTCGCGCTCGCCTGGGCTATGCATGAGTTTTGGATTAGCCACATAATGCTCAACGAGCGCGCGCAATAAAACAATTACCGACTCGGCTTGCGCACGCGACTCGCGACGCATGTAAATGTTGTCGTAATTGAATTTACGAAATGCCGCCAACGCATCGGCGCACTGACTGGTCATCGCCACGCGACCTGTAGCGGCAGTCGCATTGATCATCGCACTAATGAACGCCCGAAGTTGTTCGTCGCGTTGTGTGCCACAGACCGAACGCACTATTTCTGGCAATTGCTCGGGGGTGACGACACCGGCAGCAACTGCGTCTTCGAAATCGTGACAAACATATGCAATGCGATCTGCCCACGAGACGATTTCGCCCTCTGGGGTTTTCGGTGCAGGTCGCGACCACGAATGGTTGCGGATGCCATCGAGAGTTTCAACACACAAGTTAAGCGGCACGAGCGTGACGTCGGCGCCCCAAACGGCGTGGTCATAACCGCCGTCGACATACGGCGACAATGCATCTTCGCTGGCATGACCACCAGGGCCGTGCCCACAGTCGTGACCCAAGGCAATTGCTTCGGTGAGCGCAACATTGACGCCAATCGCGCGCGCGACTGAGGTGGCAACTTGTGCGACCTCAAGAGCGTGAGTCAAACGCGTTCGCTGATGATCTTGCGGAAAGACAAAGACTTGAGTCTTACCAGCAAGTCGACGAAATGAAGACGCGTGCAAGATGCGATCGCGATCGCGCTCAAAACATGTGCGAAATTTGTCTGGCTCTTCTTCAACTGCTCGATTTCCGGCGCCAAAGCTTCGTGTTGCAAGAACTGTGAGATTTTGGTTTTCGAGCTCTTCGCGTTTGCGTCGATCGACTAAATCGCGCGCACCTGAACCAGCCCACGAGTCGGCGTGTGCGAGGCGAATTTCAACATCGGTGTCAACGCTGTGACCGTGCATCGTTTCGGCCCACGCTTTGGCTCGTGACGTATGCGCGTTTTTATCCTCAATAACCATTGACACAACCATAGGCAACGGGTGAGCCCAGATTGTCGCTTGTAGCCTTGAATAGCCTGCTTTCGCTACGAGTAGCCACGCAGACCCCGAGGAGACCAATGAGTGTGTTTGTTGACGAAGCCCAATTAAATGTTCGCGGAGGCGACGGGGGTAGTGGCTGCGTCAGTTTTCGTCGCGAGGGGCCGGTTGTAAACGGTGGTCCGAATGGTGGCGACGGCGGCAACGGTGGTTCGGTTTGGCTCGAGGCCGACCGCAACGTGGCGAGTTTGTTGGCTTTTCGCGATCACCCACATCGTCGCGCACAAGACGGTGTATCTGGGATGGGAAAAGACTTGCATGGTCGACGTGGCGAAGAACTTGTCGTAAAAGTTCCTGAAGGCACAGTCGTAAAAGATCTTTACTCAGGTGAAATTTTGGCCGACCTACCGAGTCATGGTTCGAGATGGTTAGCGGCTCAAGGCGGCGAGGGTGGTCGCGGAAACGCTCGCTTTTTGTCGAATCGTCGTCGTGCACCAAAATTTGCCGAGCAAGGTGAACATGGTTTAGATCGTTGGCTCAAACTTGAAATGAAATTGATGGCAGATGTTGCGCTGGTCGGGTTTCCTAATGCTGGCAAGAGCACATTCATTAGTTCGGTTTCGGCGGCCAAACCGAAGATCGCTAATTATCCGTTCACAACGCTTGAACCACATCTCGGTGTCGTGCGCTTAAACAACACGACAGAGTTTGTGATTGCCGACATTCCGGGCATTATCGAAGGCGCCAGCCAAGGCAAAGGTTTGGGCGATCAGTTTTTGCGACATATCGAGCGCGCCCGAGTTCTTTGTGTGCTGATTGATTTGGTTTCAATGGAAGAAATTTCGCCAGCCGATCAAGAAGAAATCTTGTTGCGCGAGTTGAAGGCTTATCAACCTGAATTGCTCGATCGTCCGCGGTTGATTGTTGCTACTAAGACAGATTCGGCAACGCCTGAGGCAATCGCCGAATGGAAGGGTCCGAAAATCTCGGCAGTTACTGGTGATGGTGTGCGCGACGTTTTGAATCAACTAGCCGTCTTGGTCGCCGAAGCTCGAACGACAGAGCCTGCGCCAATTGGTCCGGTGACATTTCGCCCAGAGCCACAGGGCACACGCGTTGAGCGAATCGGTAGCAACGAGTTTCGTCTGCACGGGCGCGATATCGAGCGTTCTATTGCTATTAATGACCTGACTAATGCTGATGCTTTGAATTACATCGATGATCGCATGTCGCGTCTCGGTATACCGCGACTGTTAGCGCGCGCGGGTGCAACCGAAGGCGCAATCGTGTGGATTGGCACATTCTCGTTTGATTACACGCCGGAGCAATAACTATGCGCGTCGTTGTAAAAATAGGTACTTCATCGATCACAACAGATCTCGGCAGCATTAACTCGGCTGCTGTTAATGCGCTCTGTGAACAAGTCGCCGAGTTGCGCAAGGCAAATCACGAAGTTTTGATTGTTACATCGGGTGCTGTTGCGGGTGGTGTTGCCGCCTTGAAACTAGGCAAGCGACCAACCGATATGCCTACATTGCAAGCGCTTGCGGCTGCTGGTCAAAGTCGATTGATGCAAGAGTACAACGTGCAACTTGATCGTCATCAGTTAGTTGGTGCGCAAGTTTTGTTAGTGCCAAACGACTTCATTGATCGCCATCAGTATCTGCATGCTCGCCAAACATTGTTGCGTCTGCTCGAGTTGGGCTGCATACCGGTGATCAACGAAAATGATGCGATCGCCAGCGATGAGATTCGTTTTGGTGACAACGATCGAATTGCAGCGCTCGTTGCCCACAGCGTGTCGGCCGATGTTTTGATTTTGCTGACTGATTTAAAGGGTCTCTACACTGCCGATCCGAATGTTGACCCAAAAGCAGTATTCATTGAAACCGTTAATGCCGATGATGAGTTGTTGTCGGTTCGTGCAGGCAACTCAGCAAACACCGTCGGCAGTGGTGGTATGGCTTCAAAACTTGCCGCTGCTCGAATTGCGTCGTGGTCTGGTGTGCGTACGGTGATCGCCGCAGCACAACGAAAAAATGTCGTTGTAGATGCCGTCAATAAAGTGCCTGACGCTGGCACACAGTTTTTGCCGCGCCAACGCGAACTTACTGCTCGCAAATTGTGGATTGCATTTGCCGCGCAAGCCACCGGCTCGGTAACAATCGACGACGGGGCGCGCGATGCCGTACTTCGACGCAATGTTTCGTTGTTGCATGCAGGTGTCAAGCATGTGCAAGGCGACTTTGAGGCCGGTGACACGATCGAAGTTTTAGATAGTGCTGGCCAAACTATTGCCCGTGGCATGGCAAGTGTCAGCTCGGTGCAGGCGAGTGCGGGCGCGGGTCAAAAGAGCGCTGACCTTGGCGATGGCATTTCAGCCGAAGTGATTCATCGCGACGATTTAGTCGTGTTGATCTCTTAAATATTTGAATGACTGACGTGCGTTAGTCGGCTACCGCAAAAGTTTTGCGGCGAAGCACGACGATTGCGACACCGCTAGAAATCAAGTAGGCGAAAGAAAATGCAAGTCCTAAGCCGAGAACGTCGTATTTATCGACGAGCAAGATAGCGAAGATGATGTTCAATATGTTTTCGAACACATTTATGAAAAATGGTGTGCGGGTATCACCATGACTGTAGAAGCCACGCAATACGAATAGATAAATCGAAAATCCAGAAAGACCCACACTTAGACCGACAAGCGCCCGAGCGGTGTTTGTCACCGCTGATTCATCAAAATTGCCATATTGCAGCAACAGCGCGACAATTGGCTTGGCGAAAATTGCCAAGATTATCGATGCCGGAATTGTGGCTAGTGCGGTTAGTCGAATACCCGAAAAAAATCGACGGTCAAATTCTTGTTTATTTTTTTGCGTAACTGCGCGAGCGAGTTCAGGTACAAAAGTTGTCGCTATTGAAACTGCCAGCAGTCCGTGCGGCAACGAGAAAAACGTATATGCCTTCGAGTACGCATCGACATTGCCACTGCCCGGATTAGCGAGGTTCTTGATGATCACGAGGGCTATTTGGTTAGCGGCGATATACCCAACTGCCCAGCCAGAAAGTTTGAGCAACTCTTTAACCGCCACATGCGAGAGGTCAAAGTTCCATTTCAGTGTCGTGCCACTATTTCGTAAAGCCCAGATCATGCCAACAGCCATCACGATGATGCCTGAAGTTGAACCCATGCCGAGAAGCCATTGCAAAGACTTATTGTCGACTACTTCATTGAGTGTCGGTGGGTCAACACTGCTGATGCGGCTAACGAACAGTAGAGAAGTGATCGTGACAAGGTTTGCTAAGACGGGTGTCCAAGCAGCAGCAAAAAACTTTTTGTGCGCATGCAAGATCGAAGTGCAAATTGAAGTGACGCCATAGAAAAATATTTGCAAAAGCAACAAGCGTGTGAGAATCGTGCCCGCCTGGCGAAAGAGATCGGCGTCAATTTCGCTGGCAGGGTTCAATGAAAAAACTCTAAAGATCAATGGTGCAAGCGCAATGGCGAGCGCAGTAATCACGCCAAGAGCAACGAAAGCGAAACTCGTGATCGCACTGACTGACTCGTCGTCGCCTTTTTGCAGATGTCGCGTAAATAAAGGCACGAGCGTTGCGGCGAGAATGCCGCCGAGCAATAATTCGTAAACAACATTGGGTGCATTGTTGGCAATGTCGTAAGCGTCGGCGAGAGCGGTCTGGCCGACAACAACGCCGAAAACAATGATGCGAACAAGACCCGTAAGTCGACTTAGCGCAGTGCCACTGGCCACAGTGAGGTTGGCTCGCAGCAGACCCGAACGGGCGGTGGGCATAGCCATGGCTTCTAATCGTAATTGCACTTAGTTAGACCAAGGCCTGCACGGCTAGGGTTATGCGGGTGAAACCACGATTTAAAGACGTCGCCACCGTTCGCAGCGGGCTAAAAAAAGAAAATTATCTTGCCGATGACGGCATCGCAGGTGTGGTCTATTTGGCCGACCGACTGGGCAAGCCAGTTTTGATCGAAGGTCCAGCGGGCACGGGCAAGACCCAACTCGCAAAGAGTGTTGCCGAGTTGACGGGTGCACGATTGATTCGTTTGCAATGTTACGAAGGCCTTGATGAGTCGAAGGCACTTTACGAATGGAACTACAAGAAACAGTTGCTGCGCATTCAAGCCGACAAGAAGAGCGACTCATGGAGTGAAGTTCACGACGATATTTTCAGCGAAGAGTTTTTGCTGACTCGGCCGTTGCTTGAGGCGATCACCAGCGAAGAGCCAGTTGTCTTGTTGATCGACGAAGTTGACCGTGTCGAAGTCGAGACTGAAGCGCTGTTGCTCGAGATTTTGTCTGAATATCAAGTTTCGATCCCTGAGTTGGGCACAATTACGGCAAAGCAGATTCCGCTTGTGTTCTTGACTTCGAACAACACACGTGAACTCTCAGAGGCGCTGAAGCGTCGCTGTCTCTATCTACATGTCGATTATCCAGACCTCGAGCGCGAAAAAGAAATTGTCTTGACGAAAGTTCCGGACATCAGCGAAAATCTTGCGGATCAAATTGCCCGAATTGTGCGCAGCATCCGCCAACTAGATCTGAAGAAGGCGCCTTCTGTGAGTGAAACCCTTGACTGGGCCCGCACACTGATGATTCTCGGCATCGAAACAATCGACGAGAAAGAAGCCAAAGAGACTCTGCATATCCTTCTGAAATATCAGACTGACATCGCAAAAGCGGCCAAAGAACTTTCAGTTACGAAGTGAGTCTTTAAGTGCCCGTACTTGACCTGATGTCGGGTTTCATTGCCGAGTTGCGCAATGCGGGTTTGCCAGTGAGTCTGACTGAAAACCTTGACGCCATGGAGGCAGTGAAGGTGATACCGATCGAAGATCGCGATGCATTTAAATATGCTCTCGGCGCAACGCTCGTCAAGAACAATGCACACTGGCGAGTTTTCGAAACTATTTTCGAAGTCTATTTTTCGTTGCGTGGCCCCGAATACGAAATAAACCAAGAAAATCAACCCGACGACTTCTGGCGCGAAATGCAAGACCAAATGGACCAAGTAAAGGGTCAGGGCGAAGGCAAAGGCTCTGGTGGCGGAATGGATTCGTTGACGCCCGAAGAGATCGCGGCGATGTTGATGCGTGCGTTGATGAATGGTGATCAAGCGATGATGCGAGCGCTAGCCAAGCAATCGGTGCAGCGGTTTGCAGGCATGGAGCCTGGTCGGCCTGTGGGTGGCACTTACTACTTGTATCGCACGCTGCGCAATCTTGATCTCGACAACATGTTGCAAAAATTGATGGATGCCAATCGTGAGATGAGCAAGCAAGAACTCACTTCGCTCGAAGAACGTCTCGAAAAAGACGAGTTTGAAAGTCGCATTGAACAATTTAAACAAGAAGTTGAAGCAGAGATTCGCCGTCGACTTGTCGCTGATCGTGGCGCAGAAGCGATGGCTAAAACGTTGCGCAAACCATTGCCAGAAGATGTCGAGTTCATGCACGCCAGTCGCGACGAGATGCAAAGTTTGAAGAAGGCTTTGTATCCGTTGACGCGAAAACTGGCTGCGCGTTTGGCACGCAAGCGTCGTCACGGTCGTAAAGGTCCGCTCGATTTTCGCAACACAGTGCGGCACTCGTTGAGTTATGGCGGTGTGCCTGCCGATCCGAAGTTTCGATATCCGCGGCCGGCAAAGCCTGAGTTGATGGTTGTCGCCGATATCTCGGGCAGCGTCGCTGCGTTTGCGCGGTTCACTTTGATGTTCGTCTATGCAATTCAGAATCAGTTCTCTAAAGTTCGTTCATTCGTGTTTATTGATGGCATCGACGAGGTGACAAAGTTCTTTAAGTCAACCGAAGACATCGGTGAAGCTATTAACCGAGTCAATACTGAAGCTGATGTTGTTTGGGTCGACGGTCACAGCGACTACGGCCACGCATTTGAAGTTTTCTTTGAGCGCTACGGCAAAGACATCAATTCGAAAACAACGATTTTGCTACTTGGCGATGCGCGTAACAACTATCACGCCGCGCAGTCATGGGTGGTTAAAGAGATGCGCAAGCGAGCCCGTCACGTTTATTGGCTGAACCCCGAGCCGAAGTCATATTGGAATACGGGCGATTCGATAGTCGGCGAGTATGGCGCCCACACTGACGGCGTTTTTGAGTGTCGCAATTTGCGACAACTCGAAGGCTTCGTTGAAAACTTAGCCTGATTTAAGTTTTCGTCGCACGACGACGACCCAACCAGCAGCAACGAAGACAGAAAAAATAAACCACTGAGCTGTGTAGCTCAGGTGAGAACCAGTCGATAAAACTGGGTCGGCAATGCGTGCGATCGCCGGCGAGTCTTTCGGTTGCGAGTCGAGAACTTCGAGGTAGATCTCAGTGTTGAGATTTTTGATTTGCTGCGACAAACGAGGCAGATCAATGTTGATCACTTCACTTAATTTGCCCGTGGTGGGGTCGCTGAGTTCGCCAAAGCGACGCGACTCAGAAACTCGTACACGCGCAATAAGTTGCACAGTGCCTGCGGGGGCTTTTGGTGTGGCAGTTGCTTGTGTAATAAAACCGCGGTTGACAAGCACAACTTGATCGCCAGAGCCGCTGTTGATTGAGCTGCCGCCAATCAAAAGTGGCGTGAGCGGGTCAACGCCTGAAATTCCTTCTTGCGAACGGTTGACTGCAAGCAGCGTTTGGTCATCAAGATAAGTGCCAGACACCGAGACATTCAGCCATTCGAGATCTGAAGCCTCGATGCCGTCGGTGCCAAGTTCAGTAAGCAGACTCTGCAGTTGTTTCGGCTGAGCGTCGATTCGCGCTGAAACTATTTTGTTGAAGTCGATTCGCTCGCCATAACGGCTGTATTGCCAAAGACCAAGGTTGATCATTAAAACGATTGCGGCGACGACGGTCACATGCAAAAACACCCAACTTGGTCGATATAAAAACCGATACTTCACAAAATCATCGTATCTGTGCGCGTCGTGGCTGATTAGTGCAACTATCGTTCTATCTGTGACGATGCACACGACAGATTTTTTAATCTGGGATGGTGATTGTGCATTTTGCGCGCGATGCGTTGCATTCATCGAGCGTCGTATCAAGACAGACGCAAAAATTGTTGCGCATCAAAAAGCAGATCTCAAGACACTCGGTTTGACCACAGAACAATGCACGACGGCTTTGCAATGGGTTAGTCGTGACGCAACAATTCGTTCGGGTAGCAGGGCAGTTGCTGCACTTTTGCGCTCGAGTAATTTCGGCTGGGCGATACTTGGAGTCGCTATCGACTTGCCGGTTGTGCGCGTGGTTTCATCCGCAATTTATAAATTGATCGCCAAGAATCGCCAGCATTTGCCAGGTGGCACTGATGCATGCGCAATAGACCAACGCGAATAAGCCCCAACTCCGCCCGCGTGTTAATCATCACGCTATCCCGCTATCGTTGATACGGCAATCAACGTGTAAAAGCGTGGTTTGCGAGAAGTTGCATCAGGAGTGACCAAATGGTCCGGCAACCGGGGTTAGACCCACGGTGCCAGCTCACCTTCGGGTGGGGATGTGGCTCAGCGAAAGCTGAGCAACGGGCCGAACTCTAAATGCAAATCTTGCAACTCGCGCACGATTTAAGAAACGAGTTCAGCAATGACCAGACATGATTATCTCGCGACTGGCGCGTGGCATGCTGGGCTGCCTTCGGGGACGCGAAAGTTTTTGCACTTTCCGGCCGAGCGACCGATTGCGCTAGATAACTCGAAAACTTTGCAAGACGTCACCGTCGCATATGAAACGTGGGGCGAATTAAACAAAGATAAGTCGAACGCAATTTTGTTGTGTCACGCATGGACAGGTGACTCGCATGCTGCTGGCAGCGCCGAAGAAGGCACACCGACACCAGGTTGGTGGGAGGGTCTTGTTGGCCCGAATTGTGCGATCGATACAAACAAGTGGTTTGTTGTGTGCACGAATTCGCTCGGCGGTTGTCAAGGTACTACCGGCCCTGCGTCGAATCATCCGCAAGATGGCAAGCCGTATGGTTCACGATTTCCGGTTATCACTGTGCGCGACATGGTGCGCGCGCAAGTGCGCGTCAGTGACATGCTCGGCATCGATGTTTGGCACTCGGTGATTGGTGGATCAATGGGCGGCATGCAAGTGCTCGAATGGGCAATCACATTTCCGCATCGACTGCGAACCGCAATACCGATTGCCACGTGTTTGCAGGCCACAGCGCAACAAATTGCGTGGGGTGCGATCGGGCGTCGCGCAATTCGCCTTGACCCTAAATGGCAAGGCGGAGATTATTACGACGC
>CANLHV010000036.1 GCA_947490975.1 Acidimicrobiaceae bacterium
GCCGCTTATCCCTTTGTGTGAAGAGATATCGCTCATCGGTAAAACCTTAGGATAAAGCGATGATTTCTTTCAAAGTTGTCGCGCTGGCTGAGCACCCACACCACTGGCAGACTGCTGCCGAGTGGTCATTCGAGGCATGGAAGCACGATTTTCCGAGCGACACCGTGCAGACATATTTAGACCAATATCGTTTGGCGGCGAGCAATCCGGAAAAATTGATCGAGATTTATGCTGCCGTTGACAGTGACGACAAATTGCTCGGAGTTGCCACCCTTGTAGACGATGATGAATTGCCCGATGCGCCAGAGCCTGGACCGTGGCTCGCGGCAGTCTTCGTAACGCCTGATGCTCGAAAATTTGGCGTCGGTTCTGCGTTAGTTGAACATGTATCTAATCGGGCTCGCGAACTTGGCTATCTAGAAATATACCTATATACAGAACACCAAGAACTCTGGTACGCATCTAAAGGCTGGACGAAAATTCGCGACATAATTTTTTTGGGCTTGCACCACACCGTGATGCAACTTGATCTAGTAATTAAGTTTTTTGCTTCGCAGCTTGTTTAGTTGCCGTTAGCGAATGCCCATCGAGCTTCAACCGTTACAGAAACTTCTTGTGTGCCAAGATCAACGACAGTCTTAGACGACTCGCCAACCGCTAGATCGGCGCGTAGCCACGGCTGTGGTGTCGCACCAGAAGTTGCAAACTCGCGTACAGAGATAACATTGCCGAGATCTACGCCAAGCAAGTCGGCATAATCTTCGGCTTTATCTTTTGCAATTTTGATCGCGTTTTCACGGGCTTGCTCGGCAGCGTCTTTCGAGTTAATCAAAATTGGCGCGAGAGTGTCGATTGACAAATCTGTGCCAACACTCGCAACGACAGCATCAACCACTTCGCCAGCACTTGTTGTGTCTCGCAAAGTAACCGCAAAAGATTGTGTTGCTCGAAAGCCAACTAAATTTTGCACACCATCTTGAGAATATGAATACTCAGGGTAAATATTGATGCTCTGCGTGGCGATTTCATCTTTATCGACATTCGCTTTATCGAGTGCTTCTCGGGCTTGGCTTGCCAACTCATTTGCACGCTTTAGTGCACCACTCGATGACGCATCAATTGCAAAAACCGAAAAATTGAACTGCACAGCATCTGGCACGACTTTCACCAAGCCAGTGGCCTCGACAGTGACACCAGTTTCGATCGGCTGGGTGACATCCCATGTATTTTCTTCGCCGAGACTAAAACCGCAACTGGCAAGCAGCGAAAACGAGCCAACGAACACGATCGCTAATTTAAAATTTGGCATCAACTAATTTTACTTTTTCGCGAGGCGCTGGGCGACGAGTGCGATCTTCGCATCTGGCGCAACTACGGCAACACGAACATTATTTGCACCACCAGCACCATAAAAATCACCAGGGCTAACCAGTGCACCACCTTCTTTGGCTAGTTGTTCGGCAAATGCCCAGCCATCTTTGGCGTCGAACCAGAGATAGAAGCCGCCCTTTGGTAAATCGATATTGAACCCCGACCACTTTGACAACACTGTTGCGAGCCGTTCGAGACGACGCAGATAAACATCTCGTTGCACGGTTACGTGTACATCGTCATTTAGCGCAACAACTGCGGCAGCTTGGGTCGGCCCGGGCACAAGCATGCCGACATGTTTGCGAACCTCTTTCAGATAGTTGACGATGTCGTTATCGCCTGCATAAAAACCAACACGTACACCTGCCAAATTTGAGCGCTTTGAAAGCGAATGCAGCGCGATGACACCATCGACGCCGTGTTGCAAAATTGACTCGGGCTGGCGCGACCAAGTGAACTCGACATAACACTCATCACTGAAAACGGGCACGTTATTTTTGCGACCCCATTCAGCAATAGATTTCAGGTCGTCAAGATCACCGGTTGGGTTGTTTGGCGAGTTCGACCAAATCATCAATGCACGGCTGATGTCGTCGGCAGAAATTTTGGCAACATCAAGACCACCCGTCGGTGTCATCGGCACGGCAACTGGTCGACAACCCGCCAAGATTGCACCCATTTCGTAAGTCGGATAAGAAACAGCCGGAAACAAAACAGTGTCGCGATCTGGGCTTCTTAGTTTCATGTATTGCGGCGTTGTGGCGACAAATTCTTTGCTGCCAATGCATGCCGCAATCTGAGATGTCGGTATAGAAACATCAAACTTGCGTTGCATCCAGGACTGCGCAGCATTGCGCAACGCTTCTGTGCCGATGCTCGGTGGATAACCCCGTTCGCTGTTAGAAGCTGAAAGAGCGGCAACCACCGCTGGCGATGGTGCATCACACGGCGTGCCAATCGAAAGATCGACCAAACCTCCTTCGAATTTTTCGGCAAGTGATTTGAACTTGTCGAGCCTGTCGTATGGATACGGCGGTGGAACAAAACCTTGGGTCATTTGATGACCACGAATTCACTCAAACGCCCAGCACTGGCATCAGCGAGTCGCGCACGAACACGCATGCCGTTGTCTTCGTTTGCTGTTGACACAACTTCACCCTCTCGATGCACGGTGGCGACAATGTCGCCTCGGTCATACGGTATTAACAATTCAATCACGGTAGTCAAAGCCCGCATTCGATCGCCGATCGCAAGAAGCAAGTCGTTTAACCCGTCACCAGTCATTGCCGAAAACGACACCGAACCTTGGTGCTCATAAACAAGTCGCTTGGCCTCATCGGGATCAAGATCTGACTTATTAATAACTAACAATTCAGGCACCTTGTCGGCGCCGATTTCTGCGAGCACTTCGCGCACTGCGGCGATTTGTCCGTTTGGGTCAACAGCAGAAGCATCGACAACATGCACCAGCAAGTCGCTGTTAACCGCAACTTCAAGAGTGCTTTTAAACGCCTCGATCAAACCGTGTGGCAGGCGGCGCACGAAACCCACCGTGTCTGAAAGTAAAACTGGTTCACCACCCGGTAGTGCGAGTCGCCGAGTTGTCGGGTCGAGTGTGGCAAACAGTCGATTTTCTACCAACACACCAGCACTTGTCAGACG
This sequence comes from Acidimicrobiaceae bacterium, assembly GCA_947490975.1. Lineage (GTDB taxonomy): Bacteria > Actinomycetota > Acidimicrobiia > Acidimicrobiales > Ilumatobacteraceae > BACL27. Next base: position 3,034 of record CANLHV010000036.1, read on the forward strand.
GTTAAGCAGCGAAGACTTGCCCGCGTTTGTGTAACCAACGATCGCCACCGAACCAAGACCGCTTCGTTCGCGACCCTTGCGCTGTTCTTGACGTGTTTTCTGCAAATTGTCAAGTTCGCGATCAAGACGACTAATACGTTCACCAATTCGGCGACGATCAACTTCGAGTTTTGTTTCGCCAGGGCCTCGCGTGCCGATGCCACCAGCCTGCTGTGACAAACCCGCTTTGGCGCCACGACGAATGCGCGGCAAACGATAACGCAACAGCGCCAACTCAACTTGGGCTTTACCTTCGAGAGTGTGTGCGTTCTGCGCGAAGATATCTAAAATCACTGCCGTTCGATCTAGCGCCGTGCGGCCCAATAGTTTTTCTAAATTAAATTGCTGTCCGGGTGACAATTCGTTGTCGAACACAACCGTGTCAGAGTCAAGCGCCAAGCAAAGTTCTTTAAGTTCTTCGGCTTTGCCTTTGCCGATGTAATAAGTGCTGTCTGGTGCGTCACGGCGCTGCGTGATGCGCGCGACTTCATCGGCACCTGCTGTATCAATTAGTTGTGCGAGTTCATCGAGAGACTCTTGAGTTTCATCGTCTGTACGATCGGGCAAAGTGACGGCCACCAAAATGATTCGCTCGCGAATGCCACGCGAGATGAGTGTTGATCCGAGCGCCTCTTGATAAGGCGTGTTCACAGATGCTTCACAGTGCTAACTCAAGATTGTGGCGCGAAGCAAAATTTGCAGGCCCGATCAAAGTGACGCGACCAGGTTGCGGATGATTTAATCGAACGCTCGCATCGCCCCCTGGTTGATGAACAAGCACATCTCGAACTGAAGCTGGCACCAGACCCCAGATGCTTGCAGCCCACGCACTCGCACACGCGCCTGTGCCACATGCTTGAGTGATGCCTGCACCGCGTTCGTGCACACGCATCGTTATGGCGTGATTTTCAGGACCTGGCTCAATGATCTCGAGATTCACTTGCGGAATTTTCTGGCCGATCTCTAACAGATTGACAACACTCACATCTTCAACCCCGACAACAGTGTGCGGATTACCTACCGATAGATGCATCACAGGGCGATTCGGATCGCTTCCAATGTTCGACCAATTTTTTGGCTCATCGATTAATTCGATTTGACCCATATCTACACTCGCCCGAACTTCATCATGCGACACAGGTTCGACGTCAACAACTCGAACACCAGCATCGGTCGCAACTGTGTAACTGACAGCCGAGTTGTGACCGTCTGCATCGAAAGCCGCCTGAGCCAAACAGCGAATGCCGTTGCCACTCATTTCTGCGCGCGAGCCATCTTGATTTAGTAACTGCATTTCTAATTTGAAATCGGCAACTCGGGTCAGCAACAACAAGCCATCGGCGCCGACACCACGCTGGCGGTCGCACCAAAGTTTTGCGACGACCGACCAGTCTATTTTTGCGGGATCAATTTGTTGCGAGTGCAACTGACCTAAGTCGAGCACCAAGAAATCGTTTCCGAGGCCATGATGCTTGGTGACGACGACTTGCATGATGATTTCTGTCTAGCGTAAATGCTTGGCAACTATCGGGACAATTTCAGAAACTGGGTCTTCGCTGATCGACACCCACTTGATGCGCGGGTCTCGCCTGAACCATCGCTCTTGTCTGACCGCAAACTGCCGCGTATGAGTGATCGTGTCGGCGATCGCCTGATCGAGACTTATCTTGCCTTCGAGATGAAGCAACAACTCTTTGTACCCGAGAGCCTGAGCGGCCGTGCGCGACAAACCTTGTTTCGAATTGCGAAGGGCAGCAACTTCGTCGACCAAGCCATCATCAATCATCGTGTGCACCCGGTCGGCAACGCGCTGCGCGAGTCGTTCGCGACTCCAACGCAGGCCAATTTGAACAATTCCGTTTTCGGGATAAGCACTTGTGCCTGGACCAAAACTGCTGAAGGCTCGGCCACTGCCGATACAAACTTCAAGTGCTCGAATAATGCGACGTCGATTCGATCGCTCTATTTTTTCGACGGCTACCGGGTCGAGTTCTGCTAGTCGCGCAAAAAGTTTTGTTGTATCTGGTTCTTCTTCGAGCGTTGCTCGAATATCCAAAAATTCACCAGGCAAAACCAACTCGTCAATCACTGCCGTGAGATAAAGACCTGTACCAGCGACCAATAATGCACGACCGCTAAGTTTGTCGATCTTTTCGAGCGACTCGGTTGCACTCTTTTTGAACTCGGCAACTGTAAAACGTTCATGGCTGTCAACTAGATCAATGCAGTGATGTGGCACCAATGCCTGGTCTTGTTTAGTCGGCTTGGCTGTGCCGATGTTCATGTCGCGGTAAACCTGCATCGCATCGACTGCAACTATGTGAACTGGGCTCAGCGTTGTGGTCTCAGCTTGAGCAACCGCCATAGCGACAGAAGACTTGCCGCTTGCGGTCGGCCCGACAATGACGACAGGTTTGCGAACAGGTTTATTCATGATCTGGCGACTTGATTCAAAACTTAACTTGCACTCGACACAGCAAGACGCAATTTGTGTTTTGGTGCATCGCCGACTTCGATTAATCGGCCCGAAAGATGAAAGCGCGCCGCATCTGTCACTTCAACTTTTGCATACGTGCCTACACGCAATGGCTGCGGCGAACTGAAGTGCAAAATTTTGTTTTGTCGAGTTCGGCCGGTGGTCAACTCGGGGTTCTTTTTGCTCATACCTTCGACGACAACTTCTTCGATTCGACCGATGCGCTCGCGATGCTTAATGACTGCCGAGTGATCAAGCACTATTTTTAGGCGTTCGTATCTTTCGACTGCAACGGCTGGATCAATGAACTTGTCTGTCATTTGTGCCGCTTGAGTGCCGGGGCGAGGTGAAAAAATAAATGAAAACGCCGAGTCAAAGCACGCCTCGGCGCAAACTTCAACGGTTTGCAAGAAATCTTCTTCGGTTTCACCAGGAAACCCAACAATGACATCAGTGGTCACCGCGAGATCGTCGATCATCTCTCGCGCTTGAGTGAGACGCGTTAAATAGCGCTCGGCTGTGTAGCCACGATGCATCAAACCCAACACACTGTCAGAGCCTGACTGCAACGGGTAGTGCAGATGTTCGACAACTGTCGGGGTCTCGGCCATTGCCAGCAAAGTATCTTCGCGCATGTCTTTGGGGTGCGGGCTCACGAACCGTACACGCGAGATGCCTGGCACTGCACCAACTTTGCGCAGCAACTCTGCAAATTGCGGCTTTGGCTTCACTGTTATATCGCCTGCCGCTCTGGCATTTAAAGACAGATCGCGACCATAACTATTGACATTTTGGCCGATCAAAGAAATTTGAGTTACTCCGCTGCGGACCAATGTTTCAACCTCAGCCAAAATTTCGGCACCGGGACGAGAAATTTCTTTGCCACGAACTGCTGGCACGATGCAATAAGCACAAGTGTTGTCGCAGCCGATTTGAATTGTCACCCACGCGTTGTAAGAAACTTCGCGACGCATCGGTAACGCACTCGGAAACATCGTGTGGTCATCGAGCACCGCCTCTTCGAGAATTTCGGTGACCGGGCGCCCGTAACGGGTCTCGTCTAGCAATTCGGCTGCGCGATGAACATTGTGAGTGCCGATGACGACATCGACATATGGTGCGCGCTCACGGATAGATTCTCGGTCTTTTTGCGCCAAACAGCCTGCGACGAGAATTTGGCGATCGTCTTTTTCGGTCTTCCAGTTTTTTAGCTGGCTGAGCGTGCCGTAGAACTTGTCGTCGGCATTTTCGCGAATACAACACGTGTTGATAACGACGACATCAGCATCACCGACATTGTCAACATTTGTCATGCCGTCTGATTCGAGCAGACCAGACAAACGCTCAGAATCGTGCTCGTTCATTTGGCACCCAAAAGTGCGAACGAAATAGTTGCGGGTCACGACTGTTCTATTTTACAGGCGCGATTTGGGCCGCCCTTGAAAAGCCACTGCTGGCAGGCCAATAATGACCTGCCAGCCGCAATGGCCTTAGCGATTATTTAAAGTTCGATCGGTTCGTCGTCTTTGGCAGTGAAAGCTTTCTTTGATGCTTTCTCTGCTGCAGGTTTAGTCGCAGTCGCTTTTGCTGCTGCTGCAGCCACCGAGTCGGATGATGTTTCAGCCGGGGCCTCTACCACCGGCATTGACTGCTGGCGTACGCGGTCGGCCATCTGAACCATGACTTCAGTATTTTCTGCCAAGAACTGCTTGGCGTTTTCACGACCCTGACCGAGTTGCTCGCCTTCATAAGTGAACCAAGCACCCGACTTTTTAGCGATGCCCATTTCGACTGCCATGTCAAGAACAGCGCCTTCACGACTGATGCCCTTGCCATACATAATGTCGAATTCGGCTTGCTTGAACGGTGGTGAAACTTTGTTTTTTACAACTTTTACGCGGGTGCGTGAACCAACAACCTCGACGCCATCTTTAATTGCTTCGATGCGACGAATGTCGAGACGAACAGACGAATAGAACTTGAGTGCACGACCACCAGGTGTTGTCTCTGGTGAGCCGAACATAACGCCAATCTTTTCGCGCAACTGGTTAATGAAAATCGCCACAGTATTTGACTTGTTCAAATTTGCTGTGAGTTTGCGCATCGCTTGGCTCATAAGTCGGGCTTGCAGACCCATGTGGCTGTCGCCCATTTCGCCTTCGATTTCTGCTCGCGGAGTAAGCGCTGCGACCGAGTCGATAACGACAACATCGAGCGCACCTGAACGCACCAGCATGTCGACGATTTCGAGTGCTTGCTCGCCCGTGTCTGGCTGCGAGATCAAAAGATTGTCGGTGTCGACACCAATTGCCTTGGCATAGATTGGGTCCATTGCGTGTTCGGCATCGACATAGGCGCAGATGCCGCCATTGCGTTGGGCTTCGGCCACAACATGCATCGCCAAAGTTGATTTGCCTGACGACTCTGGGCCGAAGATTTCAACAATGCGACCTCGAGGCAGGCCGCCGATGCCAAGCGCAATGTCAAGTGGCAAAGCCCCAGTTGGGATGAAATCGATGCCCAGACTTTGCTTTTCGCCCATACGCATGATCGACCCTTTGCCGAACTGCTTATCAATGGCCCCTAGGGCTACTTCGAGTGCTTTATCTTTTTCTGTGCTCATGATTTGTTGCCTTTCATTTGCTTGGGTTGAGAACTTGGCACCCTAGGTAGGGGGTGTTGCAGGCAACCCTACACACGAACAGATGTTCGGTCAAGCACTCTAAAAGCCATATGGCATAAGCCTTCTGCCGCGAAGACTTTGACTTATTGCTGTTTGCTGATGTTCGCCAGCTCATCGATATCGAGCGGGCGCATAATCAGATCAATGGCTAACCACGTCGTATAAGAAATTGGATATCCAGCGACACCAACAATCATCGTCACGCTGATTGTTGAAATTAGTAGCTCTCTAATTGCAATATCTGGATAAGAAATGAACGCGCCAACAGCCAGCGTCAAAACTAAAGCACCACCAGTGAGAATAAAACTAATTGCTGACGCACCGAGCATGAAGCCTTCTAAATTGCGCTGCCAGAAAAGATTGCAACCGCGACAATTTTTTTGCGTGCGAAACCACGAAACAAAAAATGCACCACGGGTGCCGCAATGTGGGCAACGTCGAGATAATCCACGAAGCAACATTCGTAACGATGACGGCGAATTTTGCGCCATTAATTTTTTAGACGAGAAGTTCGTCAATAAATTCTTGAAAAATATTTGCGTAGTTGAGTGTCTCAGCTTCACCGTGCATAATCGAGATCAACCACTGCTCATCAAGACCTGGCGGCAAAAGAATGCCGCGATTGATGCCGTGAATCCATTGCGCATACGCGAGATCAAAATCTGTGGCTTTATAGTCGCGATAATTTTGAATCGGGTCGCGCGACCAAGTGATGCAACCCTTAGCGCCGAACTGCACAACATTTGCATCGACCCCAGCACGATCAATTACTGCCGTGCACGCGTCAACAAGTTTTGTGTTTAGATCTATCGCTGCTTGAGTAGCTTCGCGCGTGCAAACTTCGCGCAACACGGCTTTCGCAGCAGCCATACAAAGTGGATTGCCGTTATAAGTGCCGAGATGAACAACTTGGCCATTGGTGATCGTGTCCATATATTCGCGCTTGCCGCCGAATGCACCAAGTGGCAAACCGCCACCAATTGATTTAGCGAGCGCGACAAGATCAGGCGTGACCCCGAGCGCGCCTGTTGCACCGCCCCAGCCTGCTGTGATGCCAGTTTTTACTTCGTCGAAAATTAAAAGTGTGCCGTAGCGCTGAGTGATTTCGCGCACTGCTTGCAAATATCCGTCTAATGGTTTGCAAATGCCGATGTTTTGCATCACTGGTTCGACAATGAAGCAAGCCACATCGCCCGCACGCAAAATGTCTTCGAGAGCTTCGGGGTCGTTGTATGGCACAACGATTGTTGTCTTGACCGTGTCGGCAGTGATGCCAGCACTTGACGGCACCGAAAAAGGTTTGCGCGCCGGACCTGCCACGGCGATAGGCGGCTTCATCGAGATCATTACTTCGTCATGGTGACCGTGATAACCGCCCTCGACTTTGACGATTTTGTCGCGACCGGTTGCGGCGCGAGCGACACGAATCGCGTCCATCGTGGCTTCGGTGCCTGAGTTGGTGAATCGCCACAGTGGCAAGCCGTAGCGCTCAGCAAGCATCTCGGCGACCTCGGCGTTGTCTTGACATGGTGAGACGAAAAGTGTGCCGATGTCGAGTTGTTTGTCAATCGCCCGGCGGACTAGCGGGTGCACATGGCCAGCAAACAGTGCGCCGAAACCCATGTCGAAATCGGTGTAGCGATTGTCGTCGACGTCTTTCATCCATGAACTGCCGGCCGACGCAATGACTATTGGATAAGGGTCGTAGGCCTGAAAATTTGACGGCACGCCCAGGGGCAAACTCTTGCGGGCCCTTTCGTTGGCGCGCTGCGAGCCTTTTGTGCGCTCGGCATAAAGCGCGAGCTCTCGGGTTGTTATCTCCTTTGCACGTTGTGCAAGTGGCGAAAACAGCGTGGAATCCATCGCTGTCATGGTTATCAACTCCAATATTTAGTTGGTTTCAGTGTAGCCGTTGTTTGGCTTGCAAAAATTATTGAAACCTCATTGATTCATAGGGTTTGGTGCAATTTTATTTTTGCTAATCGCAAGTTTGCGTTGGGTCGTTAGTAAATGTGTGGCACACTGAATTGTTCGTGGTGGGCGTAGCTCAGTTGGTTAGAGCGCCAGGTTGTGGTCCTGGAGGCCGGGGGTTCGAGACCCCTCGTCCACCCCAACAAAATTT
>CANLHV010000037.1 GCA_947490975.1 Acidimicrobiaceae bacterium
CATGTGCACGGAAACGACGAAATCAAACCAGCAGGCACGCCGTAACTGCCATCTGACGGCACCGACATACTGACCCAGTCGCCTGCTGGCGTGCCCTGCACCCAGTTGCGCACATGATCCATCGCTGCAGTGCCAGCAGATGCCGCCGATGACAAACCGCGAGCTTTAATAATCGCCGCACCGCGCTTGGCAACTGTCGGAATAAAAGTTTCGCGTGTCCAAGTTTCATCGTTGACAACAGCGGCGGCATTTTTGCCATCGACTTCGCAGTTATAAAGATCTGGATACTGCGACGCCGAATGATTGCCCCAGATCGTCATCTTCTTGATCGCCGTCACTGGCTTGCCGACACGCTGGGCCAACTGGGCCACCGCACGATTGTGATCAAGTCGTGTCATCGCCGTAAATTGCTTCGGGTCAATCTCAGGTGCGTTGCTCATCGCAATAAAAGCATTCGTATTTGCCGGATTGCCGACAACCAAAACTTTGACGTTCTTCTTTGCATTCTTGGCAATCGCTCGACCCTGCGGCTTAAAAATGCCACCATTGGCAGTCAACAAATCTGCGCGCTCCATGCCATCTTTGCGAGGCATCGCGCCAATCAACAAAGCAATATCAGCGTCACCAAAAGCAACATTGGCATCATCGGTGGTGATTACATCCACGAGTGGCGAATACGCACAATCATCAAGTTCCATTTTTACGCCGTTCAGCGCGCCGAGCGCTGGTGTCACTTCAAGCAGTTGCAAAATTACCGGCGTATCTGGCCCGAGCATTTGCCCTGATGCGATGCGAAACAAAATTCCGTAGCCGATTTGTCCGGCCGCGCCGGTAACTGTGATGCGAACTGGTGTAGTCATAGCGCGTAAGCCTAGGACAAAACTTATGGCCGACCAATTGCTTGCATCATCAAGTCGGCATATACCTTTTGCCCTTCAGGCCGAATATGAATCTTGTCGCTGTACAGATATTCAGGGTGCGCCGTGGCAATTGCATACCAGTCAAGAACTTTGACATTTTCGTATCTTGCTGGCAGCTCATTGATTCTTCGATTGTTTGTGTTCTGTCGAACTTCACTCGGCACATGCACAGTCACAAACAACACCAGCGGCACATCGCGCAACGGCACCATGATTTCATCCAGAGTTTTCTCGTCAACCGTGTTGTTTGTGCCCAAATGAATGACCACAACCGACCCAAGTCGATTGACTGACTTCATGTAGTTTGCGATTTCAAGCGCTTGCCGATACGGGCGGCTTTTCAGCGCATCAACAGTCACGCCGCGCTGGGTCAAAATATTGGCCGCCCCCAACATCACCGAGTCTCCGATTGCTAAAACATCAATCACCTGACCGTCAAGTGTCGTCGTGCCCGTCACGACCTGCCCAACGATCGTGGTTGCTGCAGCCAATTCGCCACCACCGACGGTTTGCCCACCGCTCAACAAGTCGACTGTGTTGCCTTCGTTATCTGACAAGTTTTGAGCAATCTCATCTAGCTGTACACGCGCCGTAGCCAGACTGACAACACCGAACACGGGCAAAAGCGATACAAGCGCAGTGAGCACAATTCGCCGCTGTCGGCGCACGAGTTGTGCACCATATGCCGGCTGGCGAAACTCAATCCACCAACGCGAGATTGCTCCTTGACGCACCGGGGTTTCGATATAGCGATAACTAAGTTCGGTGAGCGCAAGCGCGAGTAATACTAAAACTACAAATTCATATGGCGTCAAACCCTGACCCGCAAAGCGTCGATAAAACTGAAACACCGGCCAGTGAAACAAATAAAAGCCATACGAGCGACGACCCAACCAAACCAGTATCGGGTTGCTCAAACCTCTTGCAATCAATTTCGAACCAGGATGAACTGCCGCCGCAATCAGTGCAACACTCGCGATGTCGGTCAAGAAAAACCCGCCGCGAAACAGCAGGTCATACCCGACAGTGCCGCCGTCTGTGCCTTCAATGACAGTATTAAAGCGCCACATCATAAATGCCAGCGCTGCTAGCCCACCAAAGCCGACGAAGTCATACAACTTGCTCTCGCCTGCTCGCGAATTTTGCAACAACCACGGTCGCCACCAAATCGCCAATGCGGCACCCAACAACAAGCCGCTAGAGCGGGTGATTGTTCCTAAAAACAAATAGTCGACACGCGATACCGACTGACCAAACAGGCTCATGAACTGCTCTGGCGTGTCGGCAATCGTCGAAATCACGCCTGGCTGATAAACAACACCCGTATATACAGCCAACGCAACTGCGATCAAGACAAATACAGCACTGACAATCGGCAGTCGTCGTTTGCCAAATTTGGCGACGACCAACATCACGACCGGCCAAATTAAGTAGAACTGTTCTTCAACCGCGAGCGACCACAAATGTCGCAACGGCACGAATTCAAACGAAGTGAAATAACTCGTGCCTACCCAAACTTGAAACCAGTTGAAGCCGTAGAACAACGCCGCAATAACATCGCCACGCAGTGTGCCGAGTATCTCGCGCTGAAACAGCGCCGCAAACACAACCACACCTAAAACAACAACCCACAACGCCGGCAACAATCGTCGCGCTCGACGCAACCAAAATTGTTTCAAACTGACGGTGCCGCTTTTCTCTGATTCAGCGAGCAACAACAGCGTGATCAAATATCCACTGATCACAAAGAAAACTTCGACGCCCAGAAAGCCGCCCGGTAGCCAAAGTTTGTTGGCGTGATAGACGATCACTGCCAAAACCGAAAGTGCTCGAATGCCGTCAAGCGACGGGATATAGCTCAGAAGTTCAGATCGTTTATTCATCGACGACTAAGTCTTACATTGATGCGATTATTTGTGCCATCAATTCGCACGCCTCAGTCGGGTTCAGCCCAACTTTGACACCCGCACTTGTCAAGGCGTCCATCTTGCCTTGCGCCGTGCCTTTACCGCCTGAAACAATCGCCCCGGCATGACCCATTTTTTTGCCCGCTGGCGCTGTGACACCAGCGATGTAGGCGCTCATCGGTTTTGTTACATGAGTCATAATGAATTCGGCGGCCTCTTCTTCTGCTGTGCCACCAATTTCGCCAATCATGATGATCGCATGCGTTTCAGGATCAGATTGAAACTCAGCCAAACAATCGACGAACGAAGTGCCAGGCACCGGGTCTCCGCCGATGCCGACGCAAGTCGACACACCGATATTGCGTTGTTTCAATTCGTATAGCGCTTGATATGTCAGCGTGCCAGAACGCGAAACAATACCTACGTTTGGCCCCTTCGCAGTTGGCAACGCAGCAATCTCACCAGCGGTAATGCCGATGTTGCATTTGCCAGGGCTAATAATGCCAGGACAATTTGGCCCGAGCAGTCGAGTCTTCGGAAAATCGCGTTGCAATGTTGCAAAAACTCTGGCTTCATCTTGGGCTGGCACGCCTTCAGTGATGCACACGACAAAACCGATGCCTGCACGCGCCGCTTCAAGAATTGCGGCGGGTGCCGCCTTTGGTGGCACAGCGATAAACGATGCAGTCGCGCCAGTGGCAGCAACTGCACTTTCGACAGTGTCAAAAACTGGAATGCCTTCGACGTCTTGACCCGCTTTGCCTGGTGTTACGCCGGCAACAACTTGCGTGCCATAGTCGCGATTGCGCAGACCATGAAAGCGACCTTGACCACCGGTCAAACCCTGAACCAGAACTTTTGTATTTTCGTTGACAAAAATCGCCATGTTATTTCTTTCCTGCAATCTCGACGGCGGTTCGCGCAGCCTCAAGCATCGTCGATCGTGAAATCAACTGCGACTCGGCAATACCTGCGGCAGCAATGATCGCTCTTCCTTCGGTCGCATTTGTGCCATCGAGGCGAATCACAATCGGTGCACGCAGTTTGACGCGCTTCATCGCTTCGACAATGCCCTTGGCGACTTCGTCTCCGCGAGTGATGCCACCAAAAATATTGATAAAAATGCTCTTTACTTTTGTGTCAGAGTTGATCACTTCAAGTGCCGCAGTCATCAATTCGGCGTTCGCACCGCCGCCAATATCTAAAAAGTTCGCGGCCTTACCGCCAACCTGGTTGACGACATCAAGTGTGCTCATCGCCAAACCGGCACCGTTAGCAATAATGCCAACTGAGCCATCTAGACCGATGTATTGCAAGTTTTTTTCGCGTGCGAGTTTTTCGCGGTCGTCTAGTTCTTCGGTTGCACGATATTCATCCCACTCGGGGTGACGAAAAGCGGCGTTGTCGTCGAGTGTGACCTTTGCATCAAGTGCATGAACTTCGCCGGTCGGTTTCAAAATCAACGGGTTGATTTCTGCAAGATCGCAATCACCCTTCGTGAAGCATTCATAAAGCTTGAGCAACATTGCCGCCACACCATCTTGTGCTTTTTCTGAAATGCGCGCATCAACAACGGCGCGTTTTGCCGAATCAAGACTTAAACCTTCAACCGGGTTGACATGCAACTTGACAATCGCAGTCGGGTCAACAACTGCAACGTGTTCGATCTCGACACCACCCTGTGCCGAAAGCATCAACAAATGTCGTTTCGCCGATCGATCAAGAGTGAACGATGCGTAATACTCTTCGGCGATATCTGATGCATGTTCAACCCACACGCGCTTGACGATGTGGCTCTTGATGTCCATTCCTAAAATATTTTTTGCGTGCAATCGCACTTCGTCTGCGTTGTTTGCCAACTTGATGCCACCTGCTTTGCCACGACCACCAACTTGCACCTGGGCTTTGATTACAACCGGATACTTCGCCAGTTCTGCCTGAGCAACTGCTTCATCAACTGTCATCGCGACGCCACCAGCCGAAACGGCGATGCCATAGCGCGCGAAATATTGCTTGCCTTGATACTCAAAAAGATCCACTTAATTTCCTTTGTTCAGTTTTCTTCGCGCGAGTCAAGCGCCAACTCTAACCACTTGGCGATATCACCTAGTGACGAGCCAGGCCCGAAAATTTCGCCGACACCTTGTTGTTTGAGCGTGACTATGTCATCTTCAGGTATGACCCCGCCGCCGAAAATTAGAATTTCGCCTAGTTTGCGATTGCGTAGTTCTTCCATCACGCGCGGAAACAAAGTCAGGTGCGCGCCCGACAACAGCGACAACCCCACGGCATCGGCATCTTCTTGCAACACAGTTTCAGCGATTTGCTCTGGCGTCTGGTGAAGACCGGTATAAATGACCTCAAAACCATGGTCGCGCAAGGCACGGGTGATTGTCTTGGCCCCTCGGTCATGGCCGTCTAGGCCGGGCTTGGCTACGACAACGCGATAATTTCGTTTCACAACTCAATAACCTTACGACATGCGCCGTATCCAATTCACATCGCCAATCATGCGCGCCGTTGCGCCAGTTGTTGGGGGCATCCTCGGGTTCGCAATTTTGTTTGGAGTTACATGGATTTTTGCCAGCATGGCCACCGATAACCGCGAACAAAACCCCGAGACGGTTGCAAAAACTTTCGAGATCGGTCGCGTCGACGACATCGCGAAACAGGTCAGCGAGGGTGGTCCAATTCTTTACCCTGACTTGCGCGACTCAACCGGCAAGCGCTCGATCGTTATTGACCACACAGGTGACAACCCAGCCAAGGGATGGCAGGTTTACTACGCCTACCCTGCCGATCGCAACGAGAACTGTCTCGTCGAGCACATTGTCAACACGCGAGAGTTCAAAGATTGTGAAGGTCGCACACTCGGCGTTGAACAATTGCAACTTCCGCTTGATGTTCGACCGATCGTCGAAAATATGCGCACGCTACTGATTGATTTGCGCGCTAACTAAAAAATTTAGCTCACTAATTTATTTTTTTGAGCGGCGCCCATGCCATCGCTAAATGTTTTTTGCCGTGATCGACAAACTCGATTGTCGCTTCGGCTGATTCACCAGAGCCACGAATGTTGATGATCACGCCTTCACCAAACGACGGATGTTCAACATCATCGCCGACTCTCAAACCCGAATTCGCACCAGTCAAGTCGCCAACTGCATCACCGTCGCGTCGATATTTAGGCACTGTCGCCCGAGTCCACTCAATTTTTCTGCCAGTGTTTTGATCGGGTCGCGGACGATAACCGCCACGACCTTCATCGGCGCCCGAATCTGTGCTTCCTTCGCGTTGCAACAGTTCGCTGGGTATTTCATCCAAGAAACGTGACGGTGGGTTGTACTGGGTTGAGCCATAAAGATTGCGACTCCAAGCGTGCGACAAAAATAGTTTTTGCTTCGCTCGTGTGATGCCCACATATGCCAAGCGACGCTCTTCTTCAAGTTCGTTTTGGTCAACTAGCGCGCGACTGTGGGGAAAAATACCTTCTTCCATGCCGACGATGAAAACTGCCTCAAACTCGAGACCCTTGGCAGAGTGCAAAGTCATCAATGTGACATGGTTATCTGAATCGAGTTGATCGGTGTCTGCGACTAGCGCAACTTGTTCTAAAAATTCGTCGACTTGCGTGAACTCGTTCGCACTGCCGATTAGTTCGGACAAGTTTTCATATCGACCATCTGATTCAACAGTGCCCTCGGCCTGCAGTTCGCTCAAATAACCGCTGGCTTCTAGCGCATGACGCAACACTGGCCCTGGGCCTTGACCCATTCGCGACTCGAGATCGTCGATTAATGCAACAAAACTGGCAATGCCTTTAGCGGCTGCAGCACCGATGCCAGCATCTGCCGTGCGACGCAAAGCAAGCGCAAACGCAATGTTTTCTTTAGTTGCATATGCATCGAGGCGATCAACAGTCGTGTCACCGATGCCACGCTTTGGCACGTTCAAAATTCGCTTCAGACTGACTTCATCAAGCGGGTTCGCCGCGCAGCGAATATATGCCAGAGCATCTTTGATTTCACGGCGATCATAGAAACGAGTGCCACCAATTACTTTGTAAGGCACGCCAGCCTGCATCAGGCTCTCTTCTAAAATTCGGCTCTGGGCATTGGTGCGATAGAAAACAGCCATCTCTCGCCACTCGTGCTCGTGACTCTTTTTCATTTTCGACAACTGCGAAATCACCCAATTTGCTTCGTGATATTCGTCGTCGGCATAAAACCGCACGACACGATCGCCCTTGCCGAGTTCAGTCCAAAGTTCTTTGGGCTTACGCTCGGCGTTGTTGGTTATTACTGCGTTAGCAGCATCCAAAATTGTTTGCGTGCTGCGATAGTTCTGCGCCAACACAACAACAGTTACTTCAGGAAACGCGGTTTCAAATTGCAGAATATTTCTGAAGTCAGCACCACGAAATCGATAAACAGACTGGTCGGTATCACCAACTACGCAAACGTTGTGATGAGCATCAGCCAACATCAACACGATTTCGTTTTGGGCAATGTTCGTGTCTTGATATTCGTCGATCAAAATGTGTTCGAAGCGCTGTTGAAATTGCGCCAAAACATCTTTGTGCTCGCGAAATAGTTTCACGGTGTTGATCAGCAAGTCGTCAAAGTCCATTGCGCCGGCTCTTAACAGTCGCGATTGATATTCGCGATAAATCTCTGCATATTTCGTGTCGAAAACATTGTCGGCGTTCAACAATGCCTGGTCTGGTGAAATCAATTCGTTTTTCCACAAACTGATTCGGGCGTGCACACCGCGCGCCGGAAACCGCTTGGCGTCTAATCCGCGATCGCGAACGACATAGCCCACCAGGCGCTGAGCGTCTGACTGATCGTAAATTGAAAATGTTTTCGGATAACCAATCTGCTCGGCTTGCATGCGCAAAATTCGCACACACGCGGCGTGAAAAGTGCTCACCCACATTCGTTCGGCAACTTTGCCGACAAGTGCCTCGACTCGCTCGCGCATCTCACCAGCCGCCTTATTGGTGAAGGTAATCGCCAAAATTCGCATCGGGTGCGTGCCTTGATTGATTAGATGCGCGACGCGATGCGTCAAAACTCGAGTCTTGCCCGAACCCGCGCCCGCGACCACGAGCAACGGTCCGCTCGGGTGTAACACCGCGTCTTGCTGGTCGGGGTTGAGCGACGCTATATCTAATGACTTTTGCTCTGACACCACCCCTGCAGACTAGGCGCACCGTATGCGACTATTACGTTGCGCGATCAGGCAGAATCTTGATTCATGGCTGCAGAGAAAAAACTAATAATTTTGCTCCCGCCGTCTGAAGGCAAGGCACTATCGGGCACGACTGGCACGAAGTTTGCAGAAACTAGTGGCGCTTTTGGCAAGTCACTCGGCAAACAACGCGCAAGTGTTATTGCAGCGTTGAAACAAGCGCACGGTGGGTCTGCAAAACTTCTTGGCGTTTCGGGCGCACATCTTGTGCGCGCCCAACAAGCAAACATCGCTGTACGTGGCGCCAAAACTTTGCCTGCCTCGCATCGTTACACAGGCGTCGTTTGGGATCACCTTGATCTCAGTTCACTGCCTCTCGCGATGCAAAAAATCGCCGCCAAAAATATTGTCATCGTTTCTGGTTTGCTTGGTCTAGTTACGGCCGGCGACCCCACACCCGACTATCGCTTAAAAATCGGCGCAAGTCTCGCACCAATGGGCAAACTTTCGTCGTGGTGGCGAGACGAACTTTCGCGCTCGCTCAACAAATATTGCGCAGGTGCAGTCGTCATCAGCTTGCTGCCCCAAGAACATTCGGCGGCATTTATCGCCGACGAAAAAGCGATCAGCCAATTTCTGCACGTCGACCTGGCTACTAAATCTGGCAAGGCTGGCGGTCACGATGCAAAGGCAGCCAAAGGTCGACTCGCCCGGCACCTGTTGCTAAGCCGAACCGACCCTGTTCAGGCCCTCAAGTCGTTCAAGGACCCGCAATTTAAAGTGCGAATCTTAAAGCAATTTTAATTTCAAAAACTCAAGCACTCGCTGCACACCGAGTTCTTGGCGCTGTTCAGTCAAAACCGAGTGATCAGATTTTGCCGTTGAGTCAAACTCAACTGCTAAAAACGCATCGCCAAGCAGTTTGTGCAATTCGGCAAAACGCGTGCCGACAAGGCGATCACCTTTGTAACGCAGACCCAAAACCTGACAACCGGCTTGTGCTCGTTGCGTGATTCGGCGCCTGTCTTGCTCTGACAAATTGAGATCGGCCGAGCGTTTTGCGCCTAACGCAAACGGCAAACTGGGCTGCGATAAAACTGGCGCCAACATAATGTCATCGACCATCATGCCGAGAGCAAAACCGCCGCTGAAGCACATGCCAACGGCCCCGACTCCTTTGCCACCAATTTCTGCGTGCAAATATTTTGCTAACGCCCGCAGCCAAGAGATGACCGGCGATGTTTTGTTCAGCGCCATCGTGGTGAACTCGCGCGAGATGCATATCTTTGCCGCAGAACGTGCCATATATGTACCGCTCGGCGGTTGACCGAAGTTGCCGACCAACAATGGCATCACCACTGTGAAACCCGCGGCCACAACTTCGTTAGCGAATTTTTCGACTGCTGGTGTAATGCCTGGTATCTCGTGAACGATAATTACCGCAGGTCCTGATCCTTTACGAAAAGTTTCGTGGGTTACACCACGATCCGAAAACTTTGATTGCGACCAACCGTTCATCGCAACAAACTTACACCCAACCTACGTGCCGAAATTTATTTCGGTCGACCTACACCAGTTACTTTTGACCAACTTACGGCGTAAACCTTTACGACGTCGCCGGTGCGTGGCGACGCAATCATCTGACCGTTACCCAAATACATGCCGACGTGTCCAACTGGGTTTCGCGTGAATATCAAGTCTCCTGGTTGAGCTGCACCAGTAGGAATTCTGGTCAGTGCCGCGTACTGCGAGCGCGAAGACCTCGGTATGCCTACACCGGCTTTCGACCACGCATAAACCATCAATCCAGAACAGTCGAATGCCACACCAGGCGAAAGAGCACCAAATTTATAAGTAACACCGAGTTGTGAGAGCGCTGCTTTTACCGCGGTGCCAGCCGCTGACGACGGTGCAGGAATATTCGAATACTTTGTCTTCATAAATTCTTTTGCGAGCCGTTCTGCATCTTCAAGCGCTGCTTTGGCGCGACGGCTTTGCTCATTGCGCAATAAGTCGCCAAGATCACGCAACGCTTGGGCCTGTCGCGCTGTATATACATTTGCACTCGACTCAGCAGCAGCGAGTCGCTTCTTCGCATAATCGGCGATGCCACCTGCACGAGTGCGCTGAGACTCGAGTTGTTTGCGTTCACGAGCAATATCTTCGATGATGCCCTGCAATTCATCGAGGCCGCTCACGCCGGTGTTCAGGGCTACAGAAGTTAAATACGATCGACGAACTGCATCAGAAAGAGTGCCTGTCGAGCTCAAAATACTTGCCAAACTATTTGAAACTGATTT
>CANLHV010000038.1 GCA_947490975.1 Acidimicrobiaceae bacterium
GTGTCAAGGCCGGTGGTTACCTGACCAAACAGCGAATAGCTCGGTGGAAGTGCGATGCCTTGCTCACCAGAAATAATGAAGAACTGACTGCCGTTGGTGTTTGGGCCAGAGTTGGCCATCGCCAGTGAGCCAAGTTTGTATTCTCCCGCTGACGGCAATTCATCGGTTATCGAATAGCCAGGGCCACCCGTGCCCGTCGCAGTTGGGTCACCACATTGCACAACAAAAGTCGGAATTGCACGATGACAAACTGTGTTGTCAAAATATTTTGAACGTGCCAAATTGACGAAGTTATTGACCGTGCCTGGCGCCTTAGTTGGGTCAAGCACCACCGTGATTTCGCCTTTATTGGTCGTTATGAGAGCCGTATACGTTTTTGTTGGGTCGATGCAGAGTTTTGGTGCAGCGTCAAATTTTTGAATTTGACTGCCCGAACCATCAGTTGGTGCACACTCGCCTTCACCATATTCAAAAGGCACGGTGGGTGCCGGTGCGATAGTTGTTTCACTTGTTTCAGTGACCGAAGTGTCGGTCGTTTCTGGTTCGGTCGCACTGTCACTCTCTGGCCACAAGCTGATGGCGGCAACAATTGCAACAACAACGCCTACAAGCAAAGCAATGCGAGTGCTGCGGCGAACTAATTTTTGTCGTTGAATCTGCTTTTCAAGTTCACTTTGGCGAGCTCGACGATTCTCTTTTTGGCGATTGCGTTTATCTGTACCCATGAGGTGAAAATGCTACAGGTCAACAACAGCCGTAGAGGTAGCGTTGAAGTCCGTGGCGCTGATCGTTCAAAAATATGGGGGCACCTCAGTTGCCGACCCTGAGCGGATGCGCAATGTCGCGCGCCACATTGCCACGACACAATCGCAAGGCAACCAGCTAGTAATTGTTGTTTCGGCAATGGGTAAAGCCACCGACAACTTGTTAGACCTCGCTCGTCAAGTGTCCTCGGCGCCGACCGGTCGTGAGATGGACATGTTGTTGACAACCGGCGAACGCATCAGCATGTCGCTGCTCTGCATGGCCCTGCAAGACCTTGGTGTAGATGCAATGAGTTTTACTGGCAGTCAAGTTGGCATTATCACCGACACGGTGCACGGTCGAGCAAAAATTCTTGAAATCAAAGGTGACCGCGTTCGCGAAGCACTCAGTGAAGGCAAAGTTGCGGTAGTCGCCGGTTTTCAAGGCGTAAGCACAGCTAAAGAAATCACAACTCTTGGTCGTGGCGGTAGCGATACCACTGCTGTTGCACTTGCTGCTGCACTGAAAGCCGCCGTCTGCGAAATTTATACGGACGTCACCGGCGTGTTTACCGCTGACCCGCGCATTGTGCCACAGGCTCGCAAACTAAAACATCTTGAATTTGACGAGATGCTAGAGATGGCGGGTGCCGGTAGCAAGGTGCTGGCATTACGTAGCGTCGAGTTTGCGCGCAACCACAATGTGCCGATTCATGTGCGCTCAAGTTTCACCTGGGAGCAGGGAACATGGGTAACAGGTGAAGTACGAAAAGGAGAACAAAACATGGAAGAACCAATAATCTCGGGCGTAGTTCACGACGCAAGCGACGCAAAGATAACTGTGCTTGGCGTGCCCGACCAGCCTGGTGTTTCAGCCGCATTGTTCGAGCCACTAGCGAGCGCAAACGTGAATGTCGACATGATCGTGCAAAATACTTCGACAGCAGGCACAACCGACATTTCGTTTACTTTGCCAAAAACAGATGTCGCCAACGCCCAACCGATTGTCGAGAGAATCGCCAAACAAGTTGGTGCAACAGGTGTAACCCAAGACACGAATATTGCAAAGATTTCACTAGTTGGTGCTGGAATGAGGTCGAGCCCCGGCATTGCAGCGAAAATGTTCAGGGTGCTTGCCGACAACAACGTCAACATCGAAATGATTTCGACGAGCACGATTCGAATCTCGGTTGTGGTGGCTGCGCCGATGCTCGAAAAAGCAGTCAGATCTTTACACACAGCATTTGATCTTGATAGCGGCGAAGATTATTCAGCACCTCTGCCAGTGCGCAAATAGCAACTAAATTGATTGCAATATGAAGTCTCGTCGCGCTTTAAATTTGCGCGCACATCATTTGCCATGGAATTCGGCTGGCAACCTTGCCGATAACGACCTGACTGCCGACGATGTTGTACGCGAAACAGGATGGGTATTCAACAACGAGACAGGTGACGAACTAACACTGAAAGCCTTTGTTGAAACTGGCGACAAAGAAGTGCAGCGATACATACGGCTGTTGCAACTCGAGTCATTTCAATTTAAGAACTCGACGCTGCTAGAAATCGGCAGCGGCATCGGTCGTATGACATCAAGTTTCACCAACCGCTGCAATGCAGTGATTGCCGCAGATGTTGACTCTGCATTTCTCGAGCGCTGTCGGCAAACAGTTGCGCGGTTTGGCCGCATTGATCGCCTAAGCACCTTGCATGTTGCAAACGGCAAGACTCTTGGGCGTGACGACAATTCAGTCGATTTGACCTTTTCTTACATAACTTTGCAGCACTGCCAGCCACAAGATGCACTCAACTTGGTTAGTGAAGCAATTCGGGTGACACGCAGCGGCGGTCTAATCGTGCTCAACTTTCGCACCTGGGTTGGCAGCGACATTGTGCTGGTTCCACTTGGCATTGCAGTACGTCGCTTATGGAAACTGCCTGTATTGGGTCAGCGTCTTGCACGATGGCGTTGGTCAACTCGTTTGGGTTGGCAAGCCAACAGGCTTAAACCCGATACGGTCTTGCAACTTTTTGAGTCACAGCTTGGTGAGATCAAAATATTCCATTCGGTAAAGCGCAAACTGGCGGTTGCTGCATCTAGAGAAAAGAATGTGCAGACCATACCGACAAACAGAATTAATCCAAGCCATTGGTGGTTGGTCGCTCAAGTATCCTAAACGCGTGACAAAAAAACTATCTCTCGGCATTGTCGGCGCAACCGGAATGGTCGGCAGTGTGATGCGCACGCTGTTGATCGAACGAAACTTTCCTGCGACTTCAGTTCGATTTTTTGCGTCTGCAAGATCAGCCGGTTCGATAATCGAATTTGACGGTCGAAGTATTGAAGTTGAAGATGCGTCGACTGCCGACACGAGCGATCTTGACATCGCAATTTTTTCGGCTGGCGCAACGACTTCTCGGGCTATTGCCGAAAAATATGCAAAGCAAGGCGCAATCGTCATTGATAATTCGTCGGCATGGCGAATGAACCCAGATGTTCCTCTGATCGTTTCTGAGGTAAACCCCGAAGATATTGCGAACGCCAAACTTGGCATCATCGCAAATCCAAATTGCACGACTATGGCGGCAATGCCGGTGCTTAAGCCATTGCACGACGCCGCATCACTGGTGCGAATGATCGCCAGCACATATCAGGCCGTCAGTGGCATGGGTGTTTCTGGTGTCGACGAGTTGCACGAACAGATAAAAACTGGTGCATCAAATGCGAACGAACTCACATACAACGGTGAGGCAATTGCGTTCAAACCCGCTGTCAAGTTTCCGCGCACGATTTCTTACAACGTCATACCGTTTGCAGGCAGCTTGGTTGATGACGGCATGCTTGAAACAGACGAAGAGAAAAAACTTCGCAACGAATCACGCAAGATTTTGCACATTCCTGACTTGCGGGTCTCGGGTACATGTGTGCGAGTACCGGTATTCACCGGTCATTCACTTTCACTAACTCTTGAATTCAAAAAAGACATCACCGTCGAACAAGCCCACAAAATTTTGTCAACCGCTGTTGGCGTGAGCGTCGTTGATGTGCCGACGCCGTTGATCGCAGCGGGCAAAGATCCAAGTTTTGTAGGACGAATTCGCCAAGATCATTCGATCGATGGCAACAAGGGTTTGACGCTGTTTGTTTCAAACGACAATTTGCGCAAAGGTGCGGCACTCAACGCCCTGCAAATTGCCGAAGTTATTGTTGCGAATCGAAAATAACTTTTAAACTTCGACCGGCACGCCTTCGTGCCAGTTTTTGCCGGCGACAATTGCATCTGCTGCACGGCGCAGACGTAAAGAATCGAGTGGCTTAATCAGCCAACCGTCTGCTCCGCTGCGTTTGGCCAAGTGAACATCGGCGATGCGATCGAGCAACATCAAAACAGGCACCATTGGCGACCGGCCATCACTATGGTCGAGGCGTAAATCCATTGTCACTGCCATTGCGCCCATTGAGCCGCACTGCAAATCTAAAACTGCGAGATCAGGTGTGCGTTGCTTTATGGCACGCGACACATCACGACCGTCACGGCAAACAACGAATGAGGTGTCGGCAGTGCCAAGTGCCGCATGAACCTCGTCGAGCACCCACTGAGCATCAGTAGCCAACAAAATATGCACGCGCAAATGTTAGCGTAAACGCCATCGCATGAACATCTGGAGTCGAGGACGAGCTTGCATAAATCAATGATTAACTTGCGAAAAGTGTTGTCGTTTTCAATGCTCATTTCGGCACTTGCGATCACGTTTGGTGCGTCACAAGTGGCAAACGCCGAAGGTGGCACGAACGATCTTGCGCCAGTAGATGTAGTCGAAGTAAACGGGCTGATTGACGAGATTGTTGTGCGCGATATCGAACAAGCAATCGAACGGGCCGAGTCATCATCATCACAAGCCGTAATTTTGCAAGTCAATTCATTGGGTGGCGTCGTCTCAAAGACGCGAATGGAAGCGCTATTCAATAAAATTATTGACTCGAAAATACCGATTGCAGTTTGGGTTGGGCCAACAACTGCACGCGCCTACGGCAGCGCTGCACAATTATTGGCGGTCGCCGATGTTTCGGCTATGGCCGACGGTACCCGCATCGGCAAAACCGGAAAACTATTGACGACAAACGCTGGCGAAGTGAGTTTTGGTGACGCGTCGGCGACATTGCGCACGACAACAGTTAATTCAAAAGATGCCAAGCGACTTGGCGCACTCAAGCTGACAACCGACGATGAGGGCGTGCCAGTTTTGCGCAACATGCTCTTGGCGATGAACGGGCTATCTATTAAAGGACAAGTTCTGCAGACTGTTGTTGAAGTCAAATCTGAATCTGGTGACGAGTTGATTCGCGAAGCGGCAACGACCAGATTTTTCAAACTTGGTTTGATCGAACGACTACTTCACACGGCCGCAAGTCCGCCAGTCACATTTTTATTGGTGATAATCGGATTGGCACTGCTGATCTTCGAGTTTTTTACTGCCGGTATCGGTATCGCTGGTGTTGTTGGTGCAGTTTGTGTCGTGCTCGGTAGTCACGGTCTGGCGACTTTGCCACTTCGCGGTGCGAGCCTTGCTGTGATCATTTTGGCAATGCTTTTGCTGTCAATTGATGTGCAAGTTGGTATTCCAAGATTCTTCACTGGTGCGGGTCTCATATTGCTTGCGCTTGGCAGTTTGACTTTGTTCAGAAACAGCGACGGAGGTGAAATTCGATTGTCATGGCTGACATTTATCAGCGGAATAATCGCTATCTCATTGGCGTTTGTTGTTGGTATGCCTTCGATGGTGCGAACTCGCTTTGCCACACCAACAATTGGTCGCGAGTGGATGATCGGCAGCACTGGTCGGGCCGTAGGCACGATCAATCCATTGGGTATCGTTCGAATTCACGATGCGCAGTGGCGAGCCCGCACGAATCGTGCGACACCAATTCAAGATGGTCAAGAATTGCGCGTCGCCGCAATTGACGGCGTGACTCTTGAAGTTGAACCGCTCGAGGGTGCTGCGCGCGACTACCGAGAAATGCGCAAACCTAAAGGCGAATAAATCTCAGACTTGAGACGGCTCACCGTTGAGTCGTGCCCCGCCAACACGCAAGTCGCCGTTTCGTTTGGTGATTGCTCTGCGGTCTAGTGCCTCGAGCAAAGGCACGGCGTGCTTGCGGGTAATGCCGAGGTGCTCGCGAAATTGAGAAACTGTGAAACCATTCGGAAGTTGCTGCAAGATTTTTTGCACGTTTAAGCGAGCGGTTTCGAGCGCACTGATATGAAACACAACGCCATCGATGTCAACGAATAGACCACGTTGAACAATCTGTCGAACAATGTTTCTGTCAAGCGTCTTTGTGTCTGGAGGTGTGACACCGGCTTTGGCGAACAAACCAACATACGGATGCTCAGTTATCGATGAAGTACCTTTGATTCGAGCACGTCCCATTTCAATGACAACATCGGGCAAGGCGGCAAGCACGGCCTGTTCGTGAGATTTAAGTCGTGAAACTTCTAAACCATCAGAGGTTTTAGCAAGTTTGATTGCCAACTCTTTTCGTGTGGCATCTAAAAGTTTCGGCGTGGTTAGCCAATCACCAACTATTGGTTGGCGAACTTCACCAGTCAAAAGTTCGAGTTCTTTGACGGTGACCCACTGGCGCTCGCTGACTATTCGCTCGACTGAACGGTCAGGCTTTGCTTTTGATGCGCGCAAAGTTGGAGCGATGTCGAGAATCTCGCCACCACCAATTGTTTCTTGCCGACCCGACTCGCGCAAGATAAAACGATCGCCCGGCAAAATCGGTATCGGAGTTTGCAAAGCGACGCGCACAAAGCCGTTTTCGTTAGCGTGCAACTCGCGCGTGCCGATTAAGCGAATTTTGACTGCGAACTCGCCTGAACCGATGTAGACCGAATAGCTTCCGCGACGGGTAACACGATGTTGCAACGAAGGCACAATGGCAAGCGAAGCATCAAACATCGCACTCGGCAACCATTGATCTTCGACGACTAGAACGTCGCCACGAAATATTTCGGCGTGATTGACACCAGCAAGATTCAGTGCACATCGATGACCTGGCTCAAGTTGGGTTGTCGACTTTTCGTGCTGTTGAATTTCGCGCACCCGCACGCGTTGCTGCGTTCGAACGATAGTTAACTCGGCGTTCGACTCGAGCGAGCCATCGATCAAAGTGCCGGTCACAACTGTGCCAGAACCACGGGCAGAAAACGAACGATCAATCCACAATCTGGGGCGATTTCTGTTTCGTATTGGGTTCGTGCGCGTTGAATCTGCGATCAAAACATCAAGTGCGCCTCGCACTTCGTCGAGGCCAATAGATGTAATAACCGAAACTGAAACAATTGGCGCATCACTTAAAAAAGACTCGCGTAATTTTGCTCGAATCTCATTGCGCCGAACACTCTCAACTTCGGCATCAACCAAGTCAACTTTGGTCAAAGCAACCAGTCCGTGGTGCAAACCAAGAAGTTTAAGAATCTGAAAGTGCTCTTCGGTTTGAGGCATCCAACCCTCTTTGGCGTCAACAACCAAGATGCAACCATCGATTGCACCGACACCCGCAAGCATGTTGCGCAAAAAGCGAATGTGTCCCGGCACATCGATGAAACTCGCCGTTGCACCAGATGGCAAACGGGTGTGAGCGAAACCGAGGTCGATTGTCATGCCGCGGCGCTTCTCTTCTGCCCACCGATCAGGGTCGGTGCCAGTTAAGGCAAGAACCAGAGAAGACTTGCCGTGATCAACATGGCCAGCTGTTGCAATGACAGTCATGAAAAATTATTTTGCGAGTCGTTGTAAAGCGCGAATGACAATCTCGTCATCATCTGGCTGAACCGTGCGCAGATCAAGAAAAGTCTTGTTGTCTTTGACTCGAGCAATAATCGGCGTCTCGTTCATCCGTAAATTCGTTAAATGATCGCCCTCAATTACGACGCCAAATGAGTCAATAGTTGCACCAGGTGCTGACCCTGCACCTGGGATTGAATCGAGCGCACATACCTCGCCGACTTTTGCAGTTGCGATAATTTGTTCAGCGCGCGATTGCAAGTCGGCAGTAGCAATCGTTGCCATCTTCCAAAACGCAATCTCTTTTGTCGCTGTGCGACCTAGATAAGACATTGCCAAACTTTGCATCGCCAACATCGTGGTCGAACCAGGTCGCAACGCACGAGCGAGTGGATGTTGTGCGCAAGCCTCAATGAGATCTGCGCGACCAACAATCACGCCGCACTGAGGGCCGCCGAAGAGTTTGTCGCCACTAAACATCACCAGTGCGGCACCGTCATTAATTGATTGTCGCGCAGCGGGCTCGTTGCTTAACCAACTTGGTGCACGAGACTCGAGCCACGGACAGGTGTTGTCGATCAAACCTGAACCAATATCAACTGCCACAGGCACCGGCAAAGTTGCAAGTTCGCGAACAGGTGTCTCTTCAACAAAACCTGAAACTCGATAATTCGACGGATGCACTTTGAGCACCAGCGCGATGTCGTTGCCGCGTTTGTCAATTGCCTTTTTGTAGTCACGCAATCTCGTGCGATTTGTTGTGCCGACGTCAACTAAACGTGCACCCGATTGCTCGGTGACTTCGGGAATTCGAAAATTGCCGCCGATTTCAACACTTTCACCACGCGAAACAGCGACATCACGTGAATTCGCCAAGGCTGCAACGACAAGTAACACTGCGGCTGCGTTGTTATTGACGACAATTGCAGATTCGGCACCGCACAACAAAGCGAGCAGCTTGCCCACTGTCGACTGACGCGAGCCCCGTTCACCTGTCGACATGTTTAATTCAAGATTTGAGGCGCGATTTGAAGTTTGCATCGCCATTGGTGCACGACCAAGGTTGGTGTGCAGCAAAACACCCGTTGCATTTATGACATCTCGCAACAAACTTTGCGAGAACTCGATTGCGAGCTGATCAGCAAGTTCTGCTGCTGAAGACTTTTTGTTTGTTGTCGAGTTGGCGATCGCACGACGCGCGAAATCAACAAGCAAAGCATGTGGTAACGAATGGCGAAGCGACAGCTCTCGTGCGAGTGCGTCCACAGAAGGTGGGCGTCCCGCAGTGTCGACCGACACGCGATTCATTACTTTGAACCTATCGTCGAACCGCAGATGAACCGACCATATTTTCAATGCGATTAGCCGTTCTAACTGGTCGTACTATCTTGTCGTGACAAGTTCTGGCAACGACAATCAATCGGTGACCGAAGACAAGAGTGCCCTGCGACCTGCGGCAACTGTGATGTTGATTCGCGATGTGGCTGACGGTTTCGAAGTGTTTATGTTGCAGCGCACTCACAATGCGGCATTTGCCGGCGGTATGTATGTGTTTCCTGGGGGCAAAGTCGATGCGACCGACGGCGCCCAGGCACTTGAGCCGTTTTGCGACGGGCTCGATGACTTTGAAGCGAGCGCAATTTTGCAAATTCCAAATGGTGGTCTCGCCTATTGGGTGGCGGCAATTCGCGAATGTTTTGAAGAAGCTGGTGTGTTGCTCGCCCGCGATACGAAAACTAATCAAACTGTCGCATTCAGTGACACCGCGACACAAAAACGTTTTGCTGCGGCTCGTAGCGCCGTGCACGACTCGTCAATGAACATCATCGAACTTTGTCAACGAGAAGGACTGCGACTCGTCACCGGCTCAATTCACTATGTCAGTCACTGGATTACGCCAGTGGGCGAAGCGCGAAGGTTCGATACACGGTTTTTTGTCGCCGCGGCACCCGAGTCGCAAGAGCCGTTGCACGATTCGCAAGAAACAATTGCAAGTTTGTGGGTCAAACCACAAGATGCTCT
>CANLHV010000039.1 GCA_947490975.1 Acidimicrobiaceae bacterium
TGCTGACAGTTCGACCAGGGGCACCATTTTCGCGGTATGACATAGTTCAGCACCTTGAAAATCATCGCATCGGTACTCGTCAGTTGTTTGGCGGAAATTTGCTCTCTCAGCCGGCATATCAAAATATTGAGCACCGAGTTTCGGGGCTTCTAACCAATACCGACATCATCTCAAATAATGCTTTTTGGATTGGCGTTTTCCCGGGGCTGACCGATGAGATGATTGACTACATGATTGCAACAGTTGGTGAGTTTGTTAAGTCAAATGTCTAAAAATTGGGGATGATTTGAAAAAACTTGTTTCGATAATTGTTCCGGCGTTCAACGAAGAACTTTGCATCGCAGAGTTGGTTCGGCGTCTGAAGTTGGTTTTTGAGGCAAATCAGCATTATGACTTTGAGACTTTGATCGTCGAAAATGGTTCGACCGATCGCACGTGGGAGATATTGCAACAAGTTCATGCTGCCGACAATCGTTTCAAAGTGATTCGACTCGCGCGTAACTTTCGGATGGATGGTGGCATCACCGCTGGCTTGCATTACGCAGAAGGTGATGCCTGTGTTTTTATGACAGCCGACCTACAAGACCCACCTGAACTGATTTCTGAGTTTATAAAGAAGTGGGAAGCCGGCTACGAAAATGTATACATGCAGGTTTCTAAAAGAGTAGGTACTGGCCCGATCAGAACATTTAACTCAAAAGCATTTTATTGGCTGGCAGGAAAACTTACAGACAATCGAATTCCGAAAAACGCGAGCGACTTCCGATTGTTAGACAGAAAAGTTTATGTGGCCGTGCGTGCAATGAATGAGCGCAACCGGTTTGTACGAGGGCTAGTTGCATGGGTTGGGTTTAAGTCAATAGCTGTTGAGGCTGAGCGACCAGAGAGATTTGGTGGCGAGTCAAAGGCGCACTCGCTAAAAGTTATTGATCTTGCGTTTAAAGGTATTTTCTCACATTCATATATTCCGTTGAAGTTCATTACTGCAAGTGGAGTAGTGATCTCGGGTCTATCAGTTATCTCACTAATTATCTGTGCGGTGTTTTGGATTGCAGTTGGTGTGCCCTTTGCCGGATTTGGGACGATCGTGTCGATCGCAGTACTCGCCTTTGGTGCGATTACGTTCATGCTTGGAATAATCGCTGAGTATCTGGGTTTGATTTATGAAGAAGTCAAGGGACGACCAAATTTTGTTGTCGCCGAACAGCTCGGCTTTGCTAAAAGCGGGTCAAATTGATGTCGCCCAAGAGTTGTCTCGTATTCGGAGCGCACGGTGCCATTGGTACGGCAGTCGCACTTGAATTTGAACGTAACGAGTTTCAAGTGTGGCGATCTTCAAGATCGCACAAACCAGATATTGCACGAGGCTTGGTTGCAATAGGCGAAAGTAAAGCCGATGCTCGCACAATGCAGGCACTTCCTGAATTCGATGCAGTGGTTTGGGCTCAGGGCTCAAATCTCAATGACTCAATCTCTGAATTCAAAGCAGAAAACTTGGACGAACTTTTGAACAGTAATGTCAAGTTTGTTGCATCTACTCTTGCGACATTAATAAGTCAAAATAAAGTTATGTCTGGCGCAAAGATGTGCATTGTTTCGTCAGTTTGGCAAGACGCGATTAGGCCCAACAAGTTGTCTTATGCGGTTTCAAAAGCAGCATTGAACGGATTGCTCAAGTCTGTTGCTTTAGACCTGTCTGAGAGAAAAATCTTTGTTAATGCAGTATTGCCCGGAGTTATTGATACTTCGATGACGAGGGGTGTGTTAAGCGATGAGCAGATACTCGCCGTGCAAGGGCGAACTGGGTTTGGACGGTTGGTGCAACCTGAAGAGTTGGCCGAAGTAATTTACTTTTTGTGCTCTGAATCGAACAACTGCATCAGCGGGCAGTCAATTGTTGCCGACTTGGGATTCACCAATGTCAGACCAGTCTGATCAAACTGTTCTAACAGTAAGCGCCAAGTCGCATCAGTATGAAGTTTTGATTGGGGCAGGAGTATTCGGTGAGTTAGAAACCTACACAGATTCAGTCACGGTTGCTGATTCAAGGTTTAAAGAGATGTTCGAGAAGCGAGCTCTTGGTAGTTGTGTATTCGTTGATGCGCTTGAGTCGAATAAAACGTTAGCGACGGTTGAAAACATCATCATCGCACTGCAGAAACACGGCGTCAGATCGCACTCAACTGTCATAGCAGTTGGTGGTGGGATAATTCAGGACCTGATGACGATGGTCGCGTCAATTTATATGCGGGGCATTTCTTGGGTATACGTTCCAACAACACTTTTGGGGATGATCGACTCATGTATCGGTGGTAAGAGCTCGATCAACACTCGCACGGTCAAGAACTTGATAGGCAATATTTATCCACCCTCTCGTATCTATATCGACACTAATTTTTTGTCGACTCTTTCGGATGTTGACTATCTCTGCGGGCTTTCGGAGGCATCCAAAATTTGTTTTTGCAGAGGCGAAAATGAGTTTAAAAAGTTTCTAGCTTTTGCCCAGAACAAGGCACCAAGTGACGTTGCGAAAATGGTCGCACATGTTTTGGCAGCAAAAAAGTGGTTTATTGAAGTAGATGAATTTGATAAGGCCGAGCGAAAGTATCTTAACTTTGGCCACACTTTTGGGCACGCCCTTGAGGTCGGCAGCAATCACGCAGTGCCTCACGGTCTGGCGGTTGCAAGTGGTATTAAGGCCGCAATTCTCTTTGAGTCGAAAAATAGAAGTGCGTCTGAAATTGAACATGAGCTATTTGGCTATGTATCAAAATTGACAAGTGGAATATCGGACCTCTTCGAAATTGACACGATTGATTGGGCGAAGTACTCACATGCATTCAAGGCAGACAAGAAACATTCAGGTGACGAATATTCGCTGTTGCTGCCAAATTATGGTGGTGGCGTGAGAATTGAAAAGTTCGAAAAGTCAGATGATCTAGTGAGTCGGGTAATAGACGCGCAAAAGTCTTCGCTATCTGGGGCAAAGTTATGACCCATGCCGACGAGATGGTCAAATGGCTTGGCGAGCTCGGGTATACGCACTGTTTTTTTGTGTCAGGCGGAAACAGCATGCATTTACTCAATGCAGCACGGCAGCGAATGGTTTGTGTTCCAGTTGTTCATGAAGTTTCTGCCGGGATCGCCGCCGAATATTTCAATGAGTCACACCTTTCGTCAGGCAAAGCATTTGTTCTGGTTACTGCTGGTCCAGGTTTAACGAATTTAGTAACTGCGTTAGCCGGTGCATATCTGGAAAGCCGCGAACTTTTGGTGCTTGGAGGGCAGGTTAAGAGCTCGGATTTGGCAGACAAGGGTTTGAGACAGCGGGGTATTCAGGAAGTTGATGGAATTGCTATTGCGAGACCCGTCGCAAAATCTGTACGTCGAATCGAGAAGCCGATTGCTAAAGCCGATTTTTGCCAACTAGTCAAGAGCGGATCTACGGATCGCAAGGGCCCGGTTTTTTTAGAAGTGTGTCTTGATGTGCAAGGAGCACCAGCAAAAGACAATGATGATGTCGCTATTGCCGAGAGCACAGAACCCTTGTCGACTAGTGAAATCGATAATGCTTCTTTAGGCAAAGTTGCTGAACTGCTCGCCAAGAGTAAACGTCCAGTTCTATTGGTCGGGGGTGGAGTTTCTCGCGATCAGTTTTACTCGCTTATTCCAGAGGTTGAGAGACTCGGCATACCAGTAATGACAACATGGAACGCAGCTGATCGAATTGGCGCGAACCATCATCTCTACTTCGGAAGGCCGAATACTTGGGGTCAGCGCTCAAGTAATTTGATTTTGCAGGGTGCGGATTTAGTTATTGCAGTAGGAACAAGACTTGGTATGCAACAAACTGGATTTAACTGGTCTCAATTTGTTCCGAATGGTGATGTCGTTCAAGTTGACATAGATAAAACCGAACTTGAAAAAGGCCACCCAGATATTGGGCTGGCGATTTGCGCAGATGCGAGCAATTTACTTAGGAGGCTTTTTGAAAAGTCGGTGGCGACACCTGTTTGGTCGGCATGGGTTGATTTGGCAAGGCGGGTTCGTGCACGGATACCGCTGAGTGAACCAATCAACGGATCATTTGATGGATTTCTGAATCCCTACGAATTTGCTTTGTCTTTATCTGAGTTGTGTGATGAAGTTGACACTGTTGTTCCTTGTTCTTCTGGCGGGGCATTTACGGTGATGATGCAGGCATTCAATCAACGCAGTGGTCAAGTCATCATTACCAACAAGGGCTTGGCAAGTATGGGTTATGGACTAGCTGGCGCGATTGGTGCTGCACTTGCTGATCGATCACGAAGGACGGTTCTTGTTGAGGGCGACGGAGGGTTTTCGCAGAACTTGCAAGAGTTGGCAACGGTTAACGTGCAAAATTTGAATTTAAAGATTTTTATTTTCGCAAATAATGGATATGCAAGTATTCGAATGACTCAGAAAAATTATTTTGATGGCGCATATTTGGGTTGCGATATTGAATCAGGGTTAGGGTTTCCAGACTGGCAAACACTTGCCAAGGCATTTGGTATTAAGTCGAAGATTTTGAGTGAAGATTTTGCTTCGGACAGAGATTTTCTTGACGCATGGAGTGATGCTGATCCATGGTTATTTGTTGTGCCGATTCATCCGGAGCAGACTTATTTTCCGAAAATATCGAGTCAAGTGACTGCGACGGGTGGCATGGAGTCGGCTCCGTTGCATAAAATGTCGCCGCCGCTATCAGACGAGTTGATTGCAGAATTGGCTTTAGAACTTGGTTTGAAATAAGTCTGGACTAGATTTGAATTGTGTCGTTATTGGCACAGCAGCAAAATTTAGATTGAGGGCTTAAGTTTATGAATAAGACAGAACGCGAAATGGTAGATATTTTGCGCAAGGGCAAAGAGATGTTTGGCTATGTTTCTGTAAAGGCTGAATTTGAGGCTGAAGGCACTCGAATGGAAGAGTTACTTCGATTGATGGAAATTGCACATCGAGCAAACCTTGACTTAACGGTGAAAGTTGGTGGGTGCGAAGCTATTCGCGATTTACTCGAAGCGAAACAAATTGGTGTTCGTTACATTGTTGCGCCGATGGTCGAATCGACTTATGCGCTTTCGAAATACATTGCGGCAAAGAATCAGGTTTATTCTGCTGACGAGCAACAAGATACTGATTTTTTGTTCAATGTCGAAACGATTACGGCTTACGAGAGCCGAGAGAAGTTAGCCGAAGTTTCGAAGGCCAAAAATGGTGTCGAAGGAATGGTTTTTGGACGAGTAGATTTTTCTGGCTCAATCGGTCTCGATCGTGACAGCATCAACAGTGACAAAGTTATGGATTGTGTTATGGCAACTGCTGAAGTTTGCAAGAAATCAGATTTGCAACTTGTTGTGGGTGGTGGAGTTTCACGAGATTCAATTGACTGTTTGAGAAAGATTCAGAAAGTGTTGCTCACCCGATTCGAAACACGCAAAGTTGTTTTCGACGGCGCCGCAATTCAACTCGAGAAGATCGAAGGGGGTCTTCTTAATGCTGTTCACTTTGAAATGCTGTGGCTAATGAATAAACGCGATTATTACGGCACGATTGAGCGCGAAGACGCGAAGCGAATCGACATGCTTGAAGCCCGTTGGAAAATTCTGAATAAACAGAGTTAGCGCAGACAATCTCGGATCATTAGGGCGATGCCGGTTTCGAGGCTTGTCCATTCTTGGACATTCAGGTACGACTTCGTGGCTGAGTTGTTCGGAATGTATTGATGGTATTTTTCTGAGCTAGCAGTCGGGATTGCAACTTTGATTTCAGGAACGAAGTTCAATTCAGTTGTTGAAACTCGCGCAACAGCTTGGGCGAGTTCGAGAATTGACACCGAGTGCTCTGAGCCGATGTGCAAGGGGTGTGGCGAACTTCTTTTTGCTAAGGCAGACCACAACCAAATTGCCATATCTGCGCCATAAAGGTAAGAGCGACGTGCTTGGCCGTCGCTGTTGATGTGAATCGGCTTGCGATCAAGCACGTTTTGGACGAAATTGCCGATCGCGAAGTGTGTGTCGCGCGGAAGGTAGTGGCCACTGAATGCGAAGAGCCTCGCGATGATTGGTGAGCAGAGACCAGCTTGACCTGCTTGCGCACACATAGATTCTGCAAGTTTTTTACCTTTGGCGTACGCGCTGGATAGTTCGCTGTATGGCTGGTCTTGATGTTCGGGAATGTGAGTAATTGACTGAGGCTGGTTTCCATAAACAGCGCCAGAAGACGTAAACAGAAATGGCACCTTGTTTTCTGCAAATTTTAAAGCTGCTTGCATTGACTGAGTGTTGATTTTGGTCATCTCGATCGGGTTTGATTCGTTGAGTTCTGCCGATGCTGGGGTCGCGGCATGAATGATCGCATCGACTCTGCCTATGTCAAGCGCATCGGTTAGCAAGTCGCCTTCAACAAGTGAAAGATTATTGAAACCGATTTCTCTTGTTTCTATGACGTGTGACGCCAAAGAGTCACGCGTTGGCAAAATGATTTCAAATTTCTGGGCGCCATTACCGCATGCGATGAGTGCGGTTTCAATGAGCCATTTACCGACAAAACCTGTGCCTCCGGTAAGTAAAACTCGTGAACCATTGAGTTGATTGATCGCTTCGACTAAACGATGTAACTGCGGTTCATTCAACTCAGTCCTGAATTTTTGAACCATGTTCATATAGATTAGGGGCAAATGAATAGTTTGTTTGGGGCGAGTTTGCTTGAGGTGCATACTTCGTGGTCGTGGATCATGATTGTCGGCAACGGTCTTGCAGGTATTTGGGCATTGGTCGCGCATAAGAACATCGCGTTGCGCAGTCGAGCGTTGTGGTGGTTTACGGGCATTGCTCAAGTTTCAGTTTTTGTGCAAGTTGTGCTCGGCGTCGCCGTGGTTAATCGCGACAAAATTGAATATCCGGCGTTTCACGCTTTTTATGGTTTCGTGGCGATCATTGCGATTGCGATCATTTATTCGTATCGAGCACAATTAAAAAGTAAAACCTATTTGCTGTACGGCTTTGGCGGTTTATTCATTATGGGTCTTGGAATTCGAGCAATGCTCGTTGGTCAGGCGGGCTGAAAACTAGGCGAGTGCAGACTCGAGTGAATTAAGCGAGTCGTGCAACTTTGTTGGCAGCCGATCGCCGAAAATTGCAAAGTGTTCGCGAATTTGCGGCACGGCTTCGCGCCATCCATCTGTATCAAGCGACGTAATTGCCTCAAGGTCGGCGGTGTTGATGTTCAGACCATCTATATCGAGCGAATCTGTCGCAGGCAGAAAGCCGATCGCAGTTTTTTGCGCGTCGGCTTTGCCATTGAGACGTTCAAAAATCCACTTAAGAACGCGACTGTTTTCGCCGTAGCCGGGCCACAAGAATCGACCGTCATTGTCGCGCCTGAACCAATTGACGAAAAATATCTGCGGAAGTTTTGCAGCCGAAGTTTTTGAGCCAACCGACAACCAGTGCGAAAAATAATCAGCCATGTTGTAGCCACAAAATGGCAACATCGCCATCGGATCAAAGCGCAGTTTGCCGACCGCTCCGCCAGCCGCTGCAGTTGTTTCGCTGGCCATGATCGAGCCGAGAAAAACTCCGTGGTCCCAATCGAACGCTTGCGTCACGAGCGGCACGGTTGTGCGTCGACGACCGCCGAACAAAATTGCTGAGATTGGCACGCCACTTGGGTCTTGCCATTCAGGGGCGATAGATGGACATTGACTTGCGGGCGCAGTGAATCTCGCGTTCGGGTGCGCCGCCGGAGTTTCGCTCTCGGGTGTCCAGTTGTTGTTGCGCCAGTCGGTAGCGCGTGCAGGTTTTGTATCTGACATGCCTTCCCACCACACATCGCCCTCTGAAGTGAGAGCAGTATTAGTGAAAATACAATTTGCAGTCAGCGTGTGCATCGCGTTTGCATTTGTTTCGTAACCCGTGCCCGGTGCAACGCCGAAAAAGCCGGCCTCGGGGTTGATCGCGTAGAGCTGACCATCTTTGCCGAATTTCATCCAGCAAATGTCGTCGCCAATTGTTTCGGCTTTCCAGCCCTTGATTGTCGGCACAAGCATCGCCAAATTTGTTTTGCCGCATGCTGAAGGAAACGCGGCAGCGATGTATTTAAATTCACCGCTCGGATTCGTGAGTTTAAGAATCAGCATGTGTTCGGCGAGCCAGCCGTCATCGCGAGCCATTACCGAAGCGATTCGCAAGGCGAAACATTTTTTGCCGAGCAACGCGTTGCCGCCGTAGCCCGAACCGTAACTCATGATCTCGCGAGTCTCAGGGAAGTGAACAATATATTTATTGTCCGGATTGCATGGCCATGGTGAATCTTTTGCGCCGTTGACAAGTGGTGCACCGACCGAATGCAGACATTGCACCCAATCGTTGTTACCAAGTGCGTCGAGAGCACCTTGACCCATGCGTGTCATTATGCGCATGCTCACTGCGACATAAGCACTGTCGGTTAGTTGCACGCCGATGTGGGCGATAGGTGAACCTAGTGGGCCCATCGAGAACGGCACTACATAAAGTGTGCGACCGCGCATCGCGCCCGTGTAGAGCGAGCGCATTTCTGCGCGCATCTCATTTGGTTCGCGCCAATTATTGTTTGGACCTGCATCAATCTGATTAGCCGAGCAAATGAACGTTCGATCTTCGACTCGCGCAACATCGCCCGGATCAGAATGTGCCCAAAAAGAATTTGGTCGTTTGGCGTCGTCAAGTTTTGTGAAAGTACCCGACTGCACTAATTCGCGGCAGAGTTTGTCGTATTCGTCTTGAGATCCATCACACCAATAAATGTCGCGAGGCTGAAGAACTTCTGCCCATTGAGAAACCCAAGTGTTCAACTTCGTGTTTGAAGTTTTGCCTGCCATGACTGTTGGCCAGCGCTATGCGCCGGGAGTTTCCATGTCGCGCTCAGAACCAAAACGAATTTTCGTCGCATGGCCGGCGTCGTTGAGTGAAAACAAAACTCGCTGACCTTGTCGCAACATACGAAAAATTGAACCCTCTAAAGCGTCGGTGGCGATGTTGTATTCGCTCAGATCTGTATCGCGTATCACTACGCCGTCTCCCGATGATGGGTCGTAAGCCTTGATCACGCCTTGCACACATAGAAAGATAGTTGCCCGTTTAGGCAATTTGCTAGTTGTCGCGAGGTACTGGGTCACACGACCTGAACGGTTAGTAGCCTTGCGCTGTGGCAGTTCTTGAAGAATTTGGGGCGGATGCCCTGCGTCACACCGTGATCGCCTTCCGCGACACGATGAAACGCCATGCCAGCGGCATTAACCGTCTGAATGTGTATCCG
>CANLHV010000040.1 GCA_947490975.1 Acidimicrobiaceae bacterium
GCTTTGCCGCTCGCCAAAATTATTGCAGTATCGCTAGTCGAAGTATCTGTGTCAACCGAAACACAGTTAAAAGTTTTGTCGATAACACGGCGAAAAATCTGATCAAGCGAGGCTTTGTCGAGATCGGCATCAGTAAACATCATCGTGATCAGCGTCGCCATGTTTGGTTCGATCATGCCAACACCCTTGGCCACACCAACAACTCGAGCCGATGAGCCTGCAATTGTTGCTTCGGCAGTTTTATGCACGGTGTCAGTGGTCATGATGCCGCGTGCGACATCTTCAACCGAAGTGTTTTCAAATTTGTTCGGTATCGCTGCCAAGCCGGCGCGAACATTTTGCATCGGATACTGACGGCCGATCACGCCAGTAGAGGCGATCAGCACATCGTTTGCATTGCAGCCAATTTTTGCGGCGACAGTCTTGACGACTTCGCGTGCATTGCTCATGCCTTCGGCGCCAGTTGCGACATTGGCATTTTTCGAAATCACCACGACGGCGCGAGCCGAATTGTCAGCGATATTTTCTCTGCTGACAACGACACTTGGTCCAGCAAAACGGCTTTGGGTAAACACGCCAGATGCAACGCATGCACCTTCGGCAACAACGAGAGTCAGATCTTGCGACGAGTCTTTAATGCCGATGTTTGCGACGTAGGCACCAAAACCTTGAGGCAGTTTCACGCACCCAGCCTATTTTTTATCAGCGAAGTATTTAGCCAAATTATCGAGCGTTTTGCGAATGGCGAGCTCGTTTTTTCGAACATAGCCAGCCAACTTAAGCATCAAGGGTGACTTTGAGGTGCCGTATGAAAACTGTTCAGTCACCATCGTGCCGCCTTGCGTCGATTCGAGAATGTAACGCCAAACATGCCCGCCAAAGTGGCGCCATGCGATCTGCTTACCTTCAACAAACTCGACAACAGTGTTTGTGATTTTGTATGGCGCACCTTTTTTCATGCTCATTCCAAAAGTTGCGTTTAGTGAGAGTCGCTGTGGCGCCGAAGACTTTGGTGCGATCACCGAACCCGAACCATCGATAACAGAGTGCATTGCTGGGTTTGCAAGAAGTTCAAAAATTTGCTCGGGGCTAGCCGAGACCAACTTACTTACAGAAACAATCTTGTTCTTCTTGTCGTGAGCGCTCGTGTTCGGTGTCGTCATGGGTTTGATATTAGGCGAGTGATGCGAGCACTGCTTCGCCACAGCGCCGACCCGAGTAAAGCGCGCCTTGAATCGACCCCGTGTCGCGATGGTCGCCACAAACAAACAATCCGTTGCCCAGTGAAACTTTTTGTTTCGGATCAAACGGCGGCAGTTGTTCAGGCCCCGCATGAGTGATGCGATATGTCTTGATGTGACTCCAGCCGTCGACTTGTGGCCCCCACCAAGTGCGCAATTGATCTCGTGACATCGCTTCAAGATCGCCCGTGATGATGCCCGGCAAAGCCGCAACGATCAGGTGCTTGCCAGGTGGGGCATAGCTTGGCGCAACATTGCTCAGCACTGCCGCGTTTAACACAGGGCCTTGACCCGTGCCGTCGAGCACGACGAATTTTTCATGTGTCGGCGGCGTGTCTGCCGAGAAATAAACGCAGCCGACGACACGTGATGCGATTTCGCTGGTTCGCAAGAGTTCACTGGCGCTTGGCTGATCAGTTGCCACAACGACGGCTTTCGTTTCAATACGTGCATTCGCAGTTGATACGAAACCAGGCTCGATGTTTGTTGCGCGCGTGTTAAGAAATACATTTTCAGCGCCTAGAAACTTCGCCATTTGTTCAGGAATTGCGCTCATGCCGTTTGCCGGTAAAGCACTTTGCCCTTCGCTGAGATACTTAAAAATAATTTCAAACATTCGTCGTGATGTACGCAAATCTGGGTCGAGTTGAATGCCGCCAAACAGCGGCCGAAAGAATCGGTCGATCATCGTCTCTGAAAAGCCGAGCCCGCGCAATGCAACAACAGTCGAGATATCGGTGCTGTTCAAAATTTTGTCCTCGTTACGGTGCATCACGCGCCAGCGCAGCGCCGCGACACGCAATTTGTCTGTTAGCGAACCGATCGGCGCAAAAACCGTTGCTGCGGCGCGCCGCGGTTCACGAAAGGGGTCGGTAACAACCGATGATTTACCATCGCGCATCACGAGCGCACCAGAACTAAACATTTTTAGGTCAAGCGCACTCATATCGATTTGCGTTTTTAACTCGGGATACGCAGTCAGCAAAACTTGAAATCCGCGATCGAGCAAAAAGCCGTCAACTTTGTCGGTGCGCACGCGACCACCGACACCATCTTGTGCTTCGACAACGATTACAGATCTGCCATGACTTTTTATCTGCCGTGCGGCTGCTAGACCTGCCAAGCCCGCACCGACGACAACGGCATCAACGCGCGTTGGCAGTTGGTTCATTTGTTGAGCAAAGCGCGCAACGCAACGTCAATCGTCGAGTGCTGAAAAGCAAACCCAGACTTTTGCAACTCAGTTGGCATCACTCGTTGACCAGTGAATAACAAAGCTTCGGCGAGTTCACTACCCAGCAAGAGTTTCGGTCCAAATTTTGGAATCGGCAGAATTGCCGGGCGCTTCAACACCCGAGCCAAAGACTTGGTGAATTCTGCACTGGTAACCGGGTTTGGTGCAGTCAAGTTAACGGCACCCGAAAGATTGCTGGTCAGAAGATGTTCGATTGCGGTTATTTCGTCGTCGAGCGAGATCCAACTTTGCCATTGTTTGCCGTTACCAAACTTGCCGCCGAGACCCAACTTGAAGAGCGGCAGTTGCTTCTTCAAGGCGCCACCCAACGGTGTCAGCACAATGCCAGTGCGCAAAAATACGGTTCGCACGCCAGCATCAATCGCCGGTTTTGCTGCGGCTTCCCATTGTTTGCAAATTTCAGCCAAGAAACTGATCCCGTGACTCGACTGCTCGGTTAATTGCTCATCGCCACGCGCGCCGTAGATGCCGATTGCTGAGCCAGACAAGAAGACGCTCGGCTTTTTGTTGCACTCGGCGATTGTCGTCGCAAGTAGAGATGTGCTCTTGGTTCGGCTGTCGAGCAGTTCTTGCTTGTATTTTGCTGTCCATCGGCGATCGCCAATGCCAGCGCCCGACAAATGAATTACTGCATCAGTACCTTCAAGCACGGCAATATCAAGTTGGCCAGCGCTCGGGTTCCATTGACTTTCGTTTGCTCGCGGTGTGCGACGAACGAGTTGCACGACTTCGTGGCCGTGTTTGCGAAGGCTTGCAACTAATGGTTGACCGATCAGACCGCTTGCACCAGAAACAATGATTTTCATATAGCGGCAATGCTAGTTACTCAATAACGATTGGCACCGATGTAACAACAGTATTTTTGCGGTAGAGCAAGCGTGCTTTTATCGCTAGAGCCGACTGGTTATGCAACCATTGCGAACGAATCGCCGTCACAAATTCGGGGATGACAACAGTGATGATGTCGTCGCTATCTTCGTTGTCGATGCGATTGATGTGCGTCAAAATCGTGTCGGTCAAGTTTCTGAAGTCGTCGTTAAGAGTTTCGAGTTCGACGGTCATACCGTATTTTGCCCAATCGTTAGAAAGTTTGGACTTTTCTTCTGGCGAGCCGACTACCGATAGCGCCAAGAGCCTGTCGGGTCGCAAACTCTCGGCGTACTTCACGGCTTGCAGAACACCTTTGTTAACTGAACCAACTAGAACGAGAACTGTGTGCGTGCGGCGCGGTGCGACATAACCCTCTTCGATTCGCAGAAATGATCGCACACGTGTGTAGTGACGGTTGACAGCCAAGAAAATTGTCATCATTGTCGGAATTACTACGGCCGGAATCCATGCGCCGTCGGTGAACTTCACAACAACGACGATGCCGGCAACAGAAAAAGTAGTAAGTGCGCCGACCCCAGAAAAGAAGGCGCGTAGCTGCCAGCCCGGTTCTTTAAGTTTTCGATGGCGCACCAGCATGCCGAACTGACTAAGTGTAAAACCGGTGAACACGCCAACTGCATATAGAGGTATCAAGGCGTTCACGATGCCGCCGAATGAAATTACAAGGATGCTGGCCGCTATGCCGAGAAAAATAATTCCGTTCGAGAAGACGAGTCGGTCGCCGCGGTTCATTAACTGGCGCGGCAGAAAATTGTCTCTAGCAATAATTGAAGACAATCTCGGAAAATCGGCATACGCAGTGTTTGCTGCCAAAATCAGAATTCCAAATGTTGCAAATTGTGTTATGTAGAAAAATATGTTGCGACCGCCATAGACCTGCTCGGCCATTTGGGCCAGTGCGGTGATTTTTATTTCGCCTTCGTGGTCTTTGATCGGTTGAATCTTTTGGGCGAGCATGCTCAAACCCAAAAATGAAGTACCGAGAATTACGGCCATCCACATCAAAGTTTTGGAAGCGTTTTTTGCCTCAGGCTTTTCGAAGGCCGGCACGCCATCGGCAACAGCCTCGATGCCCGTCAGTGCAACCGCACCTGACGAAAATGCTTTTAGGAAGAAAAACAGTGTGAGTGTCTTTTGACCAGACAAGAGTTCTTGGGCGTAGGCATCAGAGTGATCTATCGGTCCGAGGTCTTGAAAGTAAACCTTGTAAAGGCCAACGATGATCAGTGAGGCGAGACTCAAGACATATAAATAGGTAGGCGGCGCGAAGAGAGCGCCCGATTCTTTAATGCCACGCAGGTTTGCAAGCGTCACGACGACTATGAAACCGACGCAGAGCTCAACTCGGTATGGCGCCAAGTTTTGAAACGCCGAAACAATTGCCGCGACGCCCGCGCTGACTGATACAGCAACCGTCAAGATGTAGTCGACGAGCATTGACGCACCAGCTACAAGCGAAGGTGAGCGGCCGAGATTTTCGCGTGACACCACGTAACTGCCGCCACCTTTGGGGTATGCGTAGATCGTCTGTCGATAACTGCTGACAACGATCGCTAACAGCAAAATTACGAGAATCGAAATTGGCACCAAGTTGTCGAACGCTGTCATGCCGACGGCCGCTAGCGACAAAAATACGATCAGAATTTCTTCAGTCGCATATGCAGTGCTCGAAATCGCATCGCTTGCGAAAACTGGCAGTGCAATCTTTTTTGAAAGTCGGTGATGTGCGTCTTCAGAACTGGCAATTGGCTTGCCAATGAAGAAACGCTTAAGTGCAGACGGAGAAATCACCATTTCGGTCTTCTATCCTCGCACAACTGCCAGTATTTGACGCAGTCATTGACGTAGGCTGAAACCCGTGCATGTAGTGATTGTCGGTTGTGGGCGAGTTGGTTCAACTCTCGCATTAAGCCTTATTTCTTCTGGTCATAGCGTCGCAGTTGTAGATCGCAAGTCAGATGCTTTTTTTCGTCTTCGCGACAATTTTGCCGGTCAAACAATCACGGGCATCGGCTTCGATCGTGATGTTCTCGAGCAGGCTGGCATCAAAAAGGCCAGCGCAGTTGCTGCAGTCACTAATGGTGACAACTCGAATATTTTGGTTGCTCGTGTTGCGCGCGAAAGTTTCGGTATCGAAAACGTTGTCGCTCGTATTTCAGACCCCAAGCGCGCCGAAATCTATGAGCGTCTTGGCATCGCGACAGTCGCAACGGTGAAATGGACGTCAGATCGAATTCTGCGTCGAATTTTGCCCGATCTACCGGCAGTTGAGTGGTCTGACCCGAGTTCATCAGTCGTTCTTGTTGAACGCACTCTGCCCGACAGTTTGGTCGGCGAAAAAGTCTTAGAGCTCGAGATTAAAGGTGCACGCATTTCAGCATTGCGCCGTTTAAGTGCGGCGGTCATCCCAGATTCGAAGACTCTCGTTCAGCAGGGTGACATTGCTTATTTCACGGTTGAAAAAGACTCGGTCAATGCACTTGACGAGTTTTTGAAGCGGGGTAAGTCATGAAAGTTGTAGTCGCCGGTGGTGGCAGCGTTGGTCGTTTCACAGCCGAGCAACTTGTTGCTGCGGGCCACGATGTTGTCGTTGTTGAAAACGATCGCGCCGTCGTGCGCAACTATGGCAAAGAAGAAGAAGCCAAAGGTGTTCGATGGCATCTTGGCGATGCATGCGACGTCGAAGTACTTCGTGCAGCCGGTGCCGCAGATGCAGAAGTTGTCGCTGCTGTAACTGGCGACGACGAAGACAACTTGGTTGTTTCGCTGTTAGCAAAACAAGAGTTTGGCGCGCCACGCGTGATCGCGCGTGTTAATAATCCTAAAAATCATTGGATGTTTAACGAGATGTGGGGCATCGACATCGCGGTGTCAACACCTCACTTGATTACGAGCCTGGTTCAAGAAGCAGTTTCGGTTGGCAACTTCGTAAAACTTATGGACTTCAAGGGCGGCAAAGCCGAACTTGCCGAAGTTACTTTGGCCGAAGAATCGCCGGCGTGCAACAAGACTTTGAAAGAGTTGAAGTTTCCGCGAAGTGCAACCGTGGTGGCGATTGTGCGTGACCAAGTTGTTTTGGTGCCCGAGAGCGACACGATTTTGCGCGCAGGTGACGAAGTAATGGTGTTGATTACCGAAGACGCTGAAACAGCGATTCAAAAAATCTTGATCGGCTGACCGATCACCCGAGCAGGGTATAAGCCGGATTCAAAATCACAGTGCGACCGCCGTCGCGATGTGGCACACCATCAACCATGATGCATTTGCCATGATCGACACCCGGAATATTGCGTCGGCCGCTGAAAATAACTGTTGCTTCGCCAGTGCCATCGTTAATCACGAGTTCGACAGCAGGCACACCACTGCGCGGTTTAATGCGCATGCGTTTGATTTCTCCGGCAAGTTTTGTGCGAGTGCGAACTTGTGAGTCAGCGATATTGACAAAGTCATATTCTTTGAATCGTTCGCAGAGGCGCTCTGAATCGATTTCAAGATTGTCGGCAGTCAGTCGCTTGCCAAATGATCGAATGCCCATCAGCTTGTAGCCAACTTTGTTAACTCTTGATCTAATTCTTCATCTGAAAGAACACCGATTCTTGTCGTCACTGTGCCGTCTTTGGCGATAAACACCCACGCTGGTTGGTAGGGCACATTAAAGCGAGAGAAGATTTCGCCAGGTTCGTCGTTGATGTTGGTGAACGAAAGACCGTTTTCATTTACGAAATCTTGCATGTCGCCACCGCTGCCATTCCATGCGACGCCTGTGACTTGCACTTTGCCTTTAAAAGTTTTGTATGCAGCCTCG
Organism: Acidimicrobiaceae bacterium; assembly: GCA_947490975.1. Classification (GTDB taxonomy): domain Bacteria; phylum Actinomycetota; class Acidimicrobiia; order Acidimicrobiales; family Ilumatobacteraceae; genus BACL27. The sequence continues at coordinate 7,193 of CANLHV010000040.1, forward strand.
ACCGAGGATGACTCAGATTTGCAAGCCCTTCAACCAGGCGCCCAAAACCAAAGTGCGAGTGGTTGAGACTGCAAAACCGTTGCGCTGTCGAAAGTTGCGCCACTAAGAAGTGTTGCTGTGAATTGAGCCTTTGCATTTATTGCAGTGTTACTCGCCGAATTCGTCGCGGCATCTGACGAGTCGGCGGTTACAGCAGATTCAGTTTCGGCAGTCGTTGTCGAACCATCGGGCCCGCAACTTGAGACAAGCAAAAGCGAAAAAACCAAAACTAAATTTCGAGTGAATTTTTTTGGCGGGTGCATCTAGTTATTAGAGTAATTGCTCGACGCAATTGCAATGTGGTGGGGCGAATTTGCCTTGTGCGCCCTAGTATCTACGGTCGTGAGCACGCGAAAATTGATCTTTGTCTCGCTTCTCTGCGGAGTCGCCATTTTGTTGGCAGGCTCGGTGCAACTATTTCTCATGTCACGCTGAGTCTTTGACTCGACCTTGACGCTGACGGCTACGATAAATAAGGCAAATCGCAGAAAGAGACCCCTTGGCAGACCAATTTGATCTCGTCGTAATCGGTGGAGGTCCTGGTGGCTACGCATCTGCGTTTTATGCAGCATCGGCGGGCATGAAAGTTGCGCTCATAGAACGCGACACAATCGGTGGCACTTGTTTAAATCGTGGTTGTATTCCGGCGAAAGCATTTCTCGAGACAGCGGCGGCGAATCGGCATGTTGCGCACGCATCAGAGTTTGGTATCAATGCGAGTTCGACTGGCATTGACTTCGCTGTTAGTCAGGCACGTAAAGCGCGCATCGTCGACGGACTTGTCAAAGGTTTAACTGGCCTCACAAAATCAAAAAAAGTTACATACTTTTTGGGCACGGGTTCGCTTGAGGCAAATCGCACCGTGAATATTGCGATGGCTGACGGCACAAGCACAAAAATTCAAGGATCAAAAATTGTGCTTGCAAGTGGTTCTGTGCCGCGAACTATTAAAGGTTTCCCTATCGGCGGGTCGATCATGACATCAGACGAAGTTTTGATGTTGAGCACGATTCCAAAGCGCATCGCGATTATCGGTGGCGGCGCGATCGGTTGTGAGTTTGCATCAACTTTCGCCGACCTGGGTTCGGCAGTCACAGTCATCGAAGGTGCGCCAAAAATTTTGCCTGGGCTCGACCCAGATGTGGCCAATGTCGTCGTTAAAACTTTTGCGAAAAAGAAAATTGCAATTCTCACTGGTGCGGTTGTCGCCGGCCAGAGCAAGCAACCAGATGGCTCGACGCAAATTACTTTTGCTTCTGGCGACCCAGTTGTTTGCGATGTCGTAATCATGTCGATTGGTCGCAGACCATTTGCTGACGAACTTGGACTCAAGAGCACTGCCGTCAAAGTTGACGATCGTGGTTTTGTTGTGGTCGATGAATATTGCCGAACTGGCGAGCCAGATGTTTATGCGATCGGTGACCTTATTAATACGCCACAACTGGCTCATGTTGCGTATGCCGAAGCAATTTTGGCTATTAAACATATGCGCGGCGAAAGTGTTTCGCCAGTCATGTACGACCGAGTGCCATGGGCAATTTATTGTCATCCAGAAGTTGCGTGGGCTGGGCCATCAGAAGAGCAGGCACGTGCTGCTGGCCATGATGTTGTTGTCGCCAAACATCAGTTTCGTGCAAACTCGCGCGCGATGATTCTCGGAGAAACTGATGGACTCGTGAAGGTGATCGCAAAGAAAAATCGCGACGGTTCAGCCGGTCAAGTTTTGGGTGTGCACATGGTTGGCCCATGGGTAACAGAGCAGTTGGCTGCCGGTTATTTGGCCGTCAACTGGGAGGCTTCAGTCGACGAGATCGCCGAATTCATAATGCCGCACCCAAGTTTGAGCGAACTCTTTGGTGAAACCGTTCTTTCACTCACAGGCAGAAGCTTTAACGCATGACAAACCGAGCGTCGTGCCGTGCGAAAAAACTAGTATTTACGAGATAGAGAGCAAATCAAATGGCTGACATCACACTTCCGCAACTTGGCGAAACCGTCACCGAAGGCACGATCACACGTTGGTTTAAAAAAGTAGGCGACAC
>CANLHV010000041.1 GCA_947490975.1 Acidimicrobiaceae bacterium
GGTCGTCCATTTGTGATGATCGGTGAGCGAATCAACCCGACTGGTCGCAAAATGTTGGCCGCTGAAATGAAAGAAGGAAACTTCAGTCGCGTCGAGGCAGATGCGTTGGCTCAAGTTGCCGCTGGCGCGCACATGCTTGACGTCAATGCCGGCATTCCGCTCGCTGACGAGCCTGCATTGTTGGCGCGCGCAATCAAGTTGGTGCAGTCAATAACTGATGTGCCATTGTCGATTGACTCGTCAATCATTGAAGCGCTTGAAGCTGGCCTGGCTGTTTATCAGGGCAAACCTTTGGTTAACTCGGTGACGGGCGAAGACGCAAACCTCGAACGTGTGCTTCCTCTTGTTGCAAAATACGGCGCAGCAGTCGTGGCCATTTCGAACGACGAGACCGGCATCAGCATGGACCCAGATGAACGCTTTGCTGTAGCCAAGAAAATCGTGCAGCGTGCAGCCGACCACGGAATTCCGGCAAGCGATGTCGTGGTTGATCCGCTTGTTATGCCGATTGGTGCGATGGGCGATGCAGGTCGCACAGCGTTCAAAATTATTCGAAGGTTGCGTGAAGAGCTCAAAGTAAACACAACTTGCGGCGCGTCAAATGTGAGTTTTGGTATTCCGGCGCGAAACAACATCACCGGTACTTTTTTAGCGATGGCGATTGGTGCTGGCATGACCTCGGCGATTATGAACCCGTTGCACGAAGAAGTGAAAACTCTTGTGATGGCCGCTGACGTTCTGGTTGGCAACGACGAAAATTGTTCGGCATGGATTCGCGCCAATCGCGACCCGAACGAAGTGAATGCCGAGCGAACCGCACGCAATAGCCGCGGTCGCCGCAGAACCGAATAACACCCAACATGGACCGACACGTCGTCTTCACCCCTTCGGGGTTGGGCGGCGTCGTGCAAGAAGGCATCACAGTTCTCGAAGCGGCGCGACAATTGGGCGCCGATATTGACTCGGTATGCGGCGGCCGAGGAATTTGCGGTCGCTGTCAGATCACGCCATCTGTTGGTGTTTTCGCAAAATGGGGAATCACCGCGACGCCAGAGTCGCTTTCGGGGCCGGCAGAAACTGAGACGAATTACCGAGCTAAGCGAGCGCTCGTGCCGGGCAATCGCTTGGGTTGTGCTGCGCGAATTTGTGGTGATGTCGTCATTGATGTGCCGGCAATTAGTCAGGTGCACAAACAGATCGTGCGCAAAGACCTCGATCTTGAACCGATAACTGTTGATCCAAGTTTTAGTTTGTTTTATCTAATGATTCCTGAAGCGCAACTTGGCGACTCAGTAAGTGCAGCAGATGCATTAGCCGAAGGAGTTGCAGTTCAACACAAGCGCAGCGCACCCAATGTTGCGCGACGCGCGCTTAGCAGTTTGCATTCGGCGATGGCCAAAGCCGAAGGTGAAGTAACTGTTGCGGTTCATCACTTACAAGACGGTGACCAAATTGTGGCTGCGTGGCCCGGCTATGTAGATGCCGCATATGGCATTGCCGTAGATGTTGGTTCGACAACGGTTGCGGGACATTTGTGCGAACTAAAGAGTGGTGAGATTGTCGCAAGTTATGGATTGATGAACCCGCAAATTCGATTCGGCGAAGACCTGATGAGTCGAGTTTCGTATGTGATGATGAACCCAGGTGGTGAGGTCGAGCTAACGAACGCGATTCGTGCGGCGCTTAACGAAATGATTAATGGTCTCATAACAAAAGCCGATGTTGATGTTGAGCGAGTACTTGAGATCACGATCGTTGGCAATCCGATTATGCATCACATTGTTTTGGGTATCGACCCAACACCGCTCGGCATGGCGCCATTTGTTTTGGCGACAAACGAGTCAGTTAGCGGTTGGGCAAACGAACTTGATTTGAAATTGCCGAATGCGAGTTATTACGTGGGGCCATGCATCGCCGGACACGTCGGTGCCGATACGGCTGCGGCTATTTTGGCTGAAGGACCGCATCGGTCGAAAGAAATGCAGTTACTCGTTGACATCGGTACGAACGCCGAAATTGTTTTGGGCAATACTGAGCAACAGTTTGCTGCGTCGAGCCCGACAGGGCCGGCGTTTGAAGGCGCGCAAATAAGTGCAGGTCAACGTGCGACCGCCGGCGCTATTGAGCATGTTCGAATCGATCGCGAGACTCTTGAGCCGCGCGTGAAAGTGATCGGCTCAGACTTATGGAGCAACGAGCCGGGCTTTGTTGAGTCACTCGGAGATACCGCGGTGACCGGTGTCTGTGGCTCAGGAATCATCGAAGTAATCGGTGAAATGTATTTGAGTGGCATTATTGATCAAGACGGCGTAGTGCGAGGCGAGTTGACCAGCAAATCGCCACGCATCGTCGGCGATGATCGAACGTTCTCGTATTTGTTTTATGACAACGGTGAGACAAAGCTTTATGTCACGCAAAATGATGTGCGAGCAATTCAATTAGCCAAAGCGGCGCTGCGTGCAGGCATCGACTTGCTCGTTGAGCATGCAGGTTCGCCAATTGTTCATGACATACGTCTTGCTGGTGCTTTTGGTGCACACATCGACCCGGTTTATGCGATGGTTCTCGGCTTAGTGCCAGATTGTCCGGTTGCTGGTGTGCGTGCAGTCGGCAACGCAGCCGGCGCGGGAGCAGTTCAATCGTTGCTGTCGCGAAAATTGCGTCATGAAATGGAAGACGCTGTTCGCAAGGTGACGAAAATTGAAACAGCGACTGAACCAAGATTTCAGCAACTATTTGTTGAGGCGATGGCGTTTCCGCATAAAACTGCTGAGACTCCAAACTTGGCAAAGGTTATTGATTTGCCAGCCCGAAGTCTCAACAACAATGACGGACCTACTCGTTCGGGTCGGCGTCGCCGCTCGGCCAGTGGCGTGGCAGAATAGAAAAGATGTCAGACGTAACACGCACCAAACGATCGGGTGGGCGAGCAGGTCGCCAAAACTTGCGAACCTCGCACGAACCCGAGCGTGACGCGTTTATTACGCGACTAATCAAACCATACGAACTGGTTTCTGACGAAGGTCTTGAATTAATCGAACACAATGCCGACACGGTGCTTGAAGAAGTTGGTATTGAAGTTCGCGATTACCCATCGGCGATTAAGCGATTCAAAGATGCGGGTGCTGATGTTGACGGTACGAGAGTGCGTTTTCCGCGGGGGATGTGTCGCAAAATAGTTTCGGCAACTGCGCCGAGCGTTTATACGCAGCACGCAAGAAATCCAATTAACAATGTGCAGATAGGTGGCAATGCAACTGTGTTCGCGCCGAATTATGGTTCGCCGTTTGCATACGACATCGACAATGGACGTCGTTACGCAACAATCGTCGACTTTCAAAATTTTGTGAAGCTTGCATATATGTCGCCACGAATGCACCACTCGGGTGGCACAGTTTGTGAGCCGGTTGATATACCTGTGAGCAAGCGCCACCTCGACATGGTTTACGCGCACCTGAAATATAGTGACAAAGGTTTTATGGGTTCGGTCACTGCCGGTGAACGCGCGCAAGACAGCGTCGACATGGCTCGAATTGGTTTTGGTGGTGATTTGCAAGATCGAACTGTGATGACAAGTTTGATCAACGCTTCGTCTCCGTTGGTTTGGGATGCTTCGATGCTTGCGTCAGCTGAAATTTATGCGCTGAACAATCAGGCGACAATCATTACGCCGTTTATTTTGGCTGGCGCGATGGCGCCGTCGACTTCGGCAGGCGTTGCTACTCAAACTCTTGCTGAGGCTCTGGCAGGCATGATGTTTACGCAACTGGTTCGACCTGGCGCGCCGGTCATTTTGGGTTCGTTCGCTTCGTCGATGTCGATGCAAACAGGTGCGCCAACTTTCGGCACACCAGAGCCGGCGATTGTTTTGTACACGATGGCTTCGTTGGCACGACGTTTGGGTGTGCCGTTTAGATCTGGTGGCTCGTTGACTGCCTCAAAGTTGCCCGACGCACAAGCGGCCTACGAGAGTTCGGCAACGCTCATACCAACTTTGATGGCTGGCACGAATTTTGTACTTCATGCCGCGGGTTGGCTTGAAGGTGGTCTTGCGATTGGTTATGAAAAATTCATTTTGGATGACGACCAACTCGGCATGATGGCAACTTTCGCCAAAGGCTTAGATGTCTCGCCGAACGGACAAGCACTTGACGCAATTCGCGAAAACCCACCGGGCAATCACTTCTTGGGCACGGCCCATACTCTTGCGAATTTTGAGTCGGCGTTTTATCGCTCGACGACTTCTGACAATTCAAGTTACGAGCAATGGCTCGAAGACGGTGGCGATGATGCCGCAAAGCGTGCCAACAAGATCTGGAAAGAGCGACTTGCGTCATATGTGGCGCCACCGCTTGACGACGCGATTGACGAAGAACTCAAAGAGTTTGTCGCCAAGCGCAAGAGCGAGTTGCCTGACACCTTTGGCTAAAAACCCTCTAGTATTGGGAAAATGTCAATTCTTTCACGCCTCAAAAAATCTTCAGTCAAGGTCACGCCTGCAGTAAAAGAGCTCGTTAGCAACATGCGCTACGAGTTGATACCGATGAAGAGCATCGAGCAAGGCATTCTTGACTTGCCGACTGGCGCACCAGTTTCTGTGACATGTTCGCCAGCCAAGGGCATCAGTGCGACCCAAGAAATTTCAGCGAGGTTGATCGCCGCAGGTCACGAAGTAGTGCCACATTTTGCCGCACGTTTGGTTGAGTCGCGTGAACATGTAACCAAGTTGGCATCGTGGGTGCGTGAGCAAGGCATCAAAGAAGTTTTCTTGATCGCTGGCGACGCAGAGAAGCCTGCTGGTCCTTATAACGATGGCGTTGAATTGTTGCGAGACTTTTTAGACAGCAACAGTGGCGTAGACCGAGTTGGTTTCGGCAGCTATCCAGACGGCCATGCGTTTATCAGTCGCGAAGATCTGAGTACCGCCTTGCATCACAAACAAAAATTGCTCGAAGAGGCTGGTGTTCAAGGTCTTGCGTCAACTCAAATGTGCTTTGATGTTCCGTTAATTCGTTCGTGGCTCGAACAAGAACGTAATAACGGCTTCAAGATGCCGATTCAACTTGGCGTGCCAGGTGTTGTTGATCGCACTCGATTGATGACTCTTGGTGTTCGAGTCGGAGTTGGCCAGTCGATGCGTTATTTGAGCAAGAACAAGACTTCAATCATCAAGATGCTTTCACCTGGCGGTTACGACCCGACAGAACTTGTAGCCGGCTTGGCTAAAGATGCTCAGCGCTTGAACATTGTTGGTCTGCACTCGTTTACGTTCAACAGCGTTGCCGACACAGCAGTTTGGCAGCGAGAAGTGATGGCCAGTTAGTGAAAACAGATGTAGTCGTCATCGGTGCCGGTGTAATCGGCGGGGCGGTTGCTTTCGAACTTGCCAAAGCGGGTCGCTCGGTTGTCATCGTCGACAAAGGCTCGGCCGCTGGTGCCGGTTCTACCTCGGCTTCGTCGGCGATTATTCGTTTTAGTTATTCGACCCTTGATGCAGTGTTAATGGCTTGGGAATCTGCGCCGATGTGGGAGAACTGGGCGAGTTATCTCGGCGTAAATGACCCTGATGGTATGGCAAAATTTATTCGCACCGGCTATCTCGTTTATCGCACCGAGGGTTACAGCGGAGAAGCAGTTCGCAAAATTTGGGACGAGATCGGTATTCCGTATGAGATACTCAGCGCCGAGCAATTGCGCAAAAAGTTTCCGGCACTTGATTCTGGAAGTTATTGGCCGCCGAAAAAAATTGACGATCCAGCATTTGGTGATGACGCGGTTGGTGAGTTGAGCGGTCTTTATGATCCGCTTAGTGGGTTCATGGACGACCCGATGCTTGCGGCGCATAATTATATTTTTGCGGCGAAACATCATGGCGCTGAAACCAGGTTTAAGTCTGAAGTTGTTTCGATCGATAACGACGGCAAAAAGATAACCGGAGTGACTTTGGCGAGTGGAGAAAAGATTGAAGCTCCGATTGTTATCAATGCCGCCGGGCCGCATGCAAGCAAAATAAATCGCATGGCTGGCGTCGCTGCTGAAATGAATATTCGCCATCGGCCGTTACGTCAAGAGGTCTATGTGGCGCCCGCACCTGACGGTTTCAAATTAGAAGACGATGCACCAGTTGTTGCTGACCTCGACACAGGAATTTATTTCAGACCACACCCTGGCGGCACTTTGAATTTGGGCGGCACCGAGCCGGCGTGCGACGAGTTGCATTGGGTCGAAGACGCAGATGACTGGCGCCAAGAAACGACCGTTGAAATTTGGGAGACGATGATGTTGCGTCTTGCAAGGCGCATGCCAGATTTTGGTGTGCCAGTTTCGCCGTCAGGTATTGGCGCACTTTATGACGCGACCGACGACTGGGTGCCGATTTACGATCGCTCGAGTTTGGACGGATTTTTCATGGCTTGTGGCACAAGTGGCAATCAGTTCAAGAATGCTCCGCTGGCCGCGATTTTTATTCGATTGCTGATCGAAGCGGCTGAGGCTGGCAAAAATCATGACGACGAGCCAATTCGTTATGTTGGCCCACGATCTGGCAAAGAAATAAACATCGGAGCATTTTCGCGATTACGCCAAGCACTCGTAACTTCTGGAACGGTGATGGGTTGATTCGCTGATGCGAACTTCGCTGAGCGACTTGCTCGCAACGAAAAAAATCATCCTTGCTGATGGCGCAACGGGCACAAACTATTTCGCACTTGGTTTGACATCGGGTGAGCCGCCAGAGTTTTGGCTCGATTCGCACCCCGAACGAGTTGCCGGTTTGCATCAACAATTTGTAGACGCGGGTGCAGACATAATTTTGACCAACACATTTGGTTGCAACAGTCATCGTTTGAAATTGCACAATGCTCAGGCTCGAACATATGAACTTGCCAAGAAGGCTGCCGAGATCGCTCGAGGTGTTGCTGATTCGAGTTCGCGCCCAGTGGTGGTAGCGGGCTCAGTTGGGCCAACAGGTGAATTGTTTGAACCGCTTGGTGCTTTAACCCACGAAGTTGCAGTTGCAAGTTTTGAAGAACAAATTCGTGGACTAAAAGACGGTGGTGCAGATGTTGTGTGGATTGAAACAATGTCAGCGATTGAAGAAGTTCGAGCGGCTGCTCAGGCGGCGATAAATGTTTCAATGCCATATACGGCAACTTGCAGTTTTGACACTGCCGGCAGAACGATGATGGGGCTCAAGCCCGATGGTTTAGCAGAGGTTTTCGCAGGACTTGCCGTGGCGCCGGTAGCGATGGGTGCAAATTGTGGCGTTGGTGCCTCAGACATTTTGGTAACGGCACTTGAGATGGGTGCAACGGCATCACATTCACATTTGCCGATTATCACAAAAGGTAACTGTGGAATACCTCGTTTTGAAGGTGTCGAGATCAAATATTCAGGAACCCCCGAATTGATGGCGCGATACGCAACCATGGCTGTTGATGCGGGAGTGCGAATTGTCGGTGGATGCTGCGGAACTTCACCCGAGCATTTGGCGGCAATGCGAAATGCGATCGACAGTCATGTTGACGGATCACGACCCACAATTGAAACAATAATTGCAGAAATTGGGCCGCTGACGAACAAGCCACCTACCGACAATGATCCGAATCGGCGCAAGTCTCGCCGCGGCTAGTAGTTTCAAACGCCCTAGGCGCAGTGTTACTTCGCCTGAATTATCTGTTGAAGTCTTGAATCAGCCGTTGGTCTGGCGCCCAGGTGTTCGATGACCCAGGCTGCGACTTTTGTTGCAAATTGCGCTGCTTCGACCGGCGAATTTGACTTTAGATAATGGGCAAGAAAAGCACCGGCGAAAGAGTCTCCCGCGCCGGTTGCGTCAACGAGGTTGTTGGTTGCCGGTGGAACTTGGGTCGTGGCTTTTCCGTCGAAGACAAGGGCGCCATCTGCGTCAAGTTTCAAAATTATTAACGCATCGGTGTAGATGTTTGCAAGTGAGCGCACGATTGCCTCTGGTTCATCGCAACCAGTAAGAACCCGACCTTCGTCGTAGTTCGGAAAGAAAATATTGATTGCTAGGTCTTTTGTCCATGACAAGAATTGATCAACACCCATTTCTTGAATCATTTGAAAAGACGCGGGGTCAAATGAGATCGTCAGGTTGTTTTGCTGCGCAAGTTGAGCTGCGACACGCGCGGCTGAGCGCGGTGGGTCAGTGAAGAAACTCCACGCGGTGAGGTGCAGGTGATTTGAAGAAGTGATTGCATTTCGAGGCAACTCGGAAGGAATCAAATAAAAGTCGGCGCCGTGACCTGAAACCATGCTTCGCTCACCGGTTTGGTCGACAAAGACAGCAACGCTGCCGGTGAGATGTGCGTCAGTTTCAACAAAGTGATATTCAATTTTTTCTTTTTCGAGGTCTTCGCGTGCAAGTTGACCGAAACGATCGCGACCGATTTTGCCGATAAATCGCGTGTTGAGCCCGCAACGTTTTGCCCAAACTGCCAAATTGGCGGCACTACCGCCAGGGGTGAGCATGACTTCACCGAATGAGTCGCCACCTTTGAGCAGGCTGTTGTTGGTGCGAATCAGTACATCCCATGCAAAATCGCCGACAACGCAAAGTGATGTTGACATCACCTTTAACGGTATCGCCAGAATTTACTGGTGGATGATTCGAGTTGCGCTGCGTGACTCGACTGTCGCGAGCACGCCAACTGCGCCGATAACAAATGTTGCGCCGATTATTCGCGGGACAGTCAGCGGCTCACTGAGAAAAATGACACCCGCGACAATTGATGCGACGGGTTCGAAAGTTTGAATGATCGCTGTCTTGCCCGTGCCGATTAGGTTCATGCCGGCATACAACGTTGCAGTCGGAATCACGGTTGCGACAATTGCCATCATCAACACGCTGATCCAACCTGAGAGAGAACCAGGGAAGACGACTGATACAGAATCTGGCGTGATTAACGAATAAATGGCAAATGATGTTGCGGCGCCAAACATCACGATTGTGACGCCAGTAGGCAAATCAACTTTTGGTAAAACTTTCGAGCTGATGATCATGTAAAACGCGTATTCAACTGCGACTATCAACACAAGAATCACGCTGAAGGCATCGGCGTTGCCAACTTGGCCAGCGGCGATTGCTACGCCGATGAGAGTTGAAATCAGACACCAAACGATTATCGGGCTTGGTTTGTTGCCGAGGAGCCACCACGAAAGCAACACCACAATTATCGGGTTGCAATAAAAAATCGTGATGGCAAGACCGCTATCAATGTTTTCGATTGC
>CANLHV010000042.1 GCA_947490975.1 Acidimicrobiaceae bacterium
TGGCGCGCTCGGACGGACTTGAACCGCCAACCTTCTGATCCGTAGTCAGATGCTCTATCCATTAAGCTACGAGCGCAATTTTCGTCTAGAAGCCTACTGCCTTATGGACGCCAAGACTTTGTCCACCACGGCTTCCATGAGTTGCCATTGCGCTTAAACAATGTAAGCGCCGCCTGCGCATTAACTCGTGCATCTAGAAGTTGTGCTGGTTCGGTGACACCAATATTCGACAACCACGATCGATGCACTGAATAATAAATTTGAAATAGACCAACACAACAATCATTTGCCCCACCGACAGCATTTGGGTTTAACTTGCTTTCACGCTGAGCGACGAACAGTGCATTCTCTTCGTGTTCATCTGGCCAAACCTCACGAATAATCGCAACTACGTCTTTGCGCTTGTAAACCGTGTCTGGAATCACAATGACGGGCTTATCTGAAGTGCAAATTTGTGCGCCAACCAAGATCATCGTTGAGTTCTTTGCCCCATTCAAAGCCAAAAGTTTCGTCAGCGACATGCCGTTACGCGCGGCAATGCGACTCCATGAATCATTTGCACGTGCTTGATGAAAAACAGTGCATGATGCAGCGCTAACTTTCGCGGGCAAAAAAACCAAACTTGAAACGACAACGCAGGCAACAGCAAAAACCAACTGGCGGAGAGGGAGGGATTTGAACCCTCGGTCCGGTTTACCCGGACAACGCCTTAGCAGGGCGCCCCATTCGGCCGCTCTGGCACCTCTCCAAAAATTAAAGAACGAGTAATTACTAACTTCATTACCCAAGCGACTTCTTAGTGTAACGGTCAAAGAATGAACCCTCTCGTGGCGGAACGGGAGGGATTCGAACCCCCGGGCCTTTTACAGCCGTCCGCTTTCAAGGCGGATGCGTTTGTCCACTCTGCCACCGTTCCGCTCGTAGACGCTATCTCGTAATGCGAGTTCTTAGTTCTGTCATCCAATCATCGGCTTCACGCCAACGAGCATCAGCATGTTCTCGTGCTGAATGTGCGTGCGCGCCACTAGCCGGATACGAACCAAGAAATTTCACATCGCCTTGTTTGGCGTGCAAGTCACGCAACGCATCGGCCATAAGTTCATCTTGAATATGTCCATCTGCATACATGATGAAGCAATAATCACCAAGACCGCCGCGCTTTGTCGGTCGCGAAAGCAGAACGGATAAATTAATTCGCCGTGCCGCAAACTCTTGCAAAATTGAAATCAAACTTCCTGGTTCGTCGGCCCGCTGAAAAACAACGATCGCCGTTTTATCGTGACCAGTCGCACCCGGCACCACACCTTTGCCGACAAGCACAAAACGAGTCTGGTTGCCCTGGTGGTCGGCGATATCGGTTGCAACAACTTCGAGTCCATAAACTTTGGCAGCATTTTTTGGTGCAATCGCTGCCAACTTTTCTGTCGTATTAGCGGCAACTATTTGCGCCGCTTCAGCTGTTGAGTTGGCTGCCCTTATTTCAAGTTCGCCAAAATTTTTACGCAAATAATTATGGCATTGCGCTGTTGCTACAGGTATCGACACGATGGCTTCTAGGTCGCTAACTGAAACACCTTTACGAGCGAGTAAACAGTGCTCGATATCCAGCACGATCTCACGCTGAATCAAAAGGTCGTAATCAAAAACCAGAGCGTCCTGCGTGAAGTTGACTGTTCCTTCGATTGAGTTTTCAATCGGCACAAATCCGAGATCAACTACTCCAGATGCAACAGCATCTAGGACATCGGGCACAGTTCTAAACGCAACCAATTCGCATGAGGCAAGATCATTTTGTGTGAGCAACGCCTGCTCGGTAAACGTGCCCGCTGGTCCAAAATATGCGATTCGCTTTGTTTGATTTTTTACCACAGATACAAGGTTACGGTGCACAGAAATCGTATTCGTGGTCATTTTTCGAACCGTATTTCGCACTAGCCTGACTGCATGTTTGAGTATGTTGCATTTAATCCTTATAACGCGAGCCCCGAAGCGATGGCCAGCGAACTGACAAAAAAGTCAAGCGATGGATGGGAAGTTGTTTCAATTGTGCCGACATTTGATGGTCGCTATTGCGCATTTCTTCGCCGACCGACTGGCGCAAACTCGACAATTGCTGCACAGCAAACTCAAAGTTTTGCTGAAACAACCACAACTACGGTTGCATCCGCGCAGACAAACGCGACAGTGCCAGCAGCGTGGTACGCCGACCCATCTGGCAGATTTGAACTGCGCTATTGGAATGGCAAAGAGTGGACTGAACATGTTGCTCGCTCGGGCCAACAATTCACTGACCCACCTGTTGCCTAAATAATCATGCGAGCCACCTCGCTAGGCCACGCCGGAATACTCATCGAGAGCGGCAACTCAAGAATTCTTTGTGATCCGTGGTTCGTGCCGGCATTTTTTGGCTCGTGGTTTGTGTTTCCGCGCAATGACCAGCTTGACATTGAACTTGTCGCAAAAATTGAGTCGCCGACACACCTATATATATCGCATATTCACGGCGATCACTTCGATGAAGCATTCTTGGCAAATCATGTAACACGCGAGGCCACTGTCTTATTGCCTGATTTTCCGAGTCGCGAACTCGAGCAACGACTATCAAGTCTTGGCTTCACAAAGTTCGTCAAAACTGAAAATGGCAAAGAGATCGCAATCGACAGCGAAACAAAAATTGCGATACATGTTGAAACTTCAATTACAGATGGCCCAGGTGGCGACTCGGCGTTGGTTGTCAGCGATAAAACTGCCAGACTCGTCAATCAAAACGACTGTCGCACTGGCAATCTTGATGCATTGCGCAGCCATGGACCAATCGACTTGCATTGGTTGCAATACAGCGGCGCGATTTGGTATCCGATGGTCTATGAGCAAGACCCAACAACAAAGTTAAACCTCGCGCGCGCAAAAGTCGAAAGTCAATTTGCCAGAGCGATTAAATATGTCGAAAGTCTTGACGCTCGGGCAGTCGTGCCATCGGCCGGCCCGCCCTGCTTTCTGGACGAAGATTTGTTTCATCTAAACATGATCACCGGAAACGAAACATCCATATTTCCTGATCAAACAAAATTTCTAGAGCGACTAAGCGCTCTTGGCCGCAAAAATGACATCTTGGCGATACCTGGCACTGCCATTGATATCTCAGCCAAGAAAATAACTGTTTCTTCGCCCAACAATATTGACATTTCAGATATTTTCGCCAATAAAGAAAATTATCTTCGCCAATATCAAGCCGATTGGTCGGCATGGCTCGGTGCCGAAAAAGCCAAGTGGTCAAGCGCCTCATCAAACGCGCAGTCTGACTTACTTGGTGCGATACAAGCATGGTTTGAACCACTTCTTGACCTAGCCCCAGCGCTTCGAGCCGGCATCGGAGCCAACTGTCTGATTCGCACTCGTGAACTACAGATTCTGATTGATTTTAAAAATGGAAAGGTAACAAAATTTTCTGATCAATCTTTCGGTTTTAGGTTTGATATCCCCCACGAATTGTTAAAGACCGTCGTTGATCAACGTGCCGTCGACTGGTCGAATTCGTTTTTTCTTTCTTGTCGATTCACTGCTTGGCGATCGGGCGAATTTAATGAATACCTGTACAACTTCTTCAAGAGCCTCTCGGTTGAGCGAATGACCCGTGCCGAACATGAAGCTACTGAGCGATTAAGTTTCAACAAAGATCTCAGTGACGAAATTGAAATCGGTGACTATGTGATGCAACGAAAGTGTCCACACCGACAAGCCGACCTGTCAGTATTTGGTGAAATCAACGGCAATACGCTCACGTGTTCACTGCACGGTTGGCGGTTTGATTTGACAGATGGTCATTGTCTTAATGCCGAAAATCGACCGCTGCAGGTTCGCAAGAAGACTAAATAAATTTTGACTACTGCTGATTTACTATCGGTAACTCAAACCAGATAGTCGCACTGTATTTGACCCCGCTTGCAATTTGCGCACTGCGGTGTGGATGTGTCACCAAACTGGGCCACACAACCATCTCACCGACTTTCAAATCGCGGTTCGAAAAGTTTTGACGTGGAAATTCAAGTTCAGCGCCTTGATAGTTGTCGTTCAACTTGATGCTTGCCGAAACTTGGGCGACGTCATGATGCATTCGTAGCTCTTCTTGCTGCCCGACTTGATATTTGATGACAAACACATCTTGAATTCCGTGATAGTCAATTAACGGCCATTGTTGTTGCAATTGCGGCCAGATGCGACCACCAAAGTCAACCTCAACAGCATTAAATAGCCGCGGGCTAATTACTGCGAGCGAAACTTCATGACCGGGCACAGGATCATTTGGATTGTTCTCGAACGTCCCGGTTAGTTCAGCAGCGCGAATCAACGCCCCACAAAAGTCTGGAGTCCAACATGACAACGCGAACATCTCATCAGCAACTTTTCTAATTTCAACCGACGAGTCGACCGCATCTCGATATCCCAAAATTCGCTCAAGGTCGGTTGTCATTAACTCTCCATCAATATCGTCAAACTTGTATCTGACATCTAATAGTTGCATTCTGACAGCGTGCGAAACGATATCTGTCAAACCTCGCCACTGATAGCCTTAGAACGCGTGAACCCATTAGATGCCCCACGGCGAATTTCGTTCGATTTAGCCACAATTGCCTCTGTCGTCCGCAAAAAATGGTGGGTGATACCCGTAACCATGCTGATTGGTGCCGGATTGATGTTTTTTCAAGAGTCTGATCTACAAACTTCGCCACGGTATTACACGTTGACCAAAACATACGAGGCGCTAAATGAAATGGCGCCACTCGCCTTGGTCGACTTGAACCCAGCTCTTTTCGAGCCCATACCGAGTGAAACTAGCCAACTCGCTGTATTACGAAGTCAGAAATATGTAGAAAAAGCGCTGGCCGGTATTGATGGCGACTTAGATATTCGAGTCGACAAGTCAGAGACACGTTTTGCGCTGACAACTGAAGGTGATATTTCTGAAGCCAGACGGTTTTCGTTCTCACCGGCGACAAATGCATCGTTCACATTTACCTGCACCGAACAAGACGAGATCAATTGCGCTTTGGCAATTGAAAACTATCTGCAGCTTCTCATCTCGCTGAGAGCCGAATCAATAGAGACTGGCCTCACACGATCACGTGAACTTGTAGATCAAATGCTGGCCCAATCGGCGAAAATAACCGAAAGCCAAAGAGACCGACTCACATTGCAAAAAGTAGCGCTCGAAGAATCGGTCAAACTCGCCTCTGGTGAGATGCAACTTATTGCCGAAGATAAATATTTTGGCGGCGAACAGATCACCACTGTTGGTCGAAAGACATATTTGTTCGGCTTACTTGTCGGTCTGATAATCGGCTGTCTGATTCTTTTGCAACTAGTCATCACCGACAACCTCGTGCGAAATCAGAAGAAACTTGTAAGCCTTGTCAGCTTTCAAAAATTCTTGGGCAACGTTGATAAAAAACACAATCCGAACTCAGTTCAACATTTAGCCACTGCGATTCGTGGTGCTATAGATATGAGCAATACAACGAGTTTGAGATTCTTCCCCGTTGATTCAAAACTAGATAACGAAGCTCTCGTCAGCGAGTTGAGCGGCGTAATCGGGTGTCAAGCCTTGTTGGTTAGTTCATTGGCAAACATTACGGCCACCGACCTAAGCCCAAATTCAAGCTCACCAATAATCATTCTGGTTAACCAACATCGATCAAAAATTTCTGATCTCGAATCAGCATGGACGCTCGCCGAAAAATCAGGAAATACAGTCGTTGGTGCAGCCTTAGTCAGCAACTAATGACAAACCAAATTAATTTTCGCACTCGAATGGCTCTATTCGCAGAGCGAATTGGTCAAACAAAAAGTTTCGTATCTGTCACTGGTGTTATTCAATTCGTTTTAGATGTGCTCGCTTGGTCGGCCGCAGCCGCGCTCGCCCTAATTTTGCGCGCTTATTTGCAAGATGAGCGAAACATCAGCGAGGCAGTGCAAAACATTCTCTATCGTGTTTTGCCAATCGTGGCAGTCGTGCAAGCAGTCACGGGTTACATCGTCGGCATCTACCGTCGCAGGTGGCGTTACGGCAGCTTTGACGAAGTAAAAGGTTTGATTCTTTCTGCATTCATCACCACATCACTTTTATTGACTATTCGTTTCACCGACCGATCGGTGGACGCTTTTCCACGTAGTGCGATAATTGCTGGTGGCATTCTTGGCCTTTTCTTCACGGGTTCGAGCCGATACACATGGCGACTAATTCGCGAGCAGCTTCGTCGACCGTCAGAACAAACTGCAAAGAAAATTTTGATTTACGGCGCGGGCGAAGGCGGCATTCAAATTGTCAACACGATGTTGCGCAACCCAAACTCAATTTATTTGCCAGTTGGCTTCTTAGATGACAACACTTCAACTCATCGCCTCAGAATTTCGGGAGTTCCCGTATTGGGCGGTCGTGACTCGATTCAAAAGGCCGCACTTCGCACTGGGGCAACAACTTTGCTCATTGCTATTCCTTCTGCCGAATCAAACATCGTCAGCGAAATCGCCCAAACTGCACGTGACGCCAAACTCGATGTAAAGATTCTTCCTGCGGTACAAACCTTAAATGAGCGGCCAGTAGATGCCAGCGACATTCGTGACCTGACCGACGAAGATCTTCTCGGACGCCGTCGAGTCACGATCAATCTCGACGAAATTTCGGAATACTTGGTAAATCGTCGCGTATTAGTAACGGGTGCTGGCGGCAGCATCGGCAGTGAGCTTTGTCGCCAACTGGTGCGATTTAATCCGGCTGAAATTATCATGCTTGATCGAGACGAGAGTGCGCTCCATGAAGTTCAACTGTCTATTTACGGTCGCGCACTACTTGACACACCCCAAACTGTTTTGGCTGACTTGCGTGATGCGAGTGCAATTAACGCAGTGTTTGAGTCAAGAAAACCTCAAGTTGTATTTCACGCCGCGGCATTAAAGCATTTGCCACTTCTTGAGCGATACCCACATGAGGCATATCAAACTAATGTTCTCGGTACTTTAACCCTGCTTAAGGCGTCTCAACGATCAGGTGTCGAAGTATTCGTCAACATTTCTACTGACAAGGCAGCGAACCCAATCAGCGTGCTCGGATACTCAAAACGAATCGCTGAGCGTCTTACTGCCGAGTTCGCTTTTAACTCAGGTCCGGGCAAATACATTTCGGTGCGATTCGGAAACGTCCTTGGTTCGCGCGGAAGTGTTCTGATGTCGTTTAGAGATCAGATCGCCAAGGGTGGACCAGTGACCGTGACCCATCGAGGTGTCACGCGATATTTCATGACTATTTCTGAGGCTGTTCAACTTGTTATTCAAGCTGGTGCAATCGGTTCGACCGGAGAAGTTTTGGTGCTCGATATGGGCAAGCCGGTAAACATCTATGAAGTTGCCGAACAACTAGTTCGCAACAGTGGCAAACCAATCAAGATCGAAGTCGTTGGTCTGCGTGTCGGCGAAAAAGTTCACGAAGAGTTATTTGGCGAAAGCGAAATTGATGAACGCCCACGGCATCCACTTATCTCCCATGTCGCGGTTAAGCCAATTGACCAGTCAAGCCTTAACTCCGAGCCCACCGACTCGCGTGAACTTATGATCAAACTCCTTCAAGAACAATAAATTTAAAATTTCGCAATTCTGTCATCGCGGCTGCCAGACATTGCGGCGACAAGCAGCAGCCACATGAAGTGGTTGCCGACAACAAAGCTCTCCTGGGTCGCTGCTGCTAAAACAAACCAGGTTGCTGCGAAAGTCCATTGTCCGGCAATTTGTGTTTGCGCGCGCTCAAGCTGACGAGCACCGCTCCATAAAATGGCCAAAATAAACAGACCGGCGCCAACTATTCCGCCGCCTAGCAAAACATCCATAATCGCACTGTGAGACCAGGTGGTGCTTGAAATTGCCCACCAAAACTCGCGTTCATGAAAAAAGTTTGGGGTGTTCCACGCAGAGAACCATCCCCAACCAAAAATTGGCTTGTCAAGAAAACCGTCCCAACTAAAACGCCACAACAACGTTCGACCACTGAAGTCAAGTTTGTTATCAAATAGACCAAGCAAAGGTTTCTGAAATCTGAAACCGATCCAAGTGAGCAAAATAATCGCTAAAAGAAATAGCGGATAGATCGTCTGCAACATTTGCCGAGCCGAGATAGACGTCTTTCTTTGAATCTGCCTGACGATTGTCCAGAACCCCCAGACAAAAATGAAGACGCCGATGGCCCCAAGCGATGTTGAAGACTTAGTTCTTATCAAAAGCCCGATATTGAGCAGCATCACATCAGCCAAAACAATTGTTAAAGGCCCCCAAAATCTTGGACGTCGCACTATCAAGATCCATGCGAGGGCGCCAGCAGCAAGAAACCCGAGCGCTGCGGGTGGCGCGAACGAATTGCGATTGAAATAAATACCGACCCAATAGTTTTCGTCGAAGTTGACTGCACCCGACCAGTCGTTGCGCACGGCATACCAAGAAAGTATTAAGCCTGGTTGCATCGCAACTAAAAACAAAGTGAGCTGTTGTAGCAGAGTAAAACTACGGGCGATATAAAGCCCAGCAAGACAAGTAACAAAAAGTGACACTGAAGCAACGAGTGCATAGCTACTTGCTGTGGCCCAAGCCGTAGAAAGCAACATCCAACCGCAAAAACAGAGAAGTAAACCCACCGGCCCCCGCAACATATTTTGCGGAATACCTCGACGGGCCAATAACACAATTGCCGGCAACTGAAAAATCAAATAAGTCGAATACTTCGTTACCTCAAGAACGGATGAACCAGACTGTCCACTACCTTCCCAAAGTTTTAGCACTGGACCTTGAGTCAAGAGTGCTAACAGAACTACTACATAAAAGTATTCGATCCAATTCAAAACACTAGGCAGGTAATGACGAGGCAAATGCACTGAGACATAATCTATCTGAGTGGTCATCTGAGCAAGATGACAGACCGCGATCAACGAGATGCGGGTTGAGTAGAATGGTCTTGTGACCTTTACGAATCAGGATTA
>CANLHV010000043.1 GCA_947490975.1 Acidimicrobiaceae bacterium
GTTGGGGAGCAAGGAATCGAACCCTGAATAACAGAACCAGAATCTGCTGTGTTGCCAGTTACACCACTCCCCAGAGTGACGGTTTTACGATATCGCAAATATCTAATTAATTAGTCCACGAATCAACACGTTGAAAACCAACAATGCGACCAATGGCAACACCCGCAGCCTCTTGAAGATTGCGCCTGAATGCATCGCCACCCTGAATCACGCTCGTGCGAGTCGATGATGAACTCGCATCAAGACCGACCTCGTTAGCAATTAATTTCGCGCGTAGAAGATGAAACGGATCGCTAACAATCAACACACGATCAATTTCGAGATCTCTTACAACTTGCGAAACAGCAAACAAAGATGCATAAGTAGTCGTGCCAGAATTTTCTTCAAAAATCAGGTCGCTGGCCACGCCGCTTGACTCAAAAAACTTGCGCGAAGCGGCCGCCTCAGTAAATCGATCGCCTTCTTGCTTGCCGCCCGTGACCACGATGTACGAAGCCAAGTTGAGGTTCCATAATTCGAGCGCGTGGTCGAGGCGAGCCTGAAGTTGTGGCGATGGTCGACCGTCATATTGAGCAGCGCCAAGCACGACGATTGCGCCAACTGGTTGACGATCAGCGCTACGACCTGTGTTCCACACTTGCAACAACGAGACAAAGAAGTAGACCGCCGCAATTAAAACAGTTAAACCAAGCGACTGAAGAACTCGTCGCAACTTCATTGGTTAAAACTCGCTTAGACCTTTTTAGCGAGTGCGACATCAATTCGCTTGAGCGTCGCGTCTCGACCCAACATCGCAATCGGTTCAAACAATGGCGGACCAACACTGCGCCCAGTCACGGCCACCCGCAGTGGCGCTTGCATCTTGCCGAGTTTCAGCGAGTGCTTTTCGCCGACTGCTTCAACCACTGCTTTGAGCGCATCAGGTGTGAACTCGCATGTCTTGAAAGCATCGCGAATTTCGATCAGAGTTGCACTCGCCCACTCTGGCGCGAACGCTTTGGTAAAAGCAGCATCATCAATAGTCGGCAAATCGCAGAACAAAAAGTCGACCATGCTCGGCACATCTTGCAACAACTGCACACGAGTCTGAACTAATGGCGCTATTTCTGCAAAAACTTTTGCGTCATAATCTTGTGCTTGCCAAGGCGCTTTTGCGCCCACCAACCAGGGTTCGCATGCGCGAATGAACTCATCAACCGGCATCGCGCGAATGTAGTCGGCGTTGAACGAATGCAATTTGACGATGTCAAAAAACGCCGGCGAATGATTGACGCTGCTCAAATCAAACTCGGCAGTTATTTTTTCGAACGGCACAATTTCTGTGTCACCGATGGGCGCCCAACCAAGGGTCATCAAATAGTTTTTCATCGCAACCGAGAGAATGCCTTCTTCGCGATATTGCTCGACTGCAACTTTGTCGCGACGCTTCGAGAGTTTCTTGCGTTGCTCGTTAACAAGCACCGGCACGTGAGCCCAAACGGGTGGCTCGTGGCCAAGCGCACGCCAAATCATCTGTTGTTTTGGTGCATTGGGCAAGTGCTCTTCGGCCCGCACGACATGAGTAATGCCCTGAGTTACGTCGTCAACGACGTTTGCCAACAAGAACACGGGCGAACCGTTGCCACGCAACAAGACAAAATCTTCGATTGTCGAATTATCAAACTCGACACTGCCCCTAACTTGATCTTGAACAATTGTCGCGCCTTCGGGCACGCGAAAACGCAAGACTCGACCTTCGCCTGGCCCCAAACCTCGATCACGCGAATAGCCGTCGTAGCCCTGTTTGCCTGATTCTTTGGCGCGTTTCTGAATATCTTCAGATGACAAGTCGCAATAATATGCAGCACCTTGTGCGAAAAGTTTCTCGGCAGCTTCAACATGTAAAGCAGCATTGGCAGATTGAAAGAACGGCCCTTCGAAGTGCGAATCTTTGTTATCTATGCCGAGCCAAGCAAGCGCATCGAGAATGCCCTGCGTCCATTGCGGATTATTTCTCGAATCATCGGTGTCTTCTATCCGTAAAACAAAAACACCATTTGATTGAAGCGCAAGAATCCAGTTGTAGAGAGCAGTTCGTGCACCGCCGACATGAAAATAACCTGTTGGTGACGGCGCGAATCGGTAGCGCGGTGTCTGTGCCATCTGTCATCAGGCTATCTCGGTGAGCGTAAGCACCCGAGACAGAACTATCGTTGAACACATGGCAAAGAAAACTCTCGAACATGAAGGTCACCCAGACCATCGCGCACTCGCTGGTGGTTCGGCGCGCGCCGGAGTTTTCGGCTTCAGTGACGGCTTAGTTTCGAACGTTTCTTTGATAATTGGTTTTGCTGCCGGCGGTGTTGATTCAAGTGTTGTTCGGCTCGCCGGCATCGCTGCTGCTGTTGCTGGCGCGGCAAGTATGGCTGCTGGTGAATGGGTTTCAATTAGCGCACAAAACGACCTGGTCGAACGCGAGATGGCGCTCGAGTTGCGAGAGTTAAAACTTCACCCAGAGGCCGAAACTTCTGAACTCGCCGCAATGTATCGCCAGCATGGCATGTCGCGTGAGCAAGCCGCAATCTCTGCCGCCGAAGTTATGCGTGACCCAGAGCGGGCAGTCGTCGTGCACGCGCGCGAAGAATTTGGTCTTGATGCGGGCAATTTGCCGAACCCGATTCAGATTGCGTTTATCTCACTCGTCACATTTTTGGCTGGCGCGATGTTGCCAGTTTTGCCATGGATTTTTAGTAGCGGTGGTTCGGCTAAATATTCGTCCGTCATCGTTGCCGTGATTGCAGCGGCTGTAGCCGGATATGCAATTGGGCAACAAGCCGAACGATCAAAAACTTTAAGTGCAGTTCGACAAGTAGCAATCATGTTGCTGGCTGTTGGTGTCACATACGTAATTGGTCGCCTTGTCGGCGTGTCAATCAACTAAGAAACCCCGCGACGAATTGACGACAAAATGACAATTGGCCAGCAAACAAATGTTTATGGCGAACCTCTTGAGCCGTGCAATTTCGACCCAATAACTGGCTACTACCGAACGGGTTGCTGTGAAACTGGTGGCGACGACACCGGCGTTCACACGGTGTGCGCGATCATGACCGCAGAGTTTCTTGAATATTCAAAGTCTGTCGGCAACGATCTCTCGACCCCGATGCCTCAATATGGTTTTGCTGGGCTAAAGCCTGGCGACCAATGGTGTCTTTGTGCGCCACGTTGGCAAGAAGCATTCGAGGCTGGCAAAGCGCCAAAAGTTAAGTTGCGATCAACTCACACATTCACACTTGAATTCGTTGCGCTAAAAAATCTTGAAGCGCACGCAATCGACAAATAGTTTTTAAGCGCCGGTAAGTGCGCGCCAGCTGCCTGGCATGCCGGTGCGAACTTGTTCTGGTGTCATCAGCATCGTGCTCTCTGGCACCATGTCGACGAGTGCGCGAATTTCTGAATAGTGATGCGCTGCATCACCCAAACCAGCGAATAACTCTTTGCGCCGAGCAACTAGATCGGCTGGTGGGTCAAGCAACATGAAACCCCAAATGCCGAACGCAATTGTCAAATCATGAATCACAGGTGCTCGCCCATATTTCGAGGCGCGACGCAAAGCGATCGCAATTGCTCCACGAATTGCATCATCGGCAGACTCACCCGGCTGCAACACGATTGAGTCGCGCAAGCCTTCAGCGAGCTTCAGCACATAACCCTGATCGGGGCCTTGATGGCCAAGTTTTTGACCCTTGGGTTGTCGGCTCACGATTGCCGCAGGTTTATCGTTGCGCCACGGTGACGGCACATGCTCGGGTGAAGAGTATGTTCGCGGACGATCTGTCGGATCTAACGGCGTGAACTTAGGTGCTGACATTTCGCGACCAGCCTAGAACATTTAACGCAAGATCAAGATTGCAAATGCAACAAGCCGTAAACAAGCGACTCTTCAAGAGCGTGCCACGACGCTTCGATGATGTTTGTCGAAACACCGATGGTTGTCCACGTGCGTTCACCGTCGGTGGCATCAATCAATACGCGAGTAACCGCACCAGTTGCCGAACCAGAGTCGAGAATTCGAACTTTATAGTCGGTGAGATGCACACGCTCTAATTGCGGATAACTTGCCCGCAGAGCTTCACGCAACGCGGTGTCGATCGCGTTTACCGGACCGTTGCCTTCAGATGTAAACACACTGCGAGTTTCACCGACCCAAACTTTGACGGTGGCTTCTGTGGTAAATGTGCCGGTTGCTGCTTCGTCGGTGATGACGCGCATTGATTCGACTTTGAAAAACGATTGATCAAATCCTGCGGCGCGACGCATGAGCAACTCAAGCGATGCATCGGCTGCTTCGAAGTGATAGCCCTCGAACTCAAGTCGCTTTAGATCGTCGATGACTTGACCAATTGCCGGACCGTCAAGTTTGATGCCCAATTCTTGGGCCTTCATCGTGATTGTCGCGCGACCTGCCATTTCTGAAACCAAAAAGCGAGTGCCATTGCCGACGAGTTCTGGCGACACGTGTTCATACGCATCTTTAGCGCGTGCGATTGCCGAAACATGCAGACCTGCTTTATGGGCAAATGCCGATACACCGACATATGGTGCTTGCGGGTTCATGGGGCGATTCAAAACTTCGGCAACATGATTGCTGACTTGAGTGAGACGCTCGAGATGGCCTTCAGGCAAACACTTGTAGTCAAGTTTGAGTTGCAAGTTTGGAATGACAGTCGTCAAGTTTGTGTTGCCAGTGCGCTCACCCAGACCGTTGAGTGTGCCTTGCACGTGGCGCGCGCCACTTTGCACGGCGGCAAGCGAATTAGCCACGGCACAACCTGTGTCGTCGTGACAATGAATGCCGATTATGACGTCACTGCCCATGTGGCGACGAACTTCAGCGACGATTTTTTCGACTTCGTTTGGCAATGAGCCACCGTTTGTGTCGCACAACACCAAGTGTGTTGCACCACCGATAACTGCTGCTTCTAGAACTCGCAACGAAAATTCGGCGTTGTGTTTGTAGCCATCAAAGAAGTGCTCCATATCGACAAGCACGCGACGGTTGTTGGCAACTAGGTATTTAACCGAATCGCTGACCATCGCCACACCCTCGTCAAGCGTGGTTTGCAGGGCTTGTTCAACGTGATATGCCGAGCATTTAGCCACTATGCACACTGCGCTCGTTTGAGCTTCGACCAAATTACGCAGCGTCGGATCGTCATCAACTTTGCCCATCGGGCGTCGAGTCGACCCAAACGCGACAAGTGTCGAAGTTTTCAGGCTCAGTTCAGTGCGGGCACGCGCAAAAAACTCGATGTCTTTCGGATTGGCACCAGGCCAGCCGCCTTCGATGTAGTGAACGCCAAGAAAATCGAGTTGTTCAGCGATGCGTAGTTTGTCTTGCACGCTTGCCGAAACACCTTCGACCTGCATGCCGTCACGAAGTGTGGTGTCGAAAACTTCGACGAGTTCACGGTTTTGTGACATGAGTTCTACTTCACCAACTCGCACCATTGCTTGTAGCGGTCGTCTTGACCACGCACAGCTTTGGCATAGGTTGCGGCAATCGCCGTTGTCATCGGACCAGGGCAAGGAATCTTGCGTTCGTCGACCGAATTAACTGAGCCAACTTCGGCAGCAGTACCGCAAACGAAAATTTCGTCGGCGATGTAGAGATCACTGCGGGCGATGTTGTCGACGCGAATATCAAAACCCAAGTCACGAGCAATAGTTGTGACGCTCGACTGTGTGATGCCTTCAAGTGCGCCAGCCGAAAGTGGCGGTGTCAAGATAATGCCGTTGCGCACGCAAAAAATATTCTCGCCAGTGCACTCGGCAACCAAACCACTTGGTGAGAGCATGATCGCTTCGTCGTAGCCAGCTTTGAGCGCTTCGACTTTTGCCAACGACGAGTTGACGTAGTTGCCGACAGTTTTTGCTGCGGGTGGCATCGTGTTGTGATCGTGACGTGTCCATGAAGAAATTTTCATGCGCACACCTTTTTGAACAGCATCGTCGCCAAGATAAGCACCCCACGGCCAACACGCGATCGCTACATCGACTTTGCATGGCAATGTATTGAGACCCATTTCGCCGTAGCCGTAATATGCAATCGGACGAATGTAACAAGACGGTAGGCCAGTCGATTTAACGGTCTGCTTTGTTGCTTCGACAAGTTCTTCAACTGAATACGGCAACTCCATGCCCATGATTTTCGCGCTGTTGTGCAGGCGCTTCATGTGATCAGTCAAACGAAAAACTGCAGGGCCATTTGCCGTCTCATATGCGCGAATGCCCTCGAAGACGCCAGTGCCGTAGTGCAGTGTGTGAGTGAGAACATGCACCTTTGCGTCGTCCCAATTGACGAGCGAGCCGTTCATCCAAATTTTTGGGGTGGTTGTGATTGGCATTAGGTCTCCTGATTTTTCTAATTTTCAGTCTATGAGTGAGGCTTTAAATATTTGCCTTGACGCGACGTGCGATTTCATCGCCGACTGCGACTGTTGAGCCAGAAACGGGCTCGACGCAAGCATCTCGCAACATCGCGGCGGCTTTTGTCTCACCGAGAAATTCAAGCATGTGGGCAGCCGACAAAATCGCTGCGACAGGGTTGGCAACGCCCTTGCCGGCAATGTCTGGCGCCGAACCGTGCACCGGTTCAAACATCGAAGGACCACTGCGTGTCGGGTTCAAATTTGCTGAAGATGCAACGCCGATGCCACCAGAAACAGCGCCACCCAAATCGGTGAGAATGTCGCCGAACAAATTGTCGGTGACGATTACGTCATAGCGGTGCGGGTCTTGCACAAAATATATGCACGCAGCATCAACATGGTTATAAGCAGTTGCAACATCGGTAAATTCTTTGCCGACACGATCAAATGTGCGCTGCCACAAGTCGCCCGCAAAAGTGAGCACATTAGTTTTGTGAACAAGCGTTAAATGTTTGCGACTTCGTGTGCGCGCAAGTTCGAACGCGTAGCGCACGCAACGCTCGACACCTTTTGCGGTGTTGACACTGCCCTGCGTTGCAACTTCGTCGAGCGTGCCGCGGCGCAGCACGCCACCTTCGCCGACATACGGGCCCTCAGTGTTCTCGCGAATGACAACAAAATCGTGTGGCTTCGTGTGCCCCGGAGCCGTGCCGCTGAACGGGCGTCGATTTATATAAAGGTCTAACTCGAATCGCATCTTCAACAACAGGCCGCGCTCAATTAAACCCGGTGGCACGTCTGGCGTGCCGACGGCGCCAAGCAAAATCGCGTCGAACTTACGCAACTCGGCAAGAGTCGCATCTGACAAAACTTCGCCGTCGCGCAAATATCGCGCACCACCCAGATCGAAATTGGTCGTCGCAAGTTTGACGCCAGTCGCGCCAATAACTTTTAGCGCCTCGGCAAGAACTTCTGGACCGATACCGTCGCCGCCGATGACAGCAACACGATGACCAGCCACAGAATTATTCGTTGCCATATGTTTTGTCATTCAGTTTTTGCGAAACCATGCCTTTAATCGTACGGCGCAAACACGCGCGAAAGCCGACCATTAACTTGGCGCCATCTAGATAGCATTTTTAAGGTCATGATCCATAAACTTTCGCGAAAAACCTTTGAGAGATTGCGTGAAGAGCACGCAGACTTAACAACTCGTGGTCGCATCGTGGCTGCAGAGAAAATTGCCCGTGCACGTGAGCACGGCGACCTGAAAGAGAACGGCGACTATCACGCCGCAAAAGACGAGCACGGCCACATGGAAGCGCGCATTCGACAACTCGAATCAATACTTGATCAAGCCGAAATCGTCGAACCATCGAAAGATGGCACGGTTGGTCTTGGCATGATCGTGACAGTGCTTTACGACGGCGACGACGAATCGATGGCCGAAAGTTATCTGATCGGACACATTGAAGAAATCAGCGAGGCACCTGTGATGAGCCCGACTTCTCCGCTTGGTTCAGCGCTTCTTGGCGCAAGAGTTGGCGATGTTGTTGAATACGACGCACCTAATGGCAAGTTGAAAGTCAAAGTTTTAGAGACGCGATCACAGTGACGACTGATTCGGTGGCGCAGATACCTGGCCTGCCAAACGGTTTCGAAATCGAATTGCCAGGTCGTGGAAAAACTTTTTATCGCGAGAAAAAAGGCCCTGCCGGTGCGCCAACGCTGATGCTGTTGCACGGCTGGACAGCAACAGCCGACTTGAACTGGTTCACATGTTTCGACGCATTGAGCGAAAACTTCAATGTTGTTGCGCTCGACCTTCGCGGGCACGGTCGCGGCATTCGCACAAAAACAAATTTCAAACTCGAAGATTGCGCCGATGACGTCGCCGCACTCGCCGACGTGCTCGGCATTTCAACTTTTATTCCGGTTGGTTATTCGATGGGTGGCACGGTCGCGCAATTGTTGTGGCAGCGACACGAACAGCGAGTGCGAGGCATCGTGTTATGCAGCACCGCGAGTCATTTTGCAAAATCACGTGAAGAAAAATTGAGTTTTTTCGGCCTTACTGGTCTCGCCGCACTTTCACGACTGACCACGGCGCAAGCGCGCACATGGTTGACCGATCAACTTTATTTACAACGCAAATCAAACGGATTAGCGCCTTGGGCAGTTAAGCAAATCGCATCACACGACTGGCGTCATATTCTCGAGGCTGGTAGCGCAATCGGCAATTTTGACTCGCGTGATTGGTTGCCAAAGTTTGACGAACCCGCCGCAGTAGTGATTACGACAGATGACGGTGTCGTCGCACCAGAGCGACAAACCGAGCTCTACCAGTTGTTGAAAAATGTCGAGGTTTTCGAAGTGCACGGTGGGCACAACGCAGTGTTTGCAAAAAAAGAATTTTTCGTGCCGACACTCGTTGAAGC
>CANLHV010000044.1 GCA_947490975.1 Acidimicrobiaceae bacterium
AGCAACAGGCCCTCTTCGTGCGCCAAACGAGCCATCGCCCCACACAAAAATGCTTTCGTCGCGTACACAACTCGGTGCTTGCCGAACGCGCGAACTGCCTCTTGGCATCGCGCGCGCAAATGTGCTTCGTCATAAACAAAAGCTGGCGTGCCAAATTTGTCGGCAAGTGTGATCAGATCACAGCCGCCAATCTCAAGATGCCCGAGAGCGTTCGTCTTGGCCGAATCAGGCAATAAGTGTTTAGCGATGCGACTCACATCTGCTCCGGTGCTTCGATACCCAACACGTTAAGGCCCGCCTGCATAACTCGCGCCGTCAAGTCACAAAGCATCAAGCGGCTCGTGCGCTCTGCATCAGTTTCTGCTTTCAACACTGGGCACTGCTCATAGAACGACGAGAAACTCGTCGCCAATTCATACAGATAAGTGCACAAACGATGCGGGCTGTATTTGTCAATTGTGTCCCAAAGCGCCGAATCAAATTGCAACACACGCATCGCCAACTCGCGTTCAGCAGTATGGCTAATCACCGGCTCAAAACTTCGCACACTCGCTCGCTCGACATTAGCGCGACGAAAAATACTGCAAATTCGTGCGTGCGCGTATTGCAAGTACGGCGCAGTATTGCCGTCAAACGACAACATCCGATCCCAATCAAATGTGTAATCCTTAATTCGGTCAGTCGACAAGTCGGCATATTTCACAGCGCCAATGCCCACCGTGCGGGCAATCTTCGCTTTCGCCACATCAGAAAGTTCTGGGTTCTTCTCAGCAACTGCCGCCGCCGCGCGCTCAACTGACTCGGTCAACAAAGCGTCAAGTTTCACCGTCTCGCCGCTTCGCGTCTTCAACATTTTTTTATCGGCACCTAGAACATTGCCAAACGAAACATGCACCATCTCTCGCGACGAATTCAACCAGCCCGCCTGTTTCGATACGGCTGCGACCATTTGCAAATGTTGTGCCTGTGGTGCGCCAACGACGTACAACAGTAAATCTGCGTTCAGTCTCTCGACGCGATCAATCACGCACGCAAGATCGCTCGTCGCATAGTTGTATCCACCGTCAGTTTTACGGATAATCAGCGGCAACGGTTGATTCTCGCGATTCACAAAACCTTCGGCAAACACGACCTCAGCCCCGTCGCTCGTCGTCAACATTTTCAATTTGCCAAGCCGTTCGACAACTTGTGGCAACAAGTTGTTATATGCACTTTCGCCCATGATGTCGGTGTCTTCAAGCAACACGCCGAGCGTGCGATAAATCATCTGAAAGTATCTTGTGCTCTCAGCAACGAGAAGTTTCCAAAGTCGCAGTGTCTCTGCATCGCCACCTTGCAATAACACGACTCGCGCCCTCGCCCGTGCTTGAAACTGCTCTGACTCGTCGAACTTCTTTCGCGCACTGCGATAAAACGAATCGAGGTCACCGACAGATAGTTCATTGGCGGCATGTGTCTCGCCCAAATCGACCAAATGTTCAATCAACATGCCAAACGGTGTTCCCCAATCGCCGACATGGTTTTCGCGCACAACCGTATTGCCGACGAACATCAACATTCGCACGAGCGCGTCGCCGATCACCGTCGATCGCAAATGTCCAACATGCATCTCTTTGGCCACATTCGGCGCCGAATAATCAATCACGATTTTGCGCGGCTTGGTCGCATTGCGCACACCGAGTTTCTCGCTCGCGCTCGACGACATAAGTTCGCGTGCTAAAAACTCATTTTGAAAAGTTAAGTTGATGAACCCTGGGCCCGCCACTTGGGCGTCACTACAAATATCTTTAAGATCGGCAACTTCAAGCACTTTTGTCGCCACATCACGCGGTGTCAACCCCATCGCTTTTGCAAGCGCGATCGAACCGTTTACCTGGGCATCGGCCCGATCGCTCGATCGCACAGCAGTATCAATGCCGTCTGCCTTGGCTCCTGCAACTTTGGCAAACGCAGCCGCAATGCGCTGCTCAACATAAACGATCGGATCTGCCACCCTTTCATTGTTGCCGAGATTGCCCAACAAAACGCGCCGTATTTAGCGACACTATTTCTTACGCCGATTTAGCGTTATGGGCAGGCGCGAATGGCGTCGACGATTGCATCAAACGCCGCGTCGGCGTCAATGGTCTCAAGCACCTTCGTGTTGGCCTTGGCGCGCGAAACCACATGTCGATAGTCGATCACCGTCATGCCCCGTGTGATCGCCCCATCAATTTCGACGGCAACATGCCGCTCGCTCGACTCAAAAAACTGCGGATGCGTCAACGCCAACACACTACAAACATCGTGCAAAGGTGCACCTTCGAAGTCGTCGTGAAGCGATTTATACATCTTGCTAAAAAACTCAAGCAACCCCGCCAACTTCGGACCAACAACACTGTGAGCATTTCTCACCATCTCAATTCGCGCAGGGGTCGCCATTATCTGGTGGGTCAAATGCAAGCCACTCATCACGATCTTCGCACCCGAGTCAAAAACTGCCGACGCCGCCTCGGGGTCGCACCAAATATTAAATTCGGCCATCGCCGTACGATTGCCAAACCTGCCACCACCCATCAACGAAATACCAGAAATATTCTCGACCAAATCTGGCGCCACTCGCAGCGCCAACGCAATGTTCGTCAACGGCCCCGTAGGCACAAGCCACACACCCGGGTTCGCCCGCACGGTTTCAATAATGAAATGCACCGCATCGGTACCGTCAGCCGCTCGCGATGGCGCCGAAAAATTCGCGCCGTCCATTCCACTTTCGCCGTGAATATATGCAGCATGAATCGGCTCAGCCACTAACGGTCGACTCGCACCAGAGTGCAACTGCATTTTCGACGCCCCACAAAGATCAAGGATGACTCGGGCATTTTTAGTTGTTAAATCGAGCGGTGCGTTTCCCGCCACAGTCGTCACACCTAAGACTTCTGCAAACTTTGACGCAACGATTAATGCGAACGCGTCGTCATGCCCCGGATCACAATCCATGAGAACTTTCACTTTGCCCGCCACTAAACACTCACCGTCAACTCGTTAGTCGACGAAGACTAAACAATTGGGTGATGACAAGCAACGAATTGGCCTGGCGCAACCTCTTGCAATTGCGGTTCTTGTTCTGCGCAGCGCACAGAAGCCGCATGGCATCGAGTTCTGAAACGACAACCCGAGGGTGGGTTCATCGGCGATGGTGGCTCGCCCTGAAGCAACTCTGTTTTTCTCTGTCGCGTTGGGTCAGCGATCGGCACCGAGTCAAGCAACGCTTTGGTGTAATGATGCGCAGGTTTCGAGTACAAGGCATCTGGTGCCGCAACTTCGCAAATCTTGCCTAGATACATCACCATCACGCGATTGCTCACGGCTTTGACAACGGCCAAGTCATGTGAAATGAAAACCATCGTCAAACCGAATTGGTCTTTCATATCTTGTAGCAAGTTCAAAATCTGTGCTTGGATACTCACGTCTAGCGCCGAAACCGGCTCGTCACAGATCAACATTCGAGGGTCAAGCGCGAGCGCGCGAGCAATGCTGATGCGCTGACACTGACCGCCTGAAAATTCATATGAGCGACGGTTCAAAACCAGCTCTGGCTCAAGACCAACATTGTTCAGCAAGTTGTTGATGCGCTCGTCGCGTTCGGCTCGTGTGCCACGACCCCAAATCTCAAGTGGTTCATCGATCAACTGATGCACAGTCATTCGCGGGTCAAGAGACGAAATCGGATCTTGAAAGATCATCTGCATCGAAGTTCGCGCTGAACGCAAATTTTCTTTTGGCAAAAGTGTCAAATCGGTACCATCAAGCACGACCTCACCAGAATTTGGCGGCGGAAGTTGCAACACAGCACGAGCCAAAGTTGTCTTGCCACAGCCAGACTCACCAACGATTGCCAAAGTTTCGCCTCTGATTACGTCGAAACTTAAACCCGATACCGCTTTAACAATTTTGTCTTTGGCGACACGAAACTCAACGGTCAAATCACGCACGGTCAACACCGCATCAACAGTGTTACGCATATGAGCGGTGCCCGAACCAGCCATTACAACGCCACCCCGATCGGAAACCAGCATCGATAAAGATGACCATCAGGGTCTTTCTTCAATTCTGGGTGCTCTTTATGGCACTTTTCTTGTGCATATTTGCAGCGCGGTGCAAAACTGCAACCTGCACCTCTGTCAGTTGGGTTTGGCAATCGCCCGGCAATGACCGCCAGACGTGTACCCGACTTGTGATCAACTTTCGGAATCGATTCGAGCAGTGCCTCGGTATACGGCATTCGCATATCTGCAAAAAGTTTGGTTGTTGGCGCATACTCGACAACTTCGCCAGCATACATAACTGCTACATAGTCAGTGTTGCCCGCGACCACGCCCAAGTCGTGCGTCACCAGAACCATCGACATCTGCAAATCTTCACGCAGTTCACGCAACAACTGCAAAATTTGTGCTTGCACCGTTACGTCGAGTGCAGTTGTTGGCTCATCAGCAAATAGAAGTTTTGGATTACATGCGATTGCGATTGCAATCATCACGCGCTGACGCATGCCACCTGATAATTGATATGGAAACGACTTCAATATGGCCGCTGCATTCGGTATGCGCACAAGTTCAAGCAACTCTTTGCTACGTACCAAAGCGTCTTCTTTGCTCATTCCAAGTCGCACACGCAAGCCCTCCGACAATTGCGAGCCGATTCTGCGCACAGGGTTCAAAGCAGTCATTGGATCTTGAAAGATCATCGCCATGCCTGAGCCAAAGAGATTGCGAACTTCTTCTTTGCTCATGGCAGTTAACTCGTGGCCGTCAAAAACGACCGTGCCCGAACGTTTCACATTGCTGCCTTGCAGCAAACCCATCGCAGCCCGGCACATCACGGTCTTTCCGCTACCAGATTCACCGACAACGCCTACGCTCGTGCCAGCAGGTATCTCGATGTCTACACCACGCACTGCTTCAAGCGAACCGCGTGGTGTGTCGAAATTGATCGACATGTTTTTGACACTCAATAACGAACTCATACTTTGGCCTCACGACTGTCGAGTTTTGAACGCACGACGTCGCCGAGATGGTTCGTCGAAATTACAGTAAGTGCCAAAAAGACAATCGGCACATACAAAACGTGTGGTGCATATTCAAGATCGTTACGACCACGTGCAATCATGCCACCCCAACTCGCACCGTCAGGTATGCCAACACCCAAAATTGAAAGCGACGCTTCGGCAATAATCACGACGCCCACTGCTAAGAACGCGACGGCAATCAATGCAGGCAAAACATTGGGCACAATGTGTCGCAAAATAATCTTTGAATCTTTCATGCCCATACTTCGGGCAGCGGTCACAAATTCGCGACCCGACCACGACAGCGTTGCGCCTCGCGCAATTCGGCCCAAAATCGGAATCAGCACAATCGTCAACGAAATAATCAAGACCATTACTCTGCGCCAAGTGGGCACTGCTTGATTGATGTCGACATTCGTTGCCAAAACTGAAACCAGCGCCAATGCCAAAACTAAGTTCGGCACCGAAAGACCAACATTAAACACTGTCACCATCACTGTGTCGATCTTGCCGCGCAAATACGCAGCCAAGATGCCGAGAACGCTGCCGATAAAGCCACCAAGACCAACCGCGGCAATTGCAATAAAAATAGACATCCGAGTGCCCGCCACAGCCGATGACAGCAAGTCATAGCCGTTGCTATCTGTGCCTAACAAGTGACCGCTTGAAAACAAACCGACTTCAAGGTCGTCTTCAAAGACAAAATTCCATGGTTTGAAAGGCAACAACCAACCAAACAACGAGAAGAACATCATCAGACCGAGCCAGCCGATTGCAAACCAAGTCGGCTTCGTGAACTTACGCATTTACTCTCCGATCTCGCGTTCGCGGATCAACAAAACCTGAACCGACGTCTACAACAAGATTGAAAAACACGTAAAACAAAGCGATAACAGCAACGGTTGACTGCAATGCAATATATTGTCGTCCGCCAATCGCGGCAAATACTTCAAAGCCGATGCCGTATGTTGCGAAAATACTTTCGATAACGATCGCGCCACCGATTAAAGCACCCATGCTTAATGCTGCCGACGTCAAAAGAGTCATGCTCGACGGCCGCAAAACGTGACGCCACAAAATGCGGCGATCGCTCAAGCCTTTTGACGCCGCCATCGTCACATAGTCTTCGCGCAACGCAGCAATCATGTCGGCGCGCAACAAGCGTGTGTAAGTCGCGATAAGCCCGAGGCTCAAACTGATCACAGGCATAATCATGTGTTTGAGGTGCTCCCAGTAGCCCTCGGCAATCGGTACGTAACCGAGTGTTGGAAGCCACGCAAACTTAACGCCAACAAAAATAACTAGCAGTAGTGCAATCGCAAAATTCGGCACCGACGAGAGCGCAAACAACGAATTGCTTATAATCTTGTCAGCTCGGCGACCCGCGCGATATGCCGAGAGAACACCAAGTGGTACCGCAATCACAAGCGACAAAATTTGGGTGTAAACCATCAGCAGCAACGACCGCGGCATAGCTTGCTTTAAGTGATCTGAAACTTCTTCGGTGCCACCCGAAAAATAGATCTTGCCAAAGTCGCCTTGCACAAAATTGCCAAGCCATTGCAAGTAGTAACCAATCGGCCCCTTGTCAAAGCCAAGTTCAGCGCGCAAAATTTCACGTTCGCCTTCACTTGAAGCAGGCAACAAAATCGTCGCCAGGTCGACAGGTACCAAACGAAGCAATAACGAAACACCGAAAGTAACAAGAAGCAAAACGATTAGCAGTTGCGCAATTCTCTGCAACCAAAAACTTATCCTCGACACCGGTTCCCCTCGTTTTTAATTGTCTCTGGTTATCGCTCAGAGCAGGCTAGACGAGAACTCATCAAGTCGGCAACTAAACAAAATGGGCGGTAGCGCTTACGCACTACCGCCCATTTAAATTAACTACGAATTACTTAGTTGACCAAACACCTGTCCAGTCGATACCGAAGTTTGTTACCAAGCGACGAGGTCCACCCGCTGCAAGGCCCAATTCACCAACACCACCGAGCTTGTTATAAGTCAGTGAATACTGCAAGAAAGAGATATTTGCTACGTGTGCTTCTTTTTGCAATTGCTCAGTTGCTTGCGCATAGAGCTTCTTCGCCTTTGCCACGTTCGGCTCGGCGCGTGCTGCAAACAACAAGTTCTCGCTCACTTCATCTTTGAAAGATGAGATGTTCAAGATGCTGTAGAAAATCTGCAATCCGGCCAATGCTGGTGAAAGCTTGGCTGCACCGCGCAAGAAGTGCGTTGGGTTACCACCCGATGTGTCACTGACAATGAATGGAAGAATAAAGGCCGTGCCCGTGCCCTCCATCAAAAGAAGTGGCAACATTTGGTACTGCATCGGGAATGCCTTTTGAATGGCTTCAGCAGTTGTTTGTGACAACAAGTTGACCTTGAAGCCGGCCGCTTCTGCCATCTCTTTCATCAACTGCGCATTCGCAGTCGAGTCTGCCGATGCACTGACGTACGGAAGGCTGAATTCTGGAGTCTTGCCTGTCTCTGTTACATAGGCGGCTGCATATTCTTTAGCCTTCTTCAGGTCATAGCCCGCATAACCCTTCTTGTTGTACATGATGTTGTTCGGGCCGACGATTGAGTCTGGAACAGTGCCCAAACCCTTTTGACGAACCTTCAACCACTTCGCGCGATCAAGCGAATGCGAGAACGCAAGTCGAGCGTTCTTGCTGCTGAAAGGCGCAACTTTGTGGTTCAACCAAATTGTTGGGTAGTAGTCAAGCGGCGAACTGATCGTTGTCACTTTCTTGTCTTTTTGAAGCGCAAGAATTTGCTTGGCTTCTGAAGCCGACGAGAACATTGTTGCTGCGAGCGAACCACTCTTCACACCGCTAACGCGTGGTTGCGCGTCTGGAATGAATGTGAAGGTGATGCCGTCAAGGTATGGCAATGCGCCACCCTTAGCGTCTTTGCGCCAATAGTTGTCGTTCTTTGCGACTACAAGTTCAGTCAACTTGTGCGAAACATACTTAAATGCACCAGTACCAATTGGCACTGTCGAGCAGTTTGGCCCTGTGATCTGAGCAATTGAACGTACAAAGTTACGACCTGATGCGTAAAGCGAATCTGGGTAGTTGGCTTCTCCGTTGTAAAGCTTGACAGTTACTGACATTGCACCTGTCTGAACTACGTCAGCGATGTTTGCAGAGAAACCTGCACCCGTGCCTGATGACGGCGACTTTGGAGTCTTGCCAATCAAACCGTTGAGGTAAAGCGCACCGCGCGATGCCTGCAAGTTAAGGAGAAGTGCTGTGCCGTCTACTGGTGATCCGTCATGAAATTTGATTCCGTCACGGACAACCAAGTTCCAAGTTTTGTAGTCAGCACTGTGCTCGAACGACTTAAGAACGTAAGGCACAATCTTGCCGTCACTACGTTGCTCGACCCAAGTTTCATAAATTGTGCGAGCGCCCATCAATGCTGAGTTCGCCAAGTTGTCTGCCATACAGAAACCTGGGAACGAGTCGAAGATGCCGACGGTTATGTTTCCGCCACGCTTCGGTGTGCTGGCACCCGAGGCACTGCTGGTTGTTACCTGGCTAAGTGAAGCAACAAGTGCAATTGCCATAACAGCAGCGACCTTGCGACGACCTCCTGTGAATAACTTCTTCATTTTTTATTTCCCCCTTCGGAAATAGGCATTGGGCCTTGTCGCCACGCTACCTTGCTCATCTCCCTGTGTCAAAGGTAACTATTCGTAAAATCTGGCGAATCTACGCCAGTTTGGCTTTAACCAAATTGGCTATTTTCGCACCATCTGCACCCGCCCCAGCTTGGGTTCGCACGGCTTTGACCAC
>CANLHV010000045.1 GCA_947490975.1 Acidimicrobiaceae bacterium
CCAACGAACCCAAGAACTCGCCCAACGAACCCAAGATCTCGCGATTACAAATGCCCAGCGTGCACAGTTGCACGCAGAACTTGTTGCAGTTACTGCACGATTAGACGGGCTGATTTTTCAACGCGATAAAGCTCGAAGTCGCGTTAAATTCCTCGAAGCGTCACGTGCCTATAGATTCGAGCAAAAGCTTAGGAGTATTGCTTCCCGTTTGTTGCTTCGCAAATAGAATTCGGAATGTTGAAACAGTACCCAGTAATCATCACTGTTCGTGACCGCCTGACGTGTCTGCAACAACTACTTAACTGGCTTGAAAGTGTCGGACAAAACGAAATCTGGCTCTGTGATAACGCCAGCACCTACCCGCCACTTGTTGAATTTCTCAAGTCAACCAAACACAATGTTGTCCGCAACGGCTACAACCTTGGACATCGTGCACCGTGGCTGAGTGGCTTGGTGCCCGAACTCGGACATGATCGCTACTTCATTATCTCTGATCCAGACATATTGCCAGATGAAAATACGCCGCTAAATGTTTTTGAACTGTTTGAAGAAACACTGCGGAAGAATCCCAAATTAGACAAAGTCGGTTTTTCTCTGCGCATTGACGACCTGCCAGATCACTATGTGCACAAACAAGCTGTCATTACATGGGAGTCACAATTTTGGCGTGACAAATTGCCCTCTGGTTTTTATTCGGCTCCGATTGACACAACTTTTGCGATGCATCGACCCGGAGTAGGTCACTTAAACTCAAACTCGCTGCGTAGCGCCCCGCCATATACCGCTCGACATTTGCCCTGGTACTACGACTTAAGTAAACCCTCTGCTGAAAACGACTATTACAACCAACACGCTGACAAGTTGATAACCAACTGGAACAGTGACAAACTACCGGCTTCGGTTATTGCGGTGCTCACAAAGTTGCGCGCAGAGAGAAAAGAGTAAGTTCAATCATGACCAAAAACGCCATTGAGGTGAAGTCGCTTTCAAAAAACTTCAGGCTTTACCATGAGCGAAATCGATACATAAAAGCAGCATTTTTGCGCGGCAGACGCGCGAAGTACGAAGAGTTCATCGCACTAAATGATGTTTCGTTTGATGTACCTCACGGTGCAACACTCGGAATCATTGGTTCTAACGGATCGGGCAAAACGACAATGCTCAAGTGTCTAACGGGCATTTACACACCAGAGCGCGGTTCAATCAAAATTGACGGCAAAGTTGCCGCATTGCTCGAGTTAGGGGCGGGCTTTCATCCTGAATTGACGGGTTCAGAAAATGTCTATCTAAACGGCGCAATTCTCGGCATGACTAAACGCGATGTCGAACTGAAGTTTGACAAAATTGTCGAGTTCGCAGGTCTTGAGAAATTCATCAATACGCCCGTCAAGAATTTTTCATCCGGAATGGTTGTGCGACTCGGATTCTCGATAGCCGCCCATGTCGAACCAAAAATATTGCTGATTGACGAGATCTTGTCTGTCGGTGACCAAGATTTTCAGCGCAAAAGCACCGAAAAAATAGAAGAGTTTCGTCGTGAAGGTCGAACGATTGTTGTCGTAAGCCACAGCCTTGGTTTGGTTCAACAATTGTGTAAAGAAGTGATCTGGCTCGATAAAGGCAAGATCAGACAATCAGGGCTGGCTACCGATGTTATTTCTGCCTATACAGGTGGCAGCTACGCAGAACATCTTGAACGCGACGATGAATCGCGCGAACGCTGGGGCACAGGTGACGCACGTATCAACTCAATCGAGCTTCTATCTTCAGATGAGATAAGTGTTAAGCATTTTGATTCGGATGCTGCGGTAAAAGTTCGTTGTCAAATCAACGCCCACGTGCGACTTGAATCGCCAATTTTGAGAGTGCGCATAACGAAACTCAATGGCGATGTGGTTTGGGCAACATCAACGCAAAGAGTTTCGAACTCTATTCGTGTGTTAGACGGACCAGCGACCGCAACGCTCGACATCCCCAAATTCGGACTTCTTGAAGGCACGTATTATCTGTCGGCCTCAATTTCAAATTCAACCAGCACTACTGAGTTTGATCATTGCCAAAACTGGTTGAGGTTCAACGTTCATAAGACCAACCTGTTTGATGAGGGAATTGTTTCAGTTGAGTCTTCTTGGAGTCTTGAGCGACAACACCGCTAAAGCCTTTATGGTTTTAAAATTCTAAAGCTCTTCGGCGAGTCGGCGCTTAAGCCGATTAAAAACTGCGAGTCCAGCAATTAAAGAAACAATTGATGCAACACCAAGAACAACGAAATCTTTTGGGTCTGGAAGTGTCCCGTGGTACGTCGTTGCTCGAAAGCTTCGGATGAAAACAGCCGTTGGATTCCAATGCAAAATAGCGTGCAACGGGCCTGGAACTTTGTCGTCAAAGATCGATGGGTCGTAGATGACGGGTGTTGCAAAAAACCAAATTTGATTGATGATCGTCCATAAATAAGGTAGGTCACGAAAAAAAACCGCACTGACACTTAAGACGAATGCAATGCCCATGGCAAACAATGCCAAAAATATCATCAGTAAAACGGTGACAGGCAAGAATGGCAAGACAAAGCTCCCTGCAATTGTCAACGCAACGCAAACAAGCGTCATTTCAATCGAGAATTGCACTGAACAAAACAGAACTTGCGAGATAACCAAACTTTCGCGAGCAAACGCCACTTTTCGAACCAAAGTCGTATTGCTCAAAATTGCCTGTAGTCCTACGCCGCAAATGAGCGAGAAAAACCCCCACGGAATCAAACCAGTCAAGAGATATAGACCAAAAGTAGTAATACCAGAAGGGTCTCCAACCGGGGCTTGGGCGCCGAATAGCACACCAAAGACAAACGTATATATCGCCATCTGAGCAAGTGGGTTAAGCATCGACCATGACCAGCCCAAGATTGAACGTCGATATTTGCTTCGCAGTTCACGCAATGTCAAGTTCCACAGTAAGTTGCGCGAGTTGGCTATATCTCTGAGTTGTTGCATCGGGTTACAACTTACCATTACTTCACTCAGGTAGAATTGGGTTTAGTTCATGGATGACAACTCAAAACGCTCAACATCACTGCCGGCGAAAGAATTACAAAGCGAGTTGATTCAGTTGCAAGCCAAGTTACAAAAAGCCGAAGAAAAAATCATGATTTTAGAACTTGCTTTGATGCAATCGCGAGATTTTGCAATTGGTTCGGCTGCCCAGGCCGGCGAGGCAGTCGCCAACATGAACAAATTTCTTCATCTCAAAGATCTACTAAAAACAGCAAATATTCATATCGAAAACCACGAAAAGCACATTGCGAGACTTGAAGCTACTCTCGGCGAAGTTGGACGAGCTAACGAAGTGCACCGTGCTAAATCGAAACAACTCGATCTCGTCTACGAATCAGCATCATGGAAAATCGGCAGATTTTTTATGCTGCCGATTCGAGCAATCAAGCGCATCGCGCGATAGTTGGCACGACTATGCGAATCAGCATCGTCACGCCCGTTTATAACCCACCACAAGCTGCATTCGAACAATGCATCGATTCAGTTCTTGGGCAGACACACTCAGATTGGGAATGGTGTCTCGTTGATGACTGTTCTACTCAAGCGTGGGTTAGAACTCGACTCAATGAATTGCAGGCACAAGACGCAAGAATCAAGGTTTACCTCAGATCACAAAATGGTGGCATCGTTGCGGCTTCAAATGACGCCCTCGCCCTAGTCTCGAGTGAGTTTGTTGCATTGCTCGACAACGATGATGCATTGCACCGAAATGCACTAAAAGAAGTTGCAAGCTACATCGTGGCAAACCCATCTGTTGACTACATCTATACAGACGAAGACAAAATCAACCAAGATGGCGAACACTATGAGCCATTTCTTAAACCAAAATGGTCACCAGAAAGGTTCTTGGCGCAAAACTATTGCTCACACTTGTCGGTAATTCGCACCAGTTTGATAAATAGAGTCGGTCGATTTCGAGACGGATTTGACGGTTCGCAAGACTACGACTTGCTATTGCGTGTTACAGAGCAAACAAAAAATATCGCGCATATTCCCAAGATTCTCTACCACTGGCGTGCTGTTGCCGGTTCGACTGCTCTTGCGGGCGATAACAAACTTTATGCATTTACCTCGGCGACCAGAGCTATAAGTGAACACCTGGCGAGACGTTCAATTCAGGCCGAGGTTGGCTTTAATCAAACCAATTTGATGGTTACGGTGAAACGAAAATTGACTAAACACCCGCAAGTGAGCATCATCATTCCGACTTGCGGAACGCGTAAGGCAGTTTTCGGTGTTGATACTTGCTTGGTGGTTAATGCTGTTGAAAGCATCTTGAGAAAAACGACGTATCCGAATTACGAAATCGTTGTCGTAGTCGATAAGGGCACCCCCGCCGAGGTTTATACCGACCTGAAAAGAGTGGGGCAAGATCGTATGAAAATCGTCGAATACGACAAACCCTTTAATTTTTCTGACAAATGCAATCTCGGTG
Organism: Acidimicrobiaceae bacterium; assembly: GCA_947490975.1. Lineage (GTDB taxonomy): Bacteria > Actinomycetota > Acidimicrobiia > Acidimicrobiales > Ilumatobacteraceae > BACL27. The sequence goes on from CANLHV010000045.1 coordinate 4,483, forward strand.
TAGTCAGCACCGATGCACCTTTGGTGATGTTGCTTAACGACGATACCGAAGTTATCAGCCCTGATTGGCTTGAAACTATGGTCGGACACATCTCCGAGTCTGATGTGGCAATGGTCGGACCAATGCTCGTCTTTGAAGATAACCGCATTCAAAGTGCTGCTCACTCAAACACCCCGACTCCGCATAATTTCTGTCGAGGATATTCGAGTAGCGAACTTGGAGATTTTGGCATGCTTGCGTGCGCGCGCGAATGCAGCGGGGTTACTGGGGCTTGCGCATTAATTAAACGCGATGTTTATCTTGAAGTGGGCGGAATGAGTGAGAGTTTTCCGCTTGCATTTAATGATTGCGACTTTGCATTTAAAGTTCTAGAACGCGGATACAGAATCATTTGGACACCACACGCAAAACTCTTTCACTTTGAGACAGCATCAAGACCCGACCACGTTGAACCAAAAGAAGTTGAGTTGATAACAGCTCGTTGGGGTCGAAATTTCGGTCGCGACGAATATTGTCGAATCCAATAACTATTTTGTGGGCGAGGGGGGACTTGAACCCCCACGTCCTTGCGAACACTGGCACCTGAAGCCAGCGCGTCTGCCATTTCGCCACTCGCCCGAATGGACTATTGACGCTAACAGTTACTCTCAGATGCGGGGCGTAGAATTGGTGCATGTTTGCGCGCGCATACGGCTCTGCAATCAGGCCATTAAACCTTGGTCGCGAACTACTTGGTTTGATCGACTCGATGGACAAATCGAGCCCAATCAACCCAGATTTCGTGGTCAATTTGAACGCCACAGACTATGAGGCTTTTGCTGATATTGAAAAGCATCTGTTGCGCGAACTTGCCGAGGCTGCAACCCAGTTTGCTGAGCGAAATGACTTGAGACATCAAGCACCGATCTCTGTGATTCTCAAAGTAGATAACGCAATCAAGGTCGGAAGCTTCTCAATAACCAATGAAATCGAACGTGAAATCATGACTGATGCTGGTGCGGTTGCAAAAGTTTCAGACGTCGCTGAACCAATGAATAGCTCTCCTCGGCTTGTCGAGGCTGCTTTAGTTTTGCAGAGTGGCGAGAGAATTACCTTAGACACAGACTCACTAAAAATCGGCCGTCAAGCCTCATGCCGAATCGTGTTTAATGACAGTAACGTCAGCCGAGAACACGCACAATTGCGACGTTCGGCCGATGGTTGGAAACTCTTAGATTTGGGCAGTACTAACGGCACAAAAATCAACGGGGTCAAAATTGCCGAAGAGCAATTGCTGGTAAATGGCGACGAATTAGGTTTCGGTACATCAAGCGCAAAGTTTGAAATTTCGTGATCATCAATCACGTTAAGAGTTGGCCCAACTGATGCTGGTTAAATGGGGTGCATCGAGCGACACCGGAACTTTGCGAGTACAAAACGAAGATTCATTTCTTGCCCAAGACCGAATTTTCGTCGTTGCCGATGGTATGGGTGGCCATAATGCAGGCGAAGTTGCAAGCGCCATGGCTATCAAAATGTTGGCGGATGCACAAACAGCTGGCATTGCTGACGCAAATCAACTTGCCCGAACTATCGAACAGATTAATCATTCAATTTTTCAGGCTGCCGCAGATCAAACTGATCAACGTGGCATGGGGACCACACTCGCTGTATTAGCAATTACACCAAATGAATCAACGAACGAAGTTTCAGCTGCTGTGGCAAACATCGGTGACTCGCGCACGTATCTATTTCGCAATGATGAATTTCGCCAAGTCAGTGTTGACCACTCTTATGTACAAGACTTAGTTAGCGAAGGCCTGATAACTCGTGAAGAGGCACGCACGCACGCACGACGCAACATAGTTACCAGGGCTCTGGGTATTGAGCCGAACGTTGCGGTCGACACTTGGACACTGCCGCTGATCAATGGCGACAGATACGTTTTATGTAGTGACGGTTTGGTTGACGAAGTTACCGATGAAGCAATAGAAAAATGCGTCAAACAAAAAATTGAGCCGCAAAAAATCGCCGATCAGTTAGTCGCAATCGCCAATGCCAACGGTGGCCGCGACAACATAACCGTCATTGTGGTTGATGTGATTGGAGACGGTGCTAACTCAGTCGCGTTCTCATCTACGGCCGCCGAAACGACGCCCGAAAAGAAGTCGTTGATGAAAAAACTTATTCTCAGTGGCGCTGCAGCAATTTGTGCCGTCGTAGCAATCGTGCTTTTGAGCTCGTATTTGCGCAGTGGATATTTCGTTGCTTATGAAAACTCAAAGCCTGATGCTCGAGTGTTGATTTATCGTGGCAAGAACTTTTTGTGGGTAAACCCAACTATTGAAGCCGACAGTACGTTGTCGCGCGCCGATTTAAGTCTCGGCTTGGCACGCGAAATTATCGCGCAGCCATCATTTTCATCATCGGCCGATGCTCGTGACTACGTCAATCAAATTCGCGATGTAGTTGAACAGACAACACCATGAGTCAAAACAACCGAACCATCGTCAACGATCGATACGAAATTGGTAAACGCATTGGGCGTGGCGGCATGGCCGAAATATTCCAAGCTCGAGATATTTTGCTCGACCGCCCTGTGGCGTTGAAAGTTTTGTTTCCAGAGTTCGCAACAGACCCCGCGTTCGTCGAACGTTTTAGGCGCGAGGCGCAGGCCGCGGCGAACTTAAATCATCCCAATATTGTCGGCGTTTACGACTGGGGAAAAGTTAACAACACGTATTACATCGCCATGGAATACGTCAATGGTCGAACCTTGGCAGATATTTTAAAGCAAAGTGGCACACTCACACCAATGCAAGTTTGCGATCTCATCAGCGAAGTTGCGTCTGCGCTGATTTCGGCGCACCACAATGGCGTGATCCACCGCGATATTAAACCGGGCAATATTCTTGTCAGCACAACAGGTCAAGTGAAAGTCGCCGACTTTGGTATTGCCCGTGCGCTTGGTGCAGGAGTTGAACAAGGACTCACACAAACTGGTGCAGTCATGGGCACGGCGACATACTTCTCCCCCGAACAGGCTCAGGGTGCATCGACAGACCAACGCAGCGACATTTACTCGCTTGGCATTGTGATGTATGAAATGCTCTGTGGAGTTGCGCCGTTCACTGGTGAAAACGCCGTAGCGATTGCCTACAAACAAGTTCATGAGCATGCCATGCCGTTAACTCAGCGTCTGGCATCGATTCCGACAGACGTTGCGGCGATAGTTGCTAAGTGCATGGAGAAGTCACCCGACGATAGATATTCAAGTGCAGAACAAGTGCGAGACGAACTACGTCGATTCGTTGAAGGCATGCCCGTTTTGGCCGCAACCGATAAAACATTGACTGAGCAGGCAACACAAGTTTTGCCACAAACCGATATCAATGCGACAACAGTGATCAGTGCGCAAGACTCGGCTACAGAGTTGCTTCCTAAGACTTCCGGAACAGCGACAAGACCAACTAATTATCCGCCTTATGACGACAAATCTCCGCAACGCACCGCAGTATTTGTTTTCGGTGCACTTCTTGCCGCAATTGTCTTGCTCGCAGGAGGGCTATTTCTATATCAAACCCTCACCCGCAATTCAGCGAACGCATCAATCACCGTGCCGGACGTGCGAAATCTGACGGTTAAACAAGCAAGTGAACAGTTACTGGCATCGGGTTTTACGCCAATTCCATATGCGGCAACTAAAGACGGTGTCGGTAATGACATTGTTTACGCTCAAGATCCACCGCCAAGTGTGCTCGCTCGTTCAGGCGATCAAATCACAATCACTTATAACCCTGCGAGCACTCCGATTGCGGTGCCGCTTATCCGCGGATTGACGGTTAAAGAAGCGACTGCTCTTTTGGCGCCACTCGGATTAACGCTTTCAATTAAAGAAGTCGTCAACGATCCGAAGGTTCCAGAAAATCAGATCATGTCGCAAGATCCGAAAGTTGACACGCAGGTTCGTTCTGGCTCGACGATTGTCGTTGTCGTATCGGGTGGTCTGGGTCAAGCCACGGTGCCAAACGTGCAAGGTCAGGTAGCCAGCGCGGCACAACAATTGTTGCAAACTTCGCCGTATAACTTTGTTGTTACTTTGGTCAACGAAGCGAGTTCGACGATCGAACAAGGCCGCGTAATTCGAACCGAGCCAGCAATCGGTGCTCAAAGCCCAGCAGGTTCAGCAATCACCGTGTTTGTTTCATCGGGTGGAAACAAAGTTGCCGTGCCACAAATCGAAGGTCAGACCGAAGCTGACGCGCGCTCGCTGCTTGCAACTGCCGGATTAACGCCAGACATCAAATATCAAGACGTGCC
>CANLHV010000046.1 GCA_947490975.1 Acidimicrobiaceae bacterium
ATCAAATAGTCAGCGTTCGTCGGGGCCGAGACACCTAAATCTGGGCCGCAGTGATAACTGCGCACAGTTTCAATCTGCTTGGCCATGTCATGCAACACTTTTGTAATTGTCTCGTGATAGTTCGCAGGCACTTGGTCGTTCCAAGTTATTGCCACGACATGTTGCAACATCAGATCAGCCCCGTGTAAGCACCACCGTCAACTTGCAAGTTAACGCCCGTAACAAACTTCGCCGACTCGCTGCACAAAAATGCCACGATGCTGCCAAAGTCTTTCGGGTCACCGACAAAACCCGCCGGTATGTCAAGCGCCTTGGCATCTGGTGTCGCGCCGTACAACTGCCTGATGCGATCAGTGTCGTGCGTGCCTGGTTGCACTGTATTCACGGTTACGCCGTCGCCAGCAACTTCACGCGAAACTGTTTTCAGAAAACCTGTCAGACCTGCACGAGCTGTATTCGACAAAATCAAGTTTGCAATCGGCTGACGCACCGCGATTGAAGTTATAGCTATAACTCTGCCCCATTTGCGAGTTTGCATTTGCGGCACAACAAGTTTCGTCATTGCAATCATTGACATCAAGCCGTTAGCAAAAGCCTTGTCGTAACTCTCAACACTCGTGCTAGTAAAAGTGCCTGCCGGTGGGCCACCGCTGTTCAAAATCAAAATGTCGATCTGCCCCAGAATTTTTGTGGCTTGCTCGACGAAACTCTCGCCACCAGCCACCGACGAGACATCACAAGAAATGCCGACACATGATTTGCCAATTTTCGCAGCAGCATCAGTGGCGCGTTTCTCGTCACGACCGCACACGACAACTCGCACGCCGTCGTTGGCTAACGCTTGGGCGGTCGCAAAACCGAGACCTGCCGAACCCCCTGCTACCGCTGCGGTGCGTCCTGTCAGCCCGAGATCCATAGGTCATCAGATTAGAGCGCATGGCCGACACACGAAGACCCCGAACCTGCCCCAAAATTGCTTCACACTGCGCTTAAGACAGCCCTCGACAGCCGATACAGACTTATAATTAGCCCTGTTAGGTGGTGAGACCCAATGGGCCGATCGGCAATTCCGCCGCGGTCGAGTGAGCGTTACCTTGATGCGATAGCCGACGCGGAGACGTTTCCGTATTGGTTAGACGACGTTGACGAGCCCGACTCGAACCCAACTGCAGTTCACGATGAAGACTGCGACCTGTGCGTGGTTGGTGGCGGTTTCACGGGCCTTTGGACAGCGATCATCGCCAAGCAGCGCGACGCGAACGCTGATGTCGTGCTCATTGAGTCACACGAAATCGGTTCGGGCGCCACGAGTCGCAATGGCGGCTTTATGGATTATTCGTTGACTCATGGCATCGCCAACGCTCAAGAGAGATTTCCCGATGAGGTTGCGATTCTCGAACAACTCGGCCGTGAGAACTTTGCCGAAATCGAAAAAGTAATTCGCGAATACAACATCGACTGCGACTTCGAACGTAACGGCGCAATTGAAGTTGCAAGCAGTTGGCATCCAGAAAACTACACAGAAGAATTGCAAGAAGATTTCGTGCAGTTGCGCGATCTTGGTCATGATGTCGTTTGGCTCGACCGCGATGCGATTCGTAGCGAAGTGAACTCACCAGTTTTCACGGGTGGCTTATGGACAAAAGATTCGTCCGCTCTTGTTGACCCAGCGCGATTGGCATGGGGTCTCAAGCGAGTCGCCCAGACTCTTGGTGTCAGAATTTACGAAGACACTCGCGCAGTCGACCTGAACGACACGAAGAAAAAAATCGAGATCAAAACACCACTGGCCAAAATCAAAGCCAACAACGTTGCCTTAGCGACGAATACTTTTAAACCGCTGTTGCGTAAAGTCAACAAATATATTGCTCCTGTTTATGACTATTGCCTTGTCACAGAACCATTGACTGCAGATCAACTCACAAGCGTTGGTTGGCGCAATCGTCAGGGTCTCGCCGACTGCTCAAATCAGTTTCACTACTTCAGGCTTACAGCCGACAACAGAATTTTGTGGGGCGGCTACGACGCAATCTATTACTTTGGTGGCCAAATGGATAAAGAACTTGAATCGCGACCCGAATCGTGGGCGATGCTCTCGCGACAGTTCTTCACCACATTTCCGCAACTCGAAGGCGTCAAATTTTCACACATGTGGGGCGCACCGATTGATACGTGTGCGCGCTACAGCGTCTTTTGGGGCACACAGTTTGATAACCGCGTTGCTTACGCGCTCGGCTACACAGGCTTAGGCGTTGCTGCTTCGCGTTTTGGTGGCGAAGTGATGCTTGACCTGCTCGCAAAAAACGAAACTCGTGCCACACAAACTGAATTCGTCAAAACCAAACCACGCGCGTTTCCCCCAGAACCGTTCAGGTTCATCGGCATTCAAGCAACTCGCTGGTCGCTTGACTACGAAGACCGTACGGGTAAGCGCAACTTGTGGCTGCGGCTACTCGACCGCTTGGGCTTGGGCTTTGACTCGTGATCTTCTAGCCTGACAACATGAGTTTGCAGTCAGTCGCCGATGTTCGAAGCGCACTTGACGAACACAATTATCTCGCAAGTGACGGTTTGGCGACCGCAGTCTTCTTGGCGATTTCGCTCAATCGTCCGTTATTGCTTGAAGGCGAAGCGGGTGTGGGCAAAACCGAATTAGCGAAAGTCTTGGCGACGATTCGCAATAGCGAACTGATTCGTTTGCAATGCTACGAAGGCATTGACGCCGCACAAGCCATGTACGACTGGGACTACTCACGACAGTTGTTGCATCTGCGCACCGTCGAAGCCACTGGAGAAGCGACGTCAATCGGGGCCGAGAAACTCGAAGGTCAGCTCTATAGCGAACGGTTTTTGATTCGTCGTGCACTATTGCAAGCGATTGACCAACACACTGGCGTGTCGCCCGTCTTGTTGATCGACGAAATCGACCGCGCTGACGACGAGTTTGAAGCTTATTTATTAGAAGTGCTTTCAGATTTTCAAATCACGATCCCCGAACTCGGCACATACAAAGCCACGACACCGCCGCTAGTCGTCTTGACTTCGAACCGCACCCGCGATGTGCACGATGCACTCAAGCGTCGATGTCTTTATCACTGGGTTGAGCACCCTGACTTTGATCGTGAAGTAGAAATTGTCAAACGACGCGTACCCCAAGTTGCTGAAACTCTCGCCCGTCAAGTTGCGGCCGCCGTCGAAGCGCTGCGCAAGATGCAACTTTACAAACCGCCGGGCGTCGCCGAAACAATTGACTGGGCAACCGCACTCGGTCGTCTCGGTGTCAGCGAACTAGACGAATCGGTCGTGCAAGCAACGCTGGGCACAGTGCTCAAATATCGCGAAGACCACGAACGCGTGCGCGAAAGTGGAGTCGCGACATTAGTTAAACAAGCCTTTGAACGGGGCTTGTACAGCAACTAATGAATACATCGTCGCCTGCCCACAAAATGGCGGTGGCATTTGCCCGTGTCTTGCGCGGCGCCGGCATCGAGGTGCCGCTTGATTCGGTAATTGTTTTTGTCAGCGCGTTAAGCAAAGTCGGTCTCGAAAATCGTGACGATGTTTATTGGGCGGCGTACGCAACACTCATTCGCCGCCATGAAGATTCTCAGATATTTGATCGTGCATTCGCCATATTCTGGGATCAACTAATCGCCGTTGATACAGCAACATATGAGCAACAGACTGAGTCTGTAACGCTGTTAATCGACAGCGAAGATGCAAACAACGACGACTCAAATGCAGCACCAGTCAGTGAAGATGAAAATACCATCGCCTTGCGATTTTCAAGCATCGAAACTTTGCGCGAAAAAGACTTTGCTGCATACAACGAAACCGAGTTACGTGAAGCAGAACAATTCATGTCGAGTTTAAAACTCGCAGGGCCACCAAAGCGCTCGTTGCGACTTCAAAAAACAAACCGTAAAGGCTCGCGACACGATATTCGGCGCACGATGCGTGCAGTACTACAAAATGACGGCGAACCAATCGAGAGATATTGGCGCGAGCCGAGCACAAAGCTGCGACGACTAGTTGTCTTGCTCGACGTCTCTGGCTCAATGGAGCCATATGCGAGAGCGTTGTTGCGATTTATGCACGCTGCCGTGGTCGGTCGTCAACGCGTTGAGGCATTCACACTCGGCACTCGCCTAACTCGCATCACACGCGAACTCGCAAATCGTGACCCAGATCGCGCACTGGCTCGAACCTCAGCCCAAGTTTCAGACTGGAGTGGCGGCACACGGCTCGGCGAGTGTCTGCAAAACTTCAACGACAATTGGGGTGTTGGCTCGCTTGCGCGTGGTTCAATTTTTGTAATTCTCTCTGACGGTTGGGATCGCGGCGAGCCGCAAGTTCTAGCAGAGCAAATGCTGCGCCTACAGCGAGTCGCGTTTCGCGTCATCTGGGTTAATCCATTAAAAGTTAGCCCTGGCTATGCGCCGCTGGCTCGTGGCATGGCCGCAGCGATGCCTTATATTGATGACTTCGTTGAAGGGCATTCGCTTGAGGCGCTGCGCGAACTAACTGCGGTTATCGCGCGCGATTCACATGAGTCAAGCAAAACACGAAAGGTCGTGAGTCATGCGTGAGATTTTGGGCGACATAGATCGTTGGCGTACGCAGAATAAACGCATCGCCGTTGCACGTGTCGTCGACATCGAAGGTTCGGGGCCTCGCGACCCAGGTGCGGCGATGGCAGTCAACGAAGATGGTGAGGTTTGCGGCTCTGTGTCAGGCGGATGTGTCGAAGGCGCGGTTGTCGCCGAAGCACTAGAAATTTTGAAAAGCGATAGCCCTGGACGACTAGTTAAATTCGGCTATTCAGACGACGAAGCATTTGCCGTTGGTTTAACTTGCGGTGGCACGGTTCACCTTTTCATTCAGCCTCTGACTTGGTAACTGCATCGTCATGATTTATTCAGCACTCGCCGACCGAATTCGCGCGAACCGGCCAGTTGCGTTGCTGACCGTAATCGACGGCCCAAACACAGGCGCAACATTTTTGGTTGCACCAGACCAAGACAAAATCGAGACTCTCGGCTCACTTGGCGACAGCGAACTTGACCGAGTTGCGTCGCGTGATGCGCTCGGCGAACTCGAAGCGGGTCGCACAAGTGTGCGCAACTATGGCCCATCTGGGCAAGTCACACCAGAAGATCTGCAAGACACACCGATTGTGCGTGTGTTTGTCGAATCTTTTTCACCACCACCGCAAATGATTATCTTCGGCGCCGTCGACTTCACTGCGGCGCTCGCACGCGTGGCAAAAGTTCTTGGCTATTACGTCGTGGTGTGTGATGCACGCGAAGTGTTTGCGACAAAACGCAGGTTTCCGATGGCCGACGAAGTGCTCGTCACATGGCCAACACCTGTGCTCACCGATCGCGGACCCAATCTTGGTGCACGAGACGCTGTTTGCATTCTCACTCATGATCCAAAATTTGATGTGCCGGCCATACAAGGTTCGCTCGCAACTTCTGTTGGCTACATCGGTGTAATGGGCAGTCGCAAGACTCATGCAAAACGACTCGAGCGCCTAGCCGAAGTTGGCATCTCAGAGCCAAAAGATCTCAGTCGGTTGATGTCGCCGATTGGTCTAGACATTGGCTCACGCACGCCCGAAGAAACTGCAATTTCAATTTGTGCCGAAATTATCGGCAAACGTGTTGGCCGAACCGTGCCGTCACTATCAAATAGTGATGGCCCAATCCATAGATAACTGCCTCACAAATTTTTAAGCCGTCGGGTCGACCCAACGCACCCAGTTGATTCGCGATTCATTGATTACATGCACTTCAACACTTCGACCATGGGTTGGTGATTGAATCACTAAATTCTCGAAGCCAAGCGACATTGAAATGTGCCCTGGGTACCAAGCCAAGTCGCCAACTTGAACTTCGCTCGCCTTTACCCGCGCGCCGAGGGCATATTGCTGGGCCGAGCCACGTGGCATTTTTAGACCAGCATTCGACCATGCGAACTTGATCAACGCCGAACAGTCCAATGCTTTGCCTGGTTCGTCGGCGTTTGTTTTATATGGCACACCAAGTTGAGTGAGTGCGGCAAACAAAACTTTTTGGCGTGAAAGATCTGACTGCGACCAAGCGCGTTCTAAGTCTTTGCTGTTGACTTCAAGGTGCTCAGCAATGATGACTGAAATGCTTTTAATCCACCGTGAGGCGACGTCGCGTTGTTCAATTGTGCTGATCTCAGTTGCTGACTCAAGGGCTTCAACTGCCCGCTGGGCCTGCAAAGCCACCCACGCTGACTCAATGGCAGGCATCGGCTTAGCCTCGACCGCGTCAACCTTCAGCAGCCCGAGGGTCAGCACCGTCGGCACAAAACCAAACGACAAGAAAAGAGCCAGCACCAGAGCACGGCAGGTAACCCTGACAGATTTTGGATAATACGAAACTCGAGGTGTCATGATTTGTTGTCCTTTCGGACCCGCCACAGTTGGCAGGCATTCGACTGTTAAACGCTCTCCGCCACAGAGAACCCCAGTTCGCGCCTTACTTATTGCTTGTTACTAACCATAAACAAGCCGTGTAACAGGGTAACTGGCTCACTAAAAATGGGACTTAACACATGTCACACATCGCCTGAGTAAACCCTTTATTCACAGCTACACAATTGAATTGAATTGAGCTCGACGAATCCATAATTTTGGGTGCAAAAGTTTTAGACTGCAAATATGAACATTTCAGCAAAGACACTTAAGGCAAAAAGTGAAGCTCAGCAAAAAATAGTTGCGAGCGAACTACGAAAACTAAGAATTAATGCTGAATTAAGTCAAGACGAATTAGCGCAACGCGCCGGCATTGACCGCAAGACAATCAATCGCATTGAAAACGGACATTTTTCGCCAACACTAGACACGATTACTCGTTTAAGCCTTGTACTGAAAATCGCCCCAGGCGCTTTATTGGGTAGTGGTCGTAGCGCAAAAAAGTAATCCCATAAATTCTGCAGTTACTGCAGTTTTGTTGGCTGCCGGAAGTGGATCAAGATTTGCTGGCAACGCACATAAATTGTTAACCGTCATCAACGGTCAAACTGTTTTCGCGTGGGCGCTTCAAAATTGCATTGCTGCACAATTTCAACGGGTCATCATCGTCACTGGTGCAGTCGATCTGTCTACACAACTTTCTGACGCGAGGTTTGCGCAAGCGAATTTAACTGAAGTGCACAATGAAAATTGGCAGAACGGTATGGCCAGCAGTTTGCAGTGCGCACTCTCAGAAGCCCAGCGACACGGTGTCAGCAGCGTTGTAGTTGGCCTTGCAGATCAACCCGCGATCAAGCCCTCAAGTTGGCAGCACGTTGCCAATACCTCTGCGCCTCTTGCGGTAGCAACATACAACGGAGTTCGCGGCAACCCAGTGCGAATTCACACCGAACTTTGGCCATTGCTGCCAACTAGCGGCGACGAAGGCGCGAGAAGTCTCTTCAAGTCGCACAAAGATCTGCTCGAAGAAGTTGCATGCGAGGGTTCGGCCCAAGATCTCGACACATCGAGCGACGTCGAGACGCTGACGAAGTTGCTCAACAAATGACCAAGGCTTCAGCGCACGACATCGCCCGCGTTACCGAACTTCTCGGTCGCAAGCCTCAAGGCGATTTCGAAGTCGTCCTGCGCGATAAAAACGACGAACCAATCGTCGTCAAAAATGAACCATTGCTGTTCGACGGCACGCCAATGCCCACCCGATATTGGCTGGTTGGCGCAAAAGAGCACATGGCGGTCAGCCGCCTTGAGTCGAGTGGCTGCATCAATCTCGCCGAGAGCGAAATTGACCCCGAAGAACTTCGATTAACGCACGAACGCTATGCCGCCGAGCGCGATAGCGCGATACCCGCCGACCACACTGGGCCACGTCCGCACGGTGGTGTTGCGGGCACCAGAGTCGGTGTCAAATGTTTGCATGCTCATTATGCAAATTGGCTCGTCAACAAAACAGACGTCGTTGGCCAATGGGTCGACAGGCGACTTCAACAAGGCTGACAGCACTTACTAGTGTGCGTAAGCAATGGATGAAATATTCGCAGCAATCGACATCGGCAGCAACTCAACAAATTTGCTGATCGTTGATCAATCGGGTCAAACACTTGAACGCATTGTGCGTTCAACGCGACTAGGCGCAAATATTGCCACAACCGGCGCGCTTAGTGCTGAGTCAATGCAACGAACTCTCGAATGCTTGAGCGAATACGAGTCGCTAATCAAACAACACAAAGTTTCGCGTCGCCGAACCGTGGCGACGGCTGCATGTCGTGTAGCCAACAATACAAGTCAATTTTTTGCCGAGGTCAAAAAGATATCGGGCACCGAACCCGAATTGATTTCGGGCGAGATCGAAGGTGCTCTTTCGTTTGTCGGCGCGACAAGTTCGCTAGATGAAAAGATGGCAACACTTGTCATTGATATTGGCGGTGCCTCAACTGAACTTATGGTCGGTAATGAAACTTTAGATTTTGCAGTCAGTCTTCCGTTTGGCGCAGTCAATCTCACTGAGGCAGAACTTCATCGTGACCCGCCACGACCAGAAGAACTAACAAATGCGATTTCTTTAGTTTCTGATGCGATTGATGACGTTGCACACAATTATCCACTTATTGGTCAGATTGATCGCGTGGTCGGCGTGGCTGGCACGATCGTGACCGTCGCTGCAGTCGAAGTTGG
>CANLHV010000047.1 GCA_947490975.1 Acidimicrobiaceae bacterium
TCGCGCATTGCACGAACCGATTCGTCATTCCAGCGGTTGACATGTTGCAACGGGTCATTTGTCAGATCGTAAAGTTCGCCGTCACCAAATTTGTTCATCGTGCCGTCGAGCGCAGCAGTGCAAACCCAGTTGTCACGACAAATCGTGCGCAGATGCACGATCTTGCCAAACAGCACGCTGTCCCATTCTGTAAGTACACGTTCGTGACCCAGACTTGTTGCATCGTCATTAGATGTCGGCAATCGAGGCGCCTCTGTATATTTCGGCCGTTCGATGCCGGCGATGTGGGCAAATGTTGCAGCTAGCGAAACCAAACCAACTGGTGCGCTAACTCGCGCTGGGGCAGTTTTCGCATTCGGTGCTGGTCGCCAGATGAGGGGCAAACGCATCAACGAATCGACGTGATAGGGGCCCTTGAACAACAAGCCAAAGTCGCCCTGAAACTCGCCGTGATCGGTCGTGTAAATAACATCGAGATCGCTCGACCAACCGCGCGCATTAATCGCCTTGAGCACGTCGCCAATCGCATCGTCAATCAATTCGTTTTCTACGTGTGTGAAAGCGTTTACTTCACGAACTTGATCAGCAGTGAGCGTTGCCGGAACCCACCTGGCCGGTGCTTCGTAATTAGAAACGAATGTTCCGTCGTACCAACCACGCCAGTGGCGCAACTTGTCGTCAATTATTTTTTCGCGTTTTGATTTGTCTTCGATGTAGCCAGCCGGAAGATCGACTTCGCGCCACGGAACGCGATGCAACTCAGACGCCGGTGGATCCCACGGATGGTGCGGATCGGGAAAACTCATCCAACAAAACCAGTCTTTGTCTGCGGGCAGCGAGTTCAACCAGTTGATGGTCTGTTGAGCTACCCAATTCGTGTGGTACCACTCTGCCGGAATCGGATTGACTTTTAACTGCGGCGCATTTGTGTCGCCACCACCTTCGGCGTTTACTTGCAACTCGTGGTCAAGAACGCTGTAGAAACCAGCAATTACTTCAGCATGATTGTCGCGCATCCAATTTGCATAATGCAGTTGACCGACTGGGCCGTGCGTCGAGAGCTCCATATGGTCGAAGCCGCGATGCGGGTCAGCAGGATTATTAGTTGTCTTGCGTTGGTTACCGATTCGATTTTCGGTGAATCTCAAAAAAGGATCAAGCAGCGGCTCGAAATGCGCTTTGCCGATCAACGCGGTCGTGTAGCCGGCTCGACGTAGGTCACTGGCAATGCTCGGCGCGTCTTCAGGTAGTGGAACTCCGTTCATCCACACGCCGTGTGTGCTCACATGTTGACCGGTGATCATCGTGCTGCGCGATGGCATGCACACAACGTTTTGCGGGTGAGCACGATCAAAAGTGATGCCTGCTTGGCTAAGCGCATCAATGTTTGGGGTGCGTGCGATCTTGCCGCCGTTACAGCCGAGCGCATCGTAACGCTGCTGGTCGGTGGTGATAAATAAAATTTTGCGTCCCATTTTTATTTACCGTCGAACATTTGCTTGACTTTTTCTAGACCGAGGCTTGCAGCACCAGCGATCGGAAGCGCCAACACTTCAGGATCCATATCGGTTGAGTACATCATTAAACATCTGTTGTCACCGTCGGGGATTACGTCAACTGTGCCTAAATGAAATTTGATCAACGAATTATTGACAATTTTGTATTGAAATCTACGCAAGTCTTGATCGAGAGTGATTATGTCTTCCTCAAACACGATGCCCGCGGCCAAAGTTATCCATCGTTTGTTGCCTTCAACGCGACATTCGGTAATCGGAAACCACTCGTGCAAGCGTTCGGGTGCACCGACGAAAGACCAAACCTTGTCGGCATTGCAATCGACAAAAGCATGACGACGTACGGTGCCCATTGGGTGACAACGCTACTGACCTAAACCTGTGCGAGGCGAAGTTCTAAAAACGCGAACGAACTGCCCAAAGATCGGGGAACACTGGCTTAAACAGAGTTGATGCCAAATAGGCAGCACCACTTGAACCACCGGTGCCATGCTTCATGCCGATTGTGCGCTCGACCATTTTGACGTGGCGATAACGCCATTCTTGAAGACCTTCGTCGATGTCGATCAGTTTCTCGAGCAGCATCGCTGCCTCGGGGTCATTGCGATATGCATTCGCCAACGACTCTTGCACGAGTTCGTTAGCCGAATAAGTCTCACTGAAATTGCGTTGCATCACTTCAATTGGCATCTTGTGGTTGCGTTTGGTCAGATAAACCAATACAGAGTCGAACAATGCAGGGCGATTCATCGCGTTTTGCACTCGGCGTTGCGGCTCGCTATTTGGTTCGAGGTGATCAACGATCGTCGCATCGCGCCTACCGAGCACTGCTTCAAGTTCGCGAAATTGAACTGACTGAAAACCACTTGCTGCTTCAAGTCGATCGCGAAAAGAATTGAATTGCAGTGGCGTCATTGTCTCTAAAATGTCGACTTGGCTGACTAAAACTTTAAAAATTGTGCGGACACGGCCCAATACAGGTAGCGAAGCATGTGTGTCGCCGAGTTCAAGCAATTGTTGGGCACGAGATAGTTCGTGCAAAACGCATTTGAACCACAGTTCATAAGTCTGATGAACGATGATGAACAACATTTCGTCATGCTCTGGCCCAGCCGAGCGTGGGTTCTGTAGTTGCAAAAGTTCATCAACCTTGAGATACGACGAATATGTGATGGCCGAGTCAAATTTTTTCATATTTTCCCCAGAAGTCATATACGGTGAGCGTATGCCAAACGATTTAACTTCGCGAAGTTACGCCGAAGAACTTGATGCCAAAGACCCATTGTCGGCGTTTCGTGGAGAATTTGTCATTACAGACCCTGAACTGAGTTATCTTGACGGCAATTCGCTCGGACGAATGCCAAAGGCGACGGCCAAAGTTGTCGAAGATTATTTGCGAGACGAGTGGGGTACAAAACTTGTGACTGGTTGGTCAGATTGGATCGACGAAGCACAAACTGTCGGCGATCTCGTGGGTCGGACAACTCTTGGCGTTTCAGGTGGCCAAACACTTTGTGTCGACACGACGAGTGTCAATTTTTATCAACTCTGTAGCGCAGCGGTTGACGCGAGACCGAATCGCAAAACAGTAATCACCGACACGGCGAACTTTCCGACTGATCGATACATTTTGGAAGGTATTTGTAGGCAACGTGATCTGAAATTGATTTTGATAGACGACGATTCAGGTGAAGAGTATGTCTCACCAGAAATGCTTGCTGCTGTGCTTAACGATGATGTTGCACTTGTTACTTTGTCGGTTATTCAATATCGCTCAGGCGTTTTGCATGACATCGCCAAACTGACTCAACTCGCGCGTGACGCAGGTGCACTTTTTGTTTGGGATGCAAGTCATGCTGTCGGCGTTGTGCCGATGCAATTTGAGCGTGACAAAGTTGATCTTGCAGTTGGTTGCACTTACAAATATTGCAACTCAGGGCCGGGCTCACCGGCGTGGCTTTACGTCAGCAAGTTGGTGCAATCTGAGTTGCAAGTGCCAATACAGGGGTGGTTCGCCCAACGTGACCAATTTGCGATGGGTCAAGGTTTTGACCGCTCACAAGATATGCGGGGTTTTCAAATCGCCAGCCCAAGCATTATCGGTATGCGATGTGTCGAGACTGCAATCTCGATGATTGAGAGAGCGGGGCTACCAGCAATTGCCAAGAAGGCGGCTATTGGCACCGACTTGATGATTGCTCTGCATGACGCATGGCTGGCGCCGCTTGGATTTTCAGTTGTCACGCCGCGTGATGCCACTCGGCGAGGTGGCCATATCTCTGTGCGTCATCAATATGCCCGTCAAATTTCTGAAGCGATGAGAATTTTTGGCAATGTGATCGGCGATTATCGACAGCCTGATTGCATCAGATTGGCGATCTCGCCGTTAGCAACTAGTTATGTCGAAGTCTTCGACGGTTTTGCCAAAATTCGTGATTTAGTCGCGTCGAAAAAATATCTTGAGATTACTGAAATCTCGTCACGAGTTACTTAGTTTGTCGATTGGTGTGCTTGTTATCCAGCGAATGATGCTGGTCATCAAATAGCCAAGGGGTCGAAAAACTACTTGTTCGACGATCGGTATATAGCCAACGCGCAACGGAATTCGCGTCCATGCCGGCAAGGTCGAGACAGTTGCAACCATTAATAGCCAATAGCCAATTTTCGCTGCACCGGGTAGGGGCGGTTTGAACAAGAGATATTTTGTCGCATCTCGTGACTCACGGGTGCTCTTTAGTTCAGGACGATATGAATTGATCATTGCGCGCATTTCGGCTTCGGTTTCGGGCGGATCAATCACACCAACTGCACGTGCGACAAACGCAGCATCTTTTACGTAACCGTCACGACCTGCTTGGTCGAGGGGTGCTTTGCTAAATTTTTGGTAGGTATACAAAAACGAATCGATTTCGGCGATGTGCACCCATTTCAAAAGATGCGGATCGGTGGCCGAATATTTTCGGCCGTCACTGGCGACGCCGTTTACTTTGACGTGAACTGCTTTGACGCGATCGACTATTCGTTGCGCTTCATGCGCGGGACCAAAACTTGTTGCTGCTAAAAAGTCGGCCGTGCGCTGGAGACGACCCCATGGATCTTTTCTGTAGTCAGAATAATTCGCAACGCCAGCCATTGCTAGTGGGTGCAACGACTGCAACAGCAACGCCCGCAATCCACCGATGAACATCGAAGCGTCACCGTGAACGAGTCGAATTGGGCGATCTTCGGCAAACCAACGTTCGCCCGGTGCTTCCATTATTTCGTGCGTGCGTTGACTGGCGTTTGGTCCGACAACTCGAGAGCGCAACTCGTTGGCGACATTCTCGCGAATTTTTTCTATCGAAACTGTTTTGCCGAAAAGCTTCATAAAGGTTCGTTATATCGTGGCATCTTGAGTGGACATTTGTCCATGTAAACGACAAGTACGATAGATGACATGAGTCATGCCGAATCTGATGACTTGACCGAAAACGCCAAAATGCCACCGTGGGTACCACGGGCAATTTTGTTGTTTTGGGTTGGTTTTATAGCGACTCTGGTCGTCCGCGAGCTGTTTCATCAGTTGACCAACTTCTTGATTTTGTTGCTGATTTCGCTATTTTTTGCGTTGGCGATCGAACCTGCTGTAAATCGTCTCGCGGCGCGTGGTTGGTCTCGCGGTGCGGCAACGGGTTTATTGCTTGTCAGTGTTTTTGTCGCAGTTGCTTCATTTGGGGCGGCGATCGGCACTCTGGTGGCGACCCAAGCCCAAGACCTCTACGACAATCGCGAGCAGTACGTCATAGACACGGTTGAATTTCTCAATGACAATCTCGGCACTTCGATTAATGCGCAAGATTGGGTTGAATCAATCAGTGATCCGAATGGCTCGGTGCAAAACTTTTTCGAAAATCAGCAAGACCGAGTTGTTGATGTCTCGCTTGGTGCATTGAGCGGGTTGCTACAAGTGTTTTCGATTACGTTATTCGCTTTCTATTTAATTGCTGATGGGCCTCGTCTGCGCCGAGCGATTTGCAGTCGACTTAGTGCTGACAAACAGAAAACTGTTCTTGCTGTATGGAACCTAGCCGTGCAAAAAACTGGTGGATACATCTATTCGCGCGCTCTGCTCGCAGTCGTGTCAGCATTTTTCCATTGGGTTGTGTTTCAATCGATCGGCACACCTGCGCCGGTCGCACTTGCTGTTTGGGTTGGTTTGATTTCGCAATTCTTGCCGGTAGTCGGCACATATCTTGCGGGCGTATTGCCAGTGTTGTTGGCGTTTTTAGACTCGCCAGTAAAAGCATTGATCGTGATTGTCTTTATCGCCGTTTATCAACAACTCGAAAACTTTTTGTTGGCGCCAAAAATTACTGCGCAGACGCTCGAACTTCACGCGGCCGTTGCCTTCGGCGCCGCGATCGCCGGTGGCGCAATACTCGGTCCGATTGGTGCAGTTTTGGCGTTACCTTTTGCGGCGATGGTGCAGGGCATCGTCGGCAACTGGGGCCGACGGTTCGAGATTATTAACGATCCACTCGTTGGAGTGACTGCTAAAAAGTCTTCAGGCAAGAGAAAGCTTTTCAAAAAATAAAATGCAGAACTTGAGTAAAACTAGTTTTGCGATGCTTGTCGCTTGCAGTTCGTTATTGCTTGGTGTGCAGGCACAAGCTGCCGCGAACGATTCGACAACAACGACAACGCCATCGACAAACACCACAGCAGGCGGATCAACGAGCACGTCGACTACTTCGACGGTTGTGCCGGCTCCGACTGCCGCGCAGACCGCCTCGCAATATCCAACTCGTGCCTTAAGGTTTCCGCCATATACGCGTTTGAATCCTCCACAGTTGCCGAATAAATCTGGCAATGGACGCAGGGTCATTTATAAAATTAATTTGCAGTGGGTGTGGGTTGTCGATGGCCAAAATAACGTCGTGCGTGAGATGCCTGTGTCAGGTCGCCGTGGCGTGCCGACGCCAGGTGAATACAAAGTCAATAGTCAATCTTTACGTTCGTACAGTCTCGACTTCGAAGGCGTGTGGTTCAACAACATGACTCGTTTTGCGTTAGGTCCAGCCGGTGGCAACATTGGCTTTCATGACATACCGAAGAAAAATGGCAAGGTGATGCAGACCGAAGATCAACTCGGCACTTTTCAGGGCAGTGGTTGCATTCGAATGAGCCCCGCCGATGCAAAATTTGTTTTTGATTTCGCCAAACCCGGCACGAAAGTTGTCGTGCTGCCTTAAAAGTTTTGAACTAGAAACGGGCGAGTTCGGTTTTTAGCAAGTCGAGGCCCAAGTTGCCGAGGTCGAGAGCGTATGCGTGCCAAGCGCGCAAGTCAAAGTTTGCACCATGCTTACGTTTTGCATCTTCGCGCAACGACAACCAAACTCTTTCGCCAAGTTTGTATGAGATCGCCTGTGCTGGCCAACCCAAATAGCGGTTGATTTCTGATTTGTTGAACTCGTCATCACTTGAAGAGCGAGCCGACAAAAATTCGAGTGCCAACTCTGGAGTCCATGCTTCGCCTCCGTGCCATTTTGACTCTTTCGGAATTGCAAATTCGCAATGCATACCAATGTCGACGACTATTCGTGCTGCACGAAACGCTTGTGCGTATAAATAGCCGAGCCGATATTCGGGTTTACCTAAGAAGCCCAACTCATCCATCAAGCGTTCGGCATAAAGTGCCCAACCTTCACCGTGGCCACTGACGAACTCGTTGCGTTGAAAGCGTGAGAGTTTTTCTGAGTTGACCGTTGCCATGCCAATTTGTAGGTGATGACCGGGCACACCCTCGTGGTACGCGGTTGTCGGCTCGCTCCAAAGCGGAAATCGTGTTCGCCCATTCGCTGGGTACCAAGTGCGACCCGGTCGTGAAAGATCTTCGCTTGGTGAGGTGTAGTACATCGCGGCCGCACCACCGGGTGGCGAGATCATTGCCTCGACACGGTGGATTTCTTTGGGAATATCGAAATGATTCTCGCGAATCAAAAACGACATTGCATCGTCCATCAATTTTTGTAACCATTCACGCAGGTTCTCTTCACCCTCGATGCTGTGCTTCGGGTCGGTGTCGAGAAAGTGTCGAACCTCGTCAAGTGTCGCATTTGGTTTAATCTCTTTTGCGGTTTTCACTAGTTCGGCATCGAGACGAGACACTTCGGCGAAACCCCACTCGTATGCTTCTTGCGCGTCGACGCTCATGCCCATAAATCTGCGGCGCGCGAGTGCATGTCGCTCTGGGCCAACGCCGTTGCGTGGGTCGGCTGCTGGCGCATATGTTTGGCGCAAAAACTTTGCCGTTTCGGCCATTGAGTTTGATGCGTCAATCGCGGCGCGACGCAGTTTTTCAAGTGGTGCGCCATCTACGGCGCTCGCACTTTCGGCGAACTGAGTGAAAAATCCTGGTGATTTTGGTGTGCCTGCCCAAATTTCAAGTTGTTCTGCCACAACGATCGCTTGGCGACGTGGCGCCACTACTTTTCGCGAAATACCGAGACTCCAACTCTCTCGCATACCCGCAAATGCAGTTGGTACCGCTTGCATTCGCTCTGCAATCGTCTTCCAATTATCGGCGGTTGCAGTTGGCATCAAGTCAAAGATTGCTCGTGCTGAATCGACATCGCCCGCAAGCACGCGAATTGATCGCAGGTGTTCGCCCGCGTCGTATTCGAGTGTCGACATCTCGAGTGAATTTCGCAATACCCCAGCTGCGAGTCGATCACGATCCGCTGTTGTGTCGAGCGAATTCAATTTGTTGAAAGTCGCTTGAGTTATCTGGTGGCGTTGCTCGTGCCCCTTTGGGCTGAAATCGGTCATCTCGTGGTCGTGACCAGCAATGCCGAGTGCAGTGGCAAGACCCGGGTCACTATCGGCAAGTTGTTCGATGTACTGATCTGAAAGTTGGTAAACGGGCGAAAGTTGCTGTGGGGTTTGCGATGAAGTCATGGCTTTACCCTAGGCAGTTTTCATGCAATGCTCAAAGTGTGTCGAATCGGCAACTTGCATTAATTACGGGTGCTTCTTCAGGCATCGGTCG
>CANLHV010000048.1 GCA_947490975.1 Acidimicrobiaceae bacterium
GTTACTTCGCGGGGGCCGATTTGGTTTCGGTTTTTGTGGCTGGCGCCGCAGGTGTCGTGCTTGCGCTCGAGCTTGAATCTGAGCCACTTGAACTCGACGACTCACTCGTCTTGCTAGTTGTTGTGTCGCTGGTTGAACCCGAAGTCGAGCCGCCAGTTGTGCCAGTCGTTGAACTCGTCGAAGTGCCCGACGTTGCGGTTTTGCCCGAAGTGGCACTGTCGGTTTTGTAAAAACCTCCGCCCTTGAAAGTTATGCCAACAGGCGTGAAAACTTTTTTAACAGGTCGCGGCTTGCCATCTGATGGGTGCGGCGCCTGTGTCAACGCATCGTCGCTGAATGCCTGATAGATCTCAATGGTCTCGCCAGAGTCAATGAACTTGTAAACATAAGTCGGCATAGGGCTTTTGATTCTAGGATGACAGTGTGGCTGTGCGCACTGCTGTTATTCCTGCAGCCGGAATGGGCACACGCTTCTTGCCCGCCACCCGCGCCACGCCCAAAGAATTGCTACCTATATATGACACGCCAGCGCTGCAGTTTGTGATCGATGAGGCTGCCCAAGCGGGCTGCACTCGCGTTGTAATCGTCACCAGCCGGGCCAAGCCGTCGATTGAGAATTACGCATCTGCAGCCAGCACCGACAAAGTCGCAGTCAGCGTCGTTTATCAAGATTCGCCATTGGGTTTGGGTCACGCAGTGACTTGCGCGCACCAAGCCGTTGGCGACGAACCATTTTTGGTGATGTTGCCGGACGAAATAATGGGTGACGCCTCGTTGACGAAACAACTTATTTCGCTCTACGAAAAATCTGGCAAGAGCAGCATTGGATTAAAACGAGTAACAACTGCTGAAGTCTCGAATTATGGCAATGTCAAAGTTGCGAGCAGCGCAAGCAGCACAGAATCTTCGGTCGCAATTCTGCAAGTTGTTGAAAAACCAAAACCTGCTGACGCAGTTAGCGACATCGTGATCATCGGTCGCTATGTTTTGTCGCCCAAGGTTTTTGAAAAACTCGAACAAATTAAACCCAGTTCGAACGGCGAATTGCAGTTAACCGATGCGTTGGCGATGTTGGCAAGTGAGAACGCTTTGGTGGGTGTTGTAAGCGAGATAACTCGCTACGACACTGGCACGCCGATGGGGCTTTTGCGTGCAGTCATCGAGATTGCTCTCGAGCGAAAAGACATTGGGCCGCAATTGAACTCTTGGCTCAAAGAGAAATTCAACAAATAGTTTAAGGTCGGGAGTTATGTCTAAAAATTTTGGGGCGACGGTAGATGCCAAAGAAGTCGGTCTTGACGCAACGCGACTAAAAAATATTGATAATCACTTCAATCGCTATGTCGATGAAGGTCGCTTGGCTGGTTATGCCGTTGCGGTTGCGCGACACGGCAAAGTTGCGCACTTCGGCATGTATGGCAACAAAGATTCTGAAACTGCTGCGCCAATCACCGACGACACGATCTATCGCATCTTTTCGATGACCAAGCCGATCACTTCGATTGCGTTAATGATGTTGGTCGAGCGTGGTCTGCTGCAACTCACCGACCCAGTGAGCAAATTCATACCGTCATTTGGCGAAACTCGAGTTTGGAATACGGGCACGGTGTTAAAGCCGCTGACGAATGCGTTGACCGAGCCAATTCGCATTTGGCATTTGCTGACTCACACGGCAGGCATGACTTACGGCTTTATGTATACAGACGTCGTTGACGACATGTATCGTCGCGCTGGTTTCGAAGCAGGCTTGGCTTACAAAGATTCGCTCGAAGTTGTCTGCGATAAATATGCAGCGTTGCCACTTTTGTTTCAGCCTGGCTCAAGTTGGAACTACAGCGCGGCAACCGACATCGTGGGCCGCGTTGTTGAAGTTGTTAGCAAAATGCCACTCGACGAATTCTTCGACAAAAATATTTTTCGGCCACTTGAAATGTATGACACAGGGTTTTGGGTGTCGAATGACAAAGACGATCGAGTCGCATCGCTTTATCGTTACGACGAGGCAACGCGTCGAAAAGCAAAACTAAGCAGTTATGGCACCAATGCGCTCGAGAAGCCGGTGTTTTTGTCGGGCGGTGGCGGCTTGGTTTCAACTGCGGGCGACTACTTTAAGTTCATTCGCATGCTCGAAGGCCGTGGCAAATCGGGCAACGTGCAGTTAATTTCATCGCGAACTTTCGAGATGATGGTGATGAACCATCTGCCAAACAATGCCGACATTTCAACTTTCGGCCGACCGCTTGGTGAAGAAATCTTTTATGACGGCTTAGGTTTTGGTCTCGGGTTTTCGGTAGTTGTCGATCAGGCTAAAACTCGCGTGGCATGCCCCAACGGCACATTTGGCTGGGGTGGCATGGCCAGCACTGCGTTTTGGGTTGACCCAGTTAACGAGATCAGTGCGATGTTCTTTACGCAGTTGATTCCGTCGAGCACGTATCCGATTCGGCAGTATTTGCGCTCGTTGGTTTACGCAGCCGTTACTGACTAGTTCGAACCCGCGCAAAAACTACGAGATGCGCTGAAATCGATTCGGTTCGTCGAGAACGAACCCGAACTCATCAACATTTGCCTCGACTTCAC
The DNA here is from genome assembly GCA_947490975.1 of Acidimicrobiaceae bacterium. GTDB lineage: Bacteria > Actinomycetota > Acidimicrobiia > Acidimicrobiales > Ilumatobacteraceae > BACL27. The sequence continues at coordinate 2,581 of CANLHV010000048.1, forward strand.
AATTTGCAGCGACGCTGAAATAGCGCCAAGCGTTAGGCAAAACTTTTGTGTATTTCTGAGTTTGCTTGGTGATGCCAAGTGTTTCAATATCAATGACTGCAACGCTGATCGTTGCGCTGTGACCAACAAGTAGTGGCAGTCGCCGAATCGGAATGCAATTTGTGAACGGTGTATTGACGAAGTCGATATCGGTGCAGCCATCTAACTCGGTGCGATGCGCGCCGTTCATCTCACCCCACCGACCGTGGCTATCGGTGCCAAGCCAAAGATCTGGGTCTTCGAGATCGCGAAACAATAAACACTGTTGCACTGTCCAGCCTGCTGAAAGTCGCAACACGAATTGTGCGTTATCGCTGCCGAGAGTGCCTTCGGCTGTCCAGCCTTCGTTCTCCCATCGCAACTTCACTTGGCTCGTCGCACTATTGAGCTCTGGGGCAACATTCTGCCAAGCCAGCGTGTGGCCCGAGGCTGAAAGCGATTGAAAGCCATTCATAACTATGAGCCTGCCACCATATCTGTGGCGATACCGTCAGCCATGTGATTTCTCTAGTTGAAGCGCAAGAAATCGTGATCGGTGGATGCGAACCAGTCGCGCCAGTACTTGTCGATTGTCAGCAGATGTCGGGGCGCGTTGTGGCCCAAGATGTTGTCGCAACCGAATTTATTCCGCCATTTGCCAACACGGCTGTCGACGGTTTCGCCGTGCGCGCACAAGATGTGACAACTGCTGGTGTCGAACTCGAAGTTCTAGGTGTGATTGGTGCTGGGCATGTAGCGAGTTATGAAATTGGTGCGGGGCAGTCAGCGCGAATTATGACTGGTGCACCGATGCCACGAGGTGCCGACGCCGTGGTGATGATTGAAGATGCGACCGTGATCAGCACAACGCGAGTGCGCTGCAACAAACCAGCAAAAGCGGGCGACGCAATTCGCGAAATCGGTGAAGATGTGCGCGCAGGAGATGTCGTCTTTAAATCTGGCGAGGTGATTAACGCTGCGGGCATCGGCGTGTTAGCAGGCATTAACGCACGCAAAGTTTTGTCATATCCGAAGTTACGCGTGGCGATGCTGTCAACTGGCGATGAACTAGTGATTGACGGCTCAGAACTAAAGCCTGGCCAAATTCGCGAAAGCAATTTAACGATGCTGGCAGAGATGATCAGCGCAACGGGTTGTGAAGTGATCAATCTCGGCATTGTCGCCGACGATGAGGCAGTGCTCGAGAGCAAACTTCGCGAAGTTGCAACACAATGCGATGCGATTGTCACGAGTGGCGGCGTTGGTCAGGGTGATTTTGATGTTGTGAAAATTGTTTTGTCGCGCATCGCCGAAATGAACTGGATGCAGATGGCAATCAAGCCGGCGAAACCGTTTGCTTTCGGCAAATTCAAGACCAGCGACGCAAGAATCATCCCAATCTTTGGTTTGCCGGGCAACCCTGTTTCGTCGATGATTAGTTTTGAGTTGTTGGCTCGCCCCGCCCTGCGCAAGATGATGGGGCATACGCAAAGCCTCACGCGACCAACGGTGCGCGCAATTGTCGATGCATCAATGAAGCGCAAGCAAGACGGCAAAATTCATTTCATGCGCGTGTTCGGCGAATTCGCAGATGATGGTCGATTGCATGTTCGCGACACTGGCCCGCAGGGCAGCCATCAACTCGCTGCAACGTCACAAGCAAATGGCTTGGCGATTGTGCCTGATGGTCAGGGTTTGCCAGCAGGTGCTGAAGTCGACGTGATGTTGCTGAGTTAAATGACTAGTAATAGGCTCAGTCAATGGAGTTGCTGACGTGGGATTTTTGTGGAATTAATTGACCCGTTTGGGCGAACTGTTCGCGATTTGCGAATTTCGATAACTGATCGCTGCAATTTTCGCTGCACATATTGCATGCCAGAAGAAGGCATGACATGGCTCGACCGCGACCAGATTTTGACTTTCGAAGAGATCGAGCGGCTGGCGACGATTTGTGTGCACCGATTTGACGTCGACAGCATTCGTTTGACTGGCGGCGAGCCAACAGTGCGAGCACACCTGCCGATGTTGGTTGAAAAACTCGCCCAACTCAAAGTGCCGAGCACTGCAAAGTCGCCGCTGGCAGGCAAAAACATTGATATTGCATTAACAACAAACGGTGCAACGCTTCGACTTATTGCCGACGATCTGAAAGCCGCTGGTCTGTCGCGCATCAACATCAGCCTTGACACATTGCAAAGCGAGCGGTTCTTCAAAATCACGCGCCGCAACCATTTAGACAACGTTCTAGACGGTATTGATGCAGCGATTCAGGCCGGTCTTGCACCAGTCAAGATCAACGCTGTAATTCAGCGCGGGGTCAATGACGATGAAATTTTGGCCCTGGCGAGTTTTGGTCGCGACAAAAAAGTTGAAGTGCGGTTTATTGAATTCATGCCGCTCGACGCGCAAGGTCAGTGGCAAAGCAAAGACGTCGTCGGTCAAGACGAAATTGTTGCAACTATAAATAGTGTCTTTCCGCTTGAGCAGGTCGCATCGCGTGGTGCCGCACCAGCAGATCGATGGCGATATCTCGACGGCGCAGGCACAGTTGGTGTAATTCCGTCAGTTACAAAACCTTTCTGTGGTGATTGCGATCGTGTGCGTCTAACTGCAGAAGGTCAGTTTCGCACTTGTCTGTTTTCGACGACTGAGTTTGACTTGCGGGCGATGTTGCGCGGCGGCGCGACCGACGATGCGATTGCAGCCGAAGTTGCGCGAGCAGTCGGCACAAAGTGGGCGGGTCACTCAATTGGCAATGTCACATTCGTGCGCCCGAAACGCTCAATGAGCCAGATCGGCGGCTAAACATGATTGTGAAGTCTCATGTCTGAACTGAATTTTTCGCATCTTGACCCATTGGGTCGAGCCCGCATGGTTGATGTAACACCAAAAGAGCCGACACATCGTCGTGCGGTTGCGCGTTGCAAAGTTTTTATGAAGCCAGAAACTACGGCTGCAATTGCCAACCGCGAAGTGAAAAAAGGTGATGTGCTCGCAGTTGCCCGCGTGGCTGGCATTCAGGCGTCAAAGCGAACTGCCGAGATGATTCCGCTATGTCATCCGCTTTTGGTTGGCGCGGTTTATATCAACTTCGAAATCGGCGACGACCACATCGCAGTCGAGGCCCAAGTCGACACCATCGATCGCACCGGGGTCGAGATGGAAGCCCTGCATGCCTGTTCTGTTGCCGCGCTGACGATCTACGACATGTGCAAGAGCGCCGACCGAGCCATGGTGATTGGTGAGCTCACACTGTGGGAGAAAACCGGCGGGCGACAGGGCACCTATCGGCGCGAGGCCTAGGTCGGGCGCGCAGGTTTATCCGCAATGAATGGCGATAAAACCCTTATTTTTAGCGCTCTGAGCGACTTGGGTAGCGATTTCGTTCACCCGTAATACACTTAGGTGACCCCATGAGCAAGTTGATTCTTCTGATCGTTGGCGCCGCCTGGCTCGCAGTTCTTTTGCCGCCAATTTTGCGCGCCCGCATTAACAACTCGCCGAACATGTCGGTGAGCGCTTTCAGGCGCAATTTGTCAAGCCTGCAGAATTCGAACCTTCGTCACCCACAAGCCCAATTGCGAGGCATGTCGCGAGAACTTGCGCCAAACCAAATGCGTTCGCGTCAGGCCAGCCAGTTTTCGCATTTGACCGGCCCAATTTTGCGCCCTCAAGGCACCCGCTCGCACCAGCCAAACTCGGGCGAGTTCTATGCCCGCGAACTAGTTCGCCAGCGCCGTCAACACACTGTTGTTGGCCTTGCTTCGGCAGCCGTTATCTCGCTTTTCTTGGCATTTACGACTGGGTCGATCGTCTTGGTTTATGCGTTTACGCTGAGCCTCATAGCCCTGATCGGCTATTGCTATTGGCTAGTGCAACTTCGCGTGCAACGCGACAGTTCTCGCTATATGCGCCAGTTTCGCAACCGCGCCGCCTAATTCTCTCGTAGCAATTCGGGGCTGTAGCTCAGTTGGCAGAGCGGTACGTTCGCAATGTACAGGCCAGGGGTTCAATTCCCCTCAGCTCCACAATTTGCGGTTAGGCGCTGACGACAGCCGAGTGGCACAATATCTGAGTGCCAAAAAGGCCGACTCGGGGGTTTAAAAAATGGCAATGACATGGACTGAAGCCAACTTGGCGGTAACCGCCCCGGGGCAGATTTTCGAACTTGTCGACGCCGAAGTCATGGGGGTCAAGACGCAGATTTTCAAGAATGCCCCCGCACACTTGGGTCAGGTTTTTGCTGGCGCCCGCGGTCACGGCGAAAAGACATTCTTGGTTTACGAAGGCGAGACATACACATTCACCCAAGCAATGGATCAAATCGACGCGCTGTCGAATCTGCTCGTGAACACCTATGGCGTCAAGAAAGGCGACCGAGTCGCTGTCGCGATGCGCAATTATCCCGAATGGGTGATGTCGTTTGCGGCGATTATTTCGGTTGGCGCAGTTTCTGTGTCGATGAACTCGTGGTGGGTCGAAGACGAAATGGACTTCGCGTTGCAAGACTCTGGCGCAACAGTTTTGATTTGCGATCAACAGCGCTTTGATATCGCTGCGGCAAGTTGCAAGAAATTCGGTGTCAAAGTTTTGGTTGTGCGCGCTGAAAAGCCGCTGCCTGCGGGTGTCGACAAATGGCAAGATGCTTTAGCGCCACATTTGAAGGCCGCGCTCAAGTGTCCGGTGGTCGAAATCAAGTCTGATGATGATGCAACAATTCTTTACACATCGGGCACAACTGGTCGCCCTAAGGGTGCTGTGTCGACGCATCGTGCGATTATTTCTGCATTGATGGCATTTTCTTCGCGCAATTCAGTGCTTACTATGTCGGGTACGAAGTTGAAAGAAGTGACTGGTCCAGAAGTACCGACATCATTTATTTTGATCGTGCCGCTGTTTCACGTCACTGGTTGCGTGCCAGTGATGATGAGTTGCTTTATCGCTGGTTTGAAACTTGCGATTATGTACAAATGGGATGCCGAGAAGGCACTCGAAATGATTGAGCGTGAGCAGATCACAAATTTTGTTGGTGTGCCCACACAAAGTTGGGACCTCGTCAATTCGCCGGCCTTCGATAAATACGACACGAGCAGTTTGCGTGCGGTTGGTGGCGGCGGTGCGCCATCGCCAACTTCGCTAGTCGGCAAAGTCAACGACAAAGTCAAAAACGGTAGCCCACAACTTGGTTACGGCATGACAGAGACGAATGCGTTTGGCCCTGGCATCACTGGCTCTGATTATCTGGCTCACCCGACGAGCACGGGTCGAGCAGTTTTGCCGATGCGAGTTGAAGTTCGCGACGAAAACCTGAAGCCTCTGCCGACTGGCCAAGCCGGTGAGATTTGGTTCTTTGGGCCGATGTTGATTCGTGGATATTGGAATCGACCAGATGCAACCGCCGAGACAATTGTTGACGGCTGGCTTCGCTCAGGTGACGTGGGTCGCCTTGATGCCGAAGGTTTCGTCTATGTCGAAGACCGCGTCAAAGACATGATTCTTCGCGCCGGCGAAAACATTTACGGCGCCGAAGTCGAGAGCGCGATTTACGATCACCCTGCGGTGCATGAGGCTGCAGTTTTCGGCGTGCCTCACGAGCGCCTCGGTGAAGAAGTTGGTGTAGCGATTTTGCCAAAAGCCGGCGCGCAACTTGATCCAAAAGATTTATGGAAGTTTCTCGAGGGCAAAATTGCTGCTTTCAAAGTGCCTGCTCATGTGATTGTGATGAGCGAGCCGTTGCCGCGCAATGCTGCGGGCAAGTTTTTGAAGCGCGAACTGCAACAACGCCTGTCAAAGGGCGAACTCACTGCCGTTTCGCGCACGAATTAAATCTCGCGTGCCACCGGTAAATCTCACAAATGTCGAGGGCGTAAGCCTTGATGC
>CANLHV010000049.1 GCA_947490975.1 Acidimicrobiaceae bacterium
TTTAAGAATTCTTGAGTAGCGTGCAGGCATGTCAAATTCAAAACCAAAAGTTGAAATTCCGAATACTCCTGCACCGACCGATTTAGTAATTGAAGACATCACGGTTGGTGATGGTCAAGAGGCCGTCAGCGGAAAAAACGTTTCAGTTCATTATGTCGGCGTGGCGTGGAGCACTTCAACGCAATTCGATGCCTCGTGGGATCGCAACGAACCGTTTGAATTTGGTCTTGGCGCAAGTCAAGTGATCGCCGGCTGGGACAAGGGCGTCGCAGGTATGAAAGTCGGTGGCCGTCGCAAACTAACGATTCCGCCAGATATGGGCTATGGCAGTCGCGGTGCTGGTGGCGTGATCAAAGGCAACGAGACACTTGTGTTCGTTGTTGATCTGCTGAACGTCTTTTAGTCAGCCGAAACTTGTTTTTTGCGATAGTGATTGCGGCATAGCAACTCGTATCTAACAACATCGCCGAACAACGGTGCAATCGTGTTCTTGTCGGTATCGCCGACCATGACGGTTTCACCTTCAAGCACAACCTTGTCGTTGACTAAACGCGCATTGTTAGTCGCTCGCGCGCCGCACCAACAGCGGGCTTCAACTTGCATCTCAATTCGTTGATCTGCAATTTCAAGCAGTCTTCGAGTGCCTTCAAAAAGTAATCCCTTGAAGTCGGTGATTAGTCCAAACGCATAGACATCGACATGCAATTCGTCGACGATAAGCGCAAGTTGGTCGCATTGCTCGGTCGTACAGAACTGAGCCTCGTCACAAACAATAAATTGCAACGGCATTCTCGAGAGAGCCAATTCGTAAAGATTTAGTCCCGGGTCCATTTCGATCGCTGGTGTCGATACACCAAGCCGGCTCGTCACTTGACCACCGTCACGATCAAGTTTTGTCAGCAATAAACCGGCCAAACCACGAGTCGTTAAATTGTGGTTGATTTGTAGAGCGAGTGTGCTCTTTCCAGAACCCATGGTGCCGTAGTTGAACCGCAGTGTTGCCATCTCAGGGCGAAACGCTACCTCGTTTTCGTAGCTATCTAAAAAGCGCGGCGACGAATTAAGGTAAGTGCGTAATGACGCCTTTTGAGCTTGCGAAATATATTGATCACACTTTGCTGGCGCCTGAAACGACAACTCGAGACGTGATCAAACTTTGCGAAGAGGCCAATGCGATGCAAGTTGCGGCAGTTTGCATATCTCCCTCGCTTTTGCCGATACCAAACGGATTATTGTCGGGCGAAATTGCGCTCGCATGTGTAACAGGCTTTCCATCAGGTGCACATACTGCCGCCACCAAAGCATTCGAAGCCGCAACAGCAGTCGAAAACGGCGCGACCGAAATAGACATGGTTGCGAATTTAGGTTTTGTCTTTAACTCGATGTGGTTAGAGCTCGGTGATGAAATTTCGGCAGTACGCAAGAGCATCTCAGGTTCAACCAAACTGAAAGTGATCATCGAGTCGGCTGCACTTACAGACGAGCAAATAGTTATGTCATGTCGAGTTGCAGTTGCTCACGGTGCTGATTTCGTCAAAACATCGACAGGGTTTCATAAGTCTGGTGGCGCAAGCGTGCACGCTGTGCAATTGATGCGGGCAACTGTTGGCGATTCGATCGGGGTCAAAGCAAGTGGTGGTATTCGCACTCGCGAACTGGCACTCGAAATGATTAAGGCTGGCGCATCACGGCTCGGAACGTCTGCCACAAACGCAATTTTGGCTGGTTAATTAAGAAAGCCAGCCATAGGCAACGATTTTCGTTGCAACCAATTGTCATCGGGGTAGTGGGCGGTTCCGTCGATGGCATGAATCGTGTAGGCATGCCGAGGTTTGTCGCTCGTGTTTGCGCCTGATCGATGGGGCAAGGTGCCATTGAGCAAAATAAGAGTGCCGCGTTCTGCCTCAAGTGGTACGAGACCTTCGGTTGGGTATGGCGTCGGATCAAAAACTTCGTTGAATGTTGATTTGCGATCAGATGTCAGGCGATTGCGAGCTTTGACAGGTATGCGGTGCCCGCCAGGAAGCGCCCACATGCATCCGTTTTGAGTTGTCGCGTCGTCGATTGCGAACCAAAAACCGATTACCGACTGTGGTTCGGTCCATAAATAGGTGTGATCAACATGGCAAGTGACTTCGCCACCAATTCGCGGCTGTTTAAAGATGTACATCGATTGCAACAGTTGTGGCTGTTTCAAGCCGACCGAATCAGCAACTGCAGCCAATCGAGTTGAGTGACTAAAATTTTTAAACACGGGGTCGAGATCGTGCATGGCATGACCGAGTTTGTTGAGGCAAAGGTGGGCGTCTTGGCGCAACTCGCCATTTTCATCGAACGCATCTTTTTCAAAAAAGCAACGAATCTTGTCGCCACTGGTCAAAAAATAATCGTCTGAAGCATGCACAGCAGTGCCATCAGCCGTAAACACGGTTGCTTCTTGTGGTGACGGGCAGTATTTTTTGGCCAAGATCATTGCCTGCTCGCGAAGTTTCAAACAAGCGTCGTCGTCAACAAAATTCGGCAAAACGAGGTATCCGTTTTGACTAAAGAAGTCGACTTGCGCGGTGGTCAAACCGTCTTGAGCGATCATTTTTACTAGTCAGCCTTCGGGTTGACAAAAACTGACTCTTCGGGAAACGCAACCGGCAACATTTCACTGAGTTTGCGTGGCTCGCCGTTCACTTCGAGCAACATGTTTGCTCCGCCGTGCTCCCAAAGCAATTGCCGGCAGCGACCACACGGAGTCACCGGCTCGTCGTTGCCGACCGTGCAGATAGCGACCAGGCGTCCGCCACCCGAGCGTGCCAATTCGCTGACAATGCCGCACTCTGCGCAAAGAGTCATGCCGTAAGAAGCATTTTCGACGTTACATCCGGTGATGATGCGACCGTCATCTACAAGCGCTGCAGCACCAACTTTGAACTTTGAATACGGGGCGTATGCATTTTTTGCGACAGCCAAAGCAGTGTTTCTTAACAATGCCCAGTCGATTGGTTTTGTCATGATGTAGGCAAGAGTAGTGCGAAACGCAGTTCTAGTTATTGTTGACGCTCGCCAATACTTGCTTGCCGAGCAATTTAACTTTGTTGACAGCAGTTTTGTGGTCGATTGTCAGACATTTGCGGTCACGCACCACGACGTTGCCATCGACGATCACATGACGTACATCTGCTCGAGTGACGCAAGTTGCAATAGTTGTATGCGGGTCAAAGTTTGGCGTCAGCGATGGTGAGTCGGCATCAAGAATAATGATGTCAGCGCGCTTGCCGACTTCGAGAGAACCGATCAAATGATCAAGCTGCAACGCGCGAGCGCCATTAATTGTTGCCATGCGCACAAGTTCGACAGCAGGCAACACAGCAGGATTTTTGGCGAATGTCTTTTGCATATACCCAGCGAGACGAATCGCAATCCATAAATCGATGTCGTTACCAGATGCCGGACCATCGGTGCCAAGTGCGACGTTTACGCCTGCACGCTGCAGATCTAAAATTCTGGCAACGCCACTAGCTAGTTTGAAATTTGATGCAGGACAATGAACGACTGTCGCTGAGTTTTGCGCAATTAGTTCGATGTCGTGATCGCTTAGATGCACACCGTGGGCAAGCACAGCGCGACGCAATAATTTTGTGTCGTCGAGAACTTGAATCGGGGTGCGACCACCATGGCGCTTGGCGACTAGTTGCATTTCGCCAACTGTTTCTGACGCATGCACATGAATTCGCGCTTCGAATCTTGCTGCTAGGTCGGCGAGCACACGCAGTTGCTCTTCGCTAAGCAAATATGTGCTGTGAGGTGCAACCCAACCTGTTGTGCCGATTGTGTCTCGCGGTGCTTCAAGCCATTGGGTGGCCCACTTCAGGCGATCTGCAAACTTGAGTGGCTCAGGGCCGTCGGACTCTAAAAAGTTTGGACCAGTCTGCAGTCGCATGCCACTTGATTTCGCGACGGCAAGGGCCGCATCAGGCAGGTAGTACATGTCGAGCGAAGTTGTAATGCCACCGAGCAGAGACTCAAGTGCGGCAAGTTCGGTGCCGGAGTGCACGGCCTCATAGTTGAGTACTCGCACTTCGGCTGGCATTAGGCGAGCAAGGAAGTCTTCAAGGCTCATGTCATCACCCAGACCGCGAAATAGCGTCATGCCGAGATGCGTGTGTGCATTGATCAAACCGGGCATCACGATCGCGCCATTGGCGTCAATTGTCTCTGATGCGTTGTTAGCGATTGATGTCGAAGAAATTGCACGAATTGAACCGTCGCCACCAATAACTAAAGAGCCGTTTTCGATGACTGAGGCAGATTTATCTACAGTCACGATTTGTGCGTTAACTATTGCGATTCGGTCTTGTGTGTTGGTTGACATTGCTATTTCTTTTCGGTCTCAAGATCTATTTGTTTGAGAATTTCGGCAAGTAGGCCACCAACGCGCGACGCCGAGGCTTTGCCGATTGCTACAACTTCGTCACCAGAGAGTTTTTCACCTGAGATGCCGGCGGCAAGATTTGTTGCTAGTGAAAGTGCAAGAACTTCTAGACCCATGTGACGCGCGGCGATAGTTTCCATGACAGTTGACATACCCACGAGGTCGGCGCCCCAAACTCGGGCGGCGCGAATTTCTGCGGGGGTTTCAAAATGCGGACCATGAAATCCCATGTACACACCTTCATGAAGAGTTGGGTCGACGCGTTTGGCGATTGCGCGAAGTCGCTGACTGTATGCATCAGTCAGGTCAACGAATCGCCCATGTAACGGTGCAGGTGCGTCAGCACCAGTCAATGGCGAGAATCCGGTCAGGTTGATGTGATCAGAAATTATTGCCGTTGCACCAACGCCCCAATCTTCGCGCAAACAGCCTGCGGCGTTTGTCAAGACAACGGTTTTGCAACCGGCAAATGCAGCAGTGCGAACTGCGTGCACAACCGAGTTCACACCGTGGCCTTCGTAAAGATGAGTGCGGCCTGTGAGCAACAGCACACGTGACTTGCCGACAGCGACGCTTTTTAGTGTGCCACCGTGCCCGATCGCCGAGGGCTTTACAAAACCCGGAATTTCAGTGACTGAGATTTCTTTAGTCGCTTCGAGCACAGATGCAGCGTGCGCCCAACCTGAACCCAAGACGGCCAATACATCGTGCGAACCACCAAACTTTTTAACTACAACATCTGCGGCTTGCTGCGCTACTTCGTAGGCGTTGCTCGCATTCGTAGTTTCCATAAATTCAGGCTACGGCGAATAGCCAAATTTGTCTTAAGAGGTAGTGCCTTCTAACTCATAGAGCACGATTGTGCTTTTCTTTGCTATCCATAACCCGGCACCTGCTTGACGAAAGTATTTTTTCAACTCGTTGCGATACCACAAACCAGAACGAGCATAGATTTCAAAATCGGTTACATCACGATCGACGTTGTGGCGCAGATCGCTTTTTGTTGGTACTTCGAAAAACAGAACATGTTTGGTCGCTTTGGCAAGATTCTTGATGGCACTTTTTGCAGCGCCGTCATTTAAATATTGCAAAACACTTTGGCAAATAACAAGATCAAAGTTTTTCGACGGTGCCCACACGCTGATGTCTCGAAGTTCGTGGCCGTATTTTTGGCAAGCATGTTCGCTGATATCGACAGAAAGCACCCTGGCTCGTTTGTGATTCTTTCGATACCAATCAGACCAATAGCCGACACCTGCGCCGATATCTAGAACCGAACGAATCGGCACATCCCACCAGTTGCAAAATTCGTGAACAGCAGTTGCCAAAGTTTCTATTTTTCGTCGCGAATGCATTGGTGTTGTCGAATAAAAGCGTTTGAAAAACTCGGCGTCGAACTGCGATCTTGGCACCTGTGTTGTGTAGCAGGTATTTGAGTAGTCTTGCCACACGAGTAAATATTCATCGTAGAGACGAGACAAAATGTCGGTTTACAACACAAAAATTGCTGGGTTATCTGGCCAAGAAGACTTGCTTAGTTCTTTGAAGGGATCAGTGACGCTCGTCGTTAATGTTGCCTCGAAATGTGGCTTGACGCCGCAGTACACGGCGCTCGAGGCACTGTACGAGCAGTATTCGGCGCAGGGTTTTTCGGTTCTCGGTGTGCCGTGCAATCAATTTGGTGCACAAGAACCAGGTTCGGCAAGCGAAATCGAAACTTTTTGCTCAACAAATTATGGGGTGACGTTTCCGATGTCTGAAAAAATTGAGGTTAATGGTGCTGGGCGTCACGAGTTGTACAACACCCTGACAGTTGTGGCCGACGCAGAAGGTCACTCGGGCGACATTCGCTGGAACTTTGAAAAGTTTTTGGTCGGCCGTGACGGCAAAGTCGTTTTTCGATTTAATCCAACTGTTGCACCAGACGCACCAGAAGTTGTTAATGCGATCAAAGAGCAACTGGGTAAATAATTTATGCGTACCGTTAAAGTTGCCGCTTTACAAATGTCAATGTCGACAGAGGTTGCAGCAAACATAGCCACAGCCGAGAGACTTGTCCGTAGCGCTGCAAAGCAAGGGGCGCAAATAATTTTGATCCCTGAACTTTTCGAGGGTCATTACTTTTGCAAAGATCAAACGACCGAAGATTTGAATCGGGCACTAGAAATGTCGTCGCACCCGACTGTCGCACATTTCGCCAAAGTCGCCAAAGAACTTAGTGTTGTTTTGCCAATCAGTGTTTATGAGCGTGCTAATAATTCGTTGTTTAATTCGGTGGCGATAGTTGACGCCGACGGCAAGGTGCTCGGCACATATCGTAAGAGCCACATTCCTGATGGCCCTGGGTACAACGAAAAGTTTTACTTCAGTCCGGGTGACACGGGTTTTAAAGTTTGGCAAACGAAATATGCCAAGATCGGCGTCGGCATTTGTTGGGATCAATGGTTTCCTGAGGCCGCACGCGTGATGTCTTTGCGTGGTGCCGAAATTTTGCTTTACCCGACTGCCATTGGCAGTGAACCGTCTAACTCTGAACTTGATTCTTCTGGCCATTGGCAACGCGCGATGCAAGGTCATGCGGCCAGCAACTTGATACCGGTGATGGCAGCAAATCGCACGGGTCGCGAAGTTGGCCGGGCAACTGAAATTACTTTTTACGGATGTTCGTTCATCTGTGATGCAACCGGCGAGAAAGTGGCCGAAGCGAATCGCACTGGAGAAGCAGTTCTGCTGGCAAGTTTCGATCTTGAAGCTCAAAAACTTGCGCGAACTTTCTGGGGATTGTTTCGCGATCGCCGACCAGAATTGTATAAACCGCTATTAAGTCTTGACGGGTTTGATCAGTGAGCATGCCGGCCGAGTTTTCTCGGCACGAGCGAACTGTGATTTGCTGGCCAGCGCGGTCAGAAATTTACGGATCGCGTTTAGTTGAGGCGCAGACTGCACACGCTGCACTAGCCAACACGATTTCGGGTTATGAACCTGTGTCGGTAATCGCCAACCCGAGCGATGTGGCGAGTGCTCGTCAAGCGTGCGCCGAAAATGTCGATGTCGTGGCACTCGAAATAGATGACGCATGGTTTCGAGACTCAGGGCCCAACTATGTAGTTGAAAACGGTGAACTCGTCGCCACTTGTTGGCAATTCAACGGATGGGGCGAGAAATTTGTGCCGTACGACAAAGATGCGACGATTGCTTCGCGTTGGGCAAAACATGCTGGCCATAAGTCTCGGACGATCGACATGGTGCTTGAGGGTGGCTCGATAAATGTTGACGGCGCTGGCACACTGATAACTACAGAGCAGTGTTTGCTTAATCCGAATCGCAACCCACATCTGTCACGCGAACAAATTGAAAATCGGTTGTGCAGCGAATTGGGCCAGCAGCAAGTCGTGTGGCTGCCTTTCGGGCTCGCTCTCGACGACGACACTGATGGTCATGTTGACAATGTGGCTGCGTTCATCGGGCCAAAGACCTTGATCATGCAAGGTTGCGACGATAAAGACGAAGAAGACTTTATGCGGTGTGCGAAAAACATCGCCGTGGCAAAAGCCGCAGGTTTAACTGTGCACGAGATACCTGTGTTGCCGTTCGTGGTTACTGATTCAATTCGTGCAGCTGTGCCGTATTTGAATTTTTATTTCTGCAATAACGCAGTGATCGTGCCAGTTTGTGGTCATAATGCCGACAGTGAAATGTTGGCCCTACTCGGTGAATTCATACCGAGTCACGACATTGTCGGTCTTGAGATTGGTGAAATTCTTGCTCGCGGTGGCGGTGGCATTCACTGCATCACCCAACA
>CANLHV010000050.1 GCA_947490975.1 Acidimicrobiaceae bacterium
CGATCGTTTGATAATTGGCGAAGTACGCGGCGCCGAAACGCTCGACATGTTGTCGGCGATGAACACCGGGCATGACGGTTCAATGTCGACGATTCACGCAAATAGTGCACGAGATGCTCTTCGCCGTGTTGAGTCGCTAGTTATGCAACACGCCACCAACTGGTCGCGAGATGTTGTTCGCGATCATGTAGCTGCATCAATCAACGCAATTGTGCACGTCGCTCGACACATCGATGGTTCACGTTTTATTCAACAAGTTTTATTAATCGAGCAAAATCAGTTGCGAGTTATAGTCGCCGACGGTCGCATTACAGACGAAATTTTGCAATGAGACTAATTTTCTTGCTTCTTGGTGCGGCGAGTTTTGCCGCTCTGGTGTTTTCAATTGGCACCTGGTATTTGCAACCACTTTTGTTTCGACAAATAGTCTTGCGCCGCCTAAATCGGCAGGGTTTGATAGCGCGACTAACGAATAAATTAACCAAACGGCAAAAATCTGGGTCAAAGCACAGCGCATTGTTAGGGCAACTATCTGAACTTTCAGATTTGCTCGATGCCACAGCGCGAAATCTTCGACTCGGCAAGTCAATGGCCAGCGCGCTTAAGTCAGCAACTGAAACAGGCACCATCAAAGAACCCGTTATAGGTGAGCTTGTTGCACTAACTACGCGCGGTGAATCTTTTGCTGAGGCAACCAAGCGTCTGTCGCCAACGGCTAAAGCCAATGATCTGATTTTTGCGCTGCGAACAATCGATCTTGCCGCAACAGGCGGTGTCGGCGGTGTGCTCGCGCTTGAACGCGCCGCCATTGTTTTGCGCGAGCGCTCGACAAACATAAACGATCGCCAGATGCAAGCGAGCCAAGCAATGCTTTCGACAAAAGTTCTGTCTTGGGCGCCAGTCGCTGTCGCAGGCTGGTTAGTTGCTACAAGCAGCAGCGTGCGAAGTTTTTTGATCTTAAGTGTTTCGGGTTGGGTGTGCATCTTGCTCGGCTTGAGTTTTAACTACGTAGGACGACGTTGGATGCAAACAATCGTCGCGCCAGCACAAGCATGATTTCGCTAATTGGCATATCAGTTATTGCAGTTGTCTACTTTGTTTATCGCCGACGTCAACCCGTTGAAGTGTCATTTTCTAAACACATGCCTGAGTTGATAGACACTTTGCTGGTTTTAACTCGTGCAGGTCACAGCCCAGCGGCGACAATGTCACAGTTACACAACTGGTCACCCGATGAACTAAAGCCACATCTTCTGCGCGTGCGCTCAGAACTTATTGCTGGTCAGCGCTTTGCAGAAGCAATGAAGAACTTGCGTGAATCACTCGGACCTTGCTTCTTCTCGATCTGCGACATATTGATTTGCGCTGACCGCGACGGTTTGCCAATCACTTCGGTGCTTGACCAACTCTCTTTTCATGCCCATCAAGAGCGGCGAAGATTGCGCGAGATTGAAGCAAAAGAATTGCCGGTTCGAATGTTGTTTCCGCTTGTCTGTTGCATCCTCCCCTCTTTTGTGCTGTTGGCAATGGTGCCGCTGCTCGTTAACTCGTTAACCGTTGTCACGGCGAAACTGCTGTGAAGAAAGAAGATCAAATGAAAGAGTTATTCAAGATTAAAACCGAGTCGGGGCAGGCCACCACCGAATACGCACTTGTTCTGCTCGGCGCGGCAGTAATTGCACTACTCGTTATAGCTTGGGCGACAGATGGTGGCGGGGCGGGGCGAATCGGCGAACTTTTCGACACAGTGTTGTCAGGTATCTTCGACCGCACCGACGAACTTGGGCAGTAAAAAACACACTGACAGAGGCCAGGCCACAATCGAGTTCGCACTTACCCTGCCATTACTATTTTTGTTTTCACTCTGTCTCGTGCAAGTCGGCAGTGTCGCCAACGACCAACTTGTGCTGAACCATGCCGCGCAAACAGCGGCTCGAGCTATCTCGCTTGCCGATATCAACCCAGAATCAGCACAGCAAGTTGCAATAGCGACAGTTGAGCGCGAAATAAAATTGCGTGAGATACAAGTCGAAGTCAAACTTGAAAATGAATCAGCAAGAGTCGAATTACGCTACGAGCGAAGGCTCGCCGTGCCAGTTATCGGTCAACTCTTTCGCCGCTTTTCTCTGACTTCGAGCGCCACAATGCCGCGACAACTTTTGAGCACTGAAAATTAATCGAGTTTGCGCATGCCTTTGCGATTTGAAAGTCGCACGCGAACTTTTTGTTCGTCTTCGAGCGCTAACTCTTCGGCTACTAGTCGCTTCATGCTTTCAAGTCTCTCGATTGAGACTTCGTTTTTGACAACTGCAGCCTGCACAGCACAACTTGGCTCGTCTTGATGTTTGCAGTCGCGAAACTTGCAATTGTCTGCAAGTTTAAAAATGTCGGCGAACGCCCGCTCGATGCCGTGTCCGCTTGTCCATAAGTTGAGTGCGCGCAGGCCCGGCGTATCAATCAGCCATCCACCATTGGGCATCGACAATAAGTCTGCAGCAACTGTCGTATGTCGCCCGCGTTGATCACCATCGCGCACTTCGCCCACTTGCTGCGAGTTTTCGCCGATCAGTCGATTGACAAGTGTTGACTTGCCCACCCCGCTTGCGCCAAGAACAGCCACCGAACGGTGATTTTCACCATATTTTGCTAGTTCATCGAGGCCATCACCAGTTAAGCCACTAACCAGGTGACATTCAATGCCACACACTCGCGCCACATCACGAAGCTCAGCGATGTGTTGAGGTGCATCTTGCAGATCGCTTTTTGTCAAAATGAGCACGGGTGTAGCGCCGCTGTCGAAAGCCAAAACAAGTTCGCGCTCGACCCGGCGCTGATTTGATTCGTTGGTCGCAGCATGCACAATTAACACCGTGTCAATGTTTGCTGCCACTGCGTGTTGTTCGGCGCGCACAGCATCAGACGATGCACGGCGAATGAGTGCCGAACGTCTTGGCAAAACATGATCGATGCGCTCGAGGTTTTTTTCGAATGCAACCCAATCACCCACGACGACATCTGCACCGATATTTCTCACGCGAACTATGCCAGATTGATCATCAGATGCACTCATCTTGATCGTGCTCCATCCACGATCAAGTCGACTTACTCGACCAATTAGAAACGAAGAATCAATTTTTTGCGCCGCATCTTCAAATGTTTGATTCCATCCAAGTGCGAGCAGATCGGGTCGCATGTCACCATTTACGCTACCGACGCAACCCATATTGCATTTGGATTTAAACCGATAACCTTGACAAGTCCATACTCGACCACCTAACGATGAATCTACATGTCTAACGCTCTCGTCATTGTTGAGTCGCCTGCAAAGGCCAAAACAATTTCAAAATTTCTCGGCGACGGCTTCGACGTGCGCGCGTCAGTTGGTCACATTGCCGACTTGCCAAGCAAAGGTTTGTCGGTTGATGTCGAAAATTCTTTCAAACCAAATTACGAATTAACCGAGCGTGGCGCCCAAGTAATCAAAGAACTAAAAGCGTTGTTGAAAGACGCCGACGAGCTCTATCTCGCAACCGACGAAGACCGAGAGGGCGAAGCGATCGCTGCTCACCTTTTAGAATATTTGAAACCGAAAATACCCGTTAAGCGAATGGTGTTTCACGAAATCACCAAAACTGCAATTTCTGAGGCGCTCGAACACACACGCGATATCGACTACAAATTGGTTGACGCTGCCGAAGCGCGAAGAATTCTCGACCGTTTATACGGATACGAAGTGTCGCCAATTTTGTGGCGCAAAGTGAATCGCGGGCTTTCGGCCGGCCGGGTACAAAGTCCTTCAATTCGCTTGGTCGTCGAACGCGAAGAAGAACGAATGGCCCATGTCGCCGCCGGATATTGGGACCTCGAAGCCACGAGTGCAACTACTCCTATATTTAGCGCTGGTTTGCAGTCGGTCGACGGGTCGCGAATCGCGATGGGCAAAGATTTCGATTCGCTCGGCGTTGTCAAAGAAGGCGTCGTAGTTATCACCGAATCGAAGGCTGGCGAACTTGTTGCTGGTTTAGCCGATGTCGACCTTGAAGTTCGCAGCGTTGAAGATCGGCCATATCGCAAGTCGCCACGCGCGCCGTTTATGACCAGCACCCTTCAACAAGAAGGCGGCAACAAACTGCGCATTACGGCAAGCGAAGTTATGCGCCTGGCACAAAGTCTTTATGAAGGCGGCTTCATTACTTACATGCGAACCGACAACGTCATTTTGGGTGACGATGCAATGACCGCCGTACGCAGCGAAATTTCAAGTGCTTTCGGCACAGAGTTTTTGTCAGTCGAACCACGACAATATAAATCGAAAGTCAAGAATGCCCAAGAAGCCCACGAGGCAATTCGCCCAACATTGCCGTTGCGCAGCCCAGATGTCATCGCTTCTGAAGTGAACGCCCGAGAACTTACGCTTTACAAACTTATTTGGCAACGCACACTCGCCTCGCAGATGTCTGATGCAACCGGCACGACCGTGACGGTCAAACTCGGTGCTAACACGATCGGTGCCGTCAAAGCAGACTGCGAATTTTCAACGAGCGGCACGACGATCACTTTCGCTGGTTATCGCCAGGCGTATCAAGAAGTTGAAGAAGACTCAGAGTCAGAAGAAAAAGAAGCACTGTTGCCACCGATGAAAGTCGGCGACAAAGTCAAGATCGACAAATATTCGGCAAACGGTCACGAGACTTCGCCACCTGCTCGATACACAGAGCCAACTCTCGTCAAAAAACTTGAAGAGCTCGGCATCGGTCGACCGAGCACATACGCGGCAATTCTTGGCACGATTTTGAATCGCGGTTATGTCTGGAAAAAAGGTCAGGCGATCATTCCTTCATGGACCGCGTTTGCCGTGGTCAAGTTGATGAAAAATCATTTCACCGAACTTGTCGACTATGCATTTACAGCGACCGTTGAAGAAGAACTCGACGAAATCTCGCAAGGTTTGCGGGTCAAAGAAGTTTGGCTCGGCGAGTTCTATTACGGCAACGGCAAAGAGTTGCCGGGGCTCAAGCCACTTGTCGAGCACAACATCGCCAACATTGATGCAGCTTCATTAAATGCGTTTCCGGTCGGCATGCATCCGACGACTGGCGAAGAAATTATTTTGCGTCCAGGCAAATTCGGTCCGTATGTCCGTTGTGGTGACAACACGGCGTCGGTTCCTGAAACAATGACGCCCGATGAACTAAATGTCGAAATCGCTGTCGCGCTTTTGGCAGCGCCAAAATACATCGACCCGATCGGCGAACTTGATAGCTTGCCCGTGTTTTTGAAAACTGGTCGCTACGGTCCGTACGTGCAGTGGGGCACGATCGAAAATCCACCACTTGATTTAGAAAAACCGAAAATGGTTTCGCTGTTTAAATCAATGGCGATTGAAAATGTCACAATGACTGAGGCTTTGCAACTCTTATCGTTGCCTCGCACTGTTGGCGCCGACACAACAGACGGCGAAATCATCACTGCACAAAACGGTCGATATGGTCCGTACATCAGCAAAGGCAAAGACAGTCGCACGCTTGAAAGCGAAGACCAGATTTTCACGATCACAATCGAAGCCGCGTTGGCAAAACTTGCTGAACCGCGAGTCTTTGGTCGGCGCGGGCCCGCAAAACCTCCGCTAAAAGAATTTGGCAATGACCCTGTCAGCAATCGACCCGTTGTCGCCAAAGACGGAAAATTCGGCACGTATGTTACTGACGGCGAGACAAATGCAAGTTTGACCCGCGGTGATCGTCTTGAGTTCATCACACCTGAGCGCGCGTTTGAGTTGCTGGCGATTCGTCGCGACTACATGGCTTCGAACGGTGGCAAAAAACCAGCCAAGCGTGGGGCTAAAAAAGCGGCGAAATCACCGAGCAAGAAGCCTGCGGCTAAAGCGGTCGCCAAGCCGAGCAAGAAGGTCGCGTTGAAATCCAAGAAAAAGACCGCAAAATCTGCGAGCGCGGTCGACAAATCTGCCAAGTAACAACCGCCCTCTAGGGTTGAAGCGTGAGTTTGGGTAAATACATCGCGTTCGAAGGCCTTGAGGGCTGCGGCAAAAGCACACACGTCAAACGATTGGCGACGCGACTCAACGCGGTAATGACTCGCGAACCTGGTGGCACAGTTGTCGGTTCGATGTTGCGCAATATTTTGATCGACCCAGCGAACACAAATTTGTCGCCGCGCGCCGAAGCGTTAATGATGGCGGCTGATCGCGCGCACCACATCGCTGAACTTGTTTCACCATCACTTTCGGCTGGTCGACATGTTGTAAGCGATCGCAGCGTTTATTCTTCGCTCGCCTATCAGGGCTACGGACGCCAAGAAGACATCGCTGAGTTGAAGCGCATTAACGACTGGGCCACTGGCGGACTGTGGCCAGAACTTGTCATATATATAGAGGTACCTACAGCGATGCTGCTCGAGCGACTAAAAAAGCGCGAACTCGACCGCTTCGAACGCGAAGACGGCGAATTCTTCAAGCGTGTGGCTGACGGGTTTTCGCAGATGGCAGCAGCCGACCCGACGCGTTGGCTGATTATCGACGGCACCCCAGCCAAAGACGACCTCGAAAAAATAATTTCGGCTGCTGTTCAAGAAAGACTCGGCATCTAATGGGTTCAATCTGGTCGAAAATTGTCGGGCAAGATCGGGCAGTAGAAAAGTTGCGGCACTTTGCGACTACGAATGTGCAATCGTTTTTATTTGTCGGACCAGAAGGTTGCGGCAAAGAGTATGCCGCACGAGCATTCGCATCGACGCTGATTACGGGTTCGGATAGTGATAGTTCACGAGAAGCTGACTTAATTTTGCGCGGTGAATTCGCCGACGTAAACGAAATTTTCCGTGTCGGTGCCGCTGTCGATAAAGAAGAAGCCGAAAGCATCGTCACTCAGTCTTCGACGACACCACTTGAGGCGAAAGTTAAAATAATAATTATTCATGAAGTGCATCTGATGCGCGACAGCGCCGCGGTGCGGTTGCTCAAGACAATCGAAGAGCCTGCGCCGCAAGTGATTTTTATTTTGTTGGCTGATCAGCTCGTGCCGTCATTGACGACTATTAATTCGCGATGTGTGGTCGTTAACTTTGCACGGCTTCGCGAAAGTGATATCGCCTCGGCGCTAGTTGCTGACGGAGTGTTTCCGGCAACTGCTGAGTCGGTATCAAAAGCCAGTCAAGGCAACTTAGACCGTGCACGAATGCTCGTGACTGACAACTATTTGGCACGTCGACAAGAAGCATTTGCCAATATTGCTTCAAAACTTGACGGCACCGGGGCCGCTGTTTACAAAATTGTTGCTGATTTGAGCGATCATCTTGATAAAGCCGCCGAGGCACTCGAAACTATGCACGAGCGTGAGTTGACACAACTTGAAGAACGTGTTGCGCTCACAGGTGAGCGTGGTAGCGGTCGCAAAGTTATCGCAGATCGACACAAACGCGAGTTGCGCAAACTTCGAACTGATGAATTGCGCAGTGGCTTAAGTATTTTCGCTGGTGTTTACAGTGACTTACTGACGCAAGACCCCGAAACCGAAAGTGGCGATGAGATTATTGCGGCGGTCGCGGCGATCCACAAAACAATTTCTGCACTCGGTCTAAATACAAACGAAGATCTCGCGCTTCATGCGTTGCTGCTCAGGTGTCCACCACTCAGCACGTTGTCGGCTTCTCTACAATTGCAGTAATTTCTAGCGCATTAAGTCAGTAGAGTGAGCGACGCGCCCGGGTAGCTCAGTGGTAGAGCAACGCACTCGTAATGCGTAGGTCGCGGGTCCAATTCCCGCCTCGGGCTCCACTACGTTTTCAGCAATTGCTTGCAATCTGACGCTTGGGTTAAGTCAGGTCTACTGTATTTGTATGAAGAAATCGCTTACACCGACTCAAGAAATGATGCAGAAAATTTCGGGCACTCATTGGCTCGACAACAAATATGTAGCAGGCAGTGGATCTCGAACAGCAGTAATTGATCCGGCGACTGCACTTCAATGTGGCGAATTTGCCAACGCTACAAATAACGAAATTGATTTAGCCGTGCGAAATGCAAATCGCGCGCAACGCGAGTGGTGGTCAATGAGCGCTCTTGATCGAGCGAATGCGCTACACAGCGTGGCTGAAAGAATGCTGGCAATGACAGCAACAACCGGCGAAGTCTTGACGCGTGAAATGGGCAAACCATTTCGTGAAAGCAACTGGGAAGGCGGCGCCTCGGCAT
>CANLHV010000051.1 GCA_947490975.1 Acidimicrobiaceae bacterium
ACAACCGGGCACATCGCCGTCTGCCAAAGCACTGCTTGCGAACCCCAATCACGCATTGTCGTCTCATTGTCGGCAACGTGATACAGATAAACCTCTCGAGGTTTGCCGTCATACGTGCCTTTCACCCATGTACCCGCACAAGTTCGACCATGCATCAAGTGACCCAACTTGGCCGGGTTCGGCAGCACTGCAGCCAACACATCTCGTGGTGACACCGATACATCACCGACACGAATTTTCTCATTGCTGTCTAGACCGAGGTAGGCAAAAGTCTTCAACCAGTCAATGAACTCGGCACCAAGACTGTATTTAAAAGTCACACGATTGCAATCGATCTCTCGCGGAATCATGATCACTTCTTCGTGTTCTACGTTCACGCATTCGTAGGCGCCGATACCGGCAGGAAAATGAAAAATCTCCGGCTCACTGAAACAATCAGTCGTATACAGACCGCGATTCTTCTCCCAAACGATTGGTGGGTTCAAAGTTTCTTCGATGGTCGTCCAAATCGAAAATGTTGGCGCAAAATCGAGACCGTCAATCGACAAGTTCGAGCCGTCGCGAACACCAATTTCGTCGATCGTGTCAAATAGATGATCTGATGCATAACGAGCAAACACATTGCTCAAGCCCGGCTCGACACCCATGCCAACCAAAGCAAGAAGACCTTTTTCTTTCCAGCGATCGTCAGCAGAGATCTGATCTTTGCCAAGTGGCTCGCCCACTTCTTCGTACGGATTCGTCGGGTGCGGCTTGCTCAAATTCATCGCCATATCTAAATATGTACAACCTGCTTCAAAAGCCGCCTCAAAAATTGATTCGTTGAGTCTCGGATCGCAGGCATTGACAATCACATCGGCTTTAACGCGCTGGGCTAGCGCGACAATTTCAGACTTGCTTCGGGCGTCAACTTGCGCCGACGAAAAACGTCCTGGCTGTTCGAGTTTGGCGATGATTTCGTCACCGCGACCAGAATTAATGTCTGCCAGCACGAAAGAATCGAAGAAACTTCGCGTCTCGGCAATCGAGGCCATACCGCCACCGACCCCACCAGCACCAATGATGAGAATGTTTGCCACAAAAACCTAAATGCTTTTCTTGTTATTGCTCGGGTGCAACAACACATTCAGTCTACCGTCGTGTTATCAAGCAAAAAGCCTTGTGTCTAAAGCGATTGACGCAAAAAATTTAATGCGCTTATCACCGAGAACTGTCGCATCTGTTCGCGCCCATAAGGCAAACTAAAAGTTGTTGAGCGAACATCGCCATTTGGTAACGCAAGACCAACACAAAGCGTGCCAACTTTCACTCCGTCTTGCTCTGCTGGTCCGGCAACGCCAGTTAACGCCAACCCGATGTCGCTGCCGAGTGTTTTGCGAACACCAATAGCCATTTCTTTTGCCGCAGATTCACTTACGACGGGCCCGTGCGTCACGTTTAAAAGATTGAACTTGATTTCACTGTCGTAACTAACGATCGCACCGAGAAATACATCGCTTGCACCCGCAATCGCAGTCAGTCGACCCGAAACGAGACCACCTGTTACTGACTCGGCAACCCCCAAAGTCAACTTCTTTTCGCGCAGATTTTGCAGAACTACAGACTCCATGTTTTGTGCATCAACGCCAAATACGAGATCTTCGACTTGCCCTCGCACCTTTGCATCCCAAGTGTCGAGCAGTTCAATTGCTTGATCTTCGGTGTTTGCTTTTGCTGTAAGTCTGACTTTGATGCCTTCCCAGCCACTTGCCAAGAAAGCCAGCGTCGGGTTGCCAACTTTTTCGAGTTCGTTGATAACCCCAACTAGTCGTTCGTTAAGCCCGCTTTCGCTGTCGCCCCAAGTTCGCAGAACACGGCTCTTGATAACTGACGCCTCACCACTTCTGGCCAGCAAATCGGGCAATATTGCCCGCTCGAACATTTCGTAAAGTTCGAATGGCACGCCAGGCACGGCATACATCACTTTTTCGCCAACAGGACAAATCAAACCAGGTGCCGTACCTCTTCGTTGCTCAATAATTTTTGCACCCTTCGGCACCATGGCTTGGCGCAAATTATTTTGCGGCATGCGGCGACCGCGCGAAGTAAACAATTGATCGATCACGAGCGCCACCTCGTCGTTCATTTCAAGTTCAACACCCATAATCTCGGCAATCGCTTCGCGAGTTATATCGTCATGGGTTGGCCCCAGGCCGCCGCAGATGATTATCGCATCGGCTTCGGCCAAAGTTGACCGCAGTGTCGCAACGATGCGAGCCAGGTTGTCGCCCACTTTAACTTGAAACAACGAATCAATACCTGCGGCCGCGAGTTGCTCACCGAGCCATGACGAATTCGTGTCGACAATTTGACCCAATAAAAGTTCGGTGCCTACCGCAACGACGCTGCAACGCATTATTTGGCTGCCCGACGTAATTTAAATGCGGGGCGTAACGCACGCACCGCGTATTGCAATCCACTAATGATCGTCAACCCAACTGCGAGCCAAAGAGTTGTGAGCCATGCATAAGTCATATCGACAGCGCTAAACGGCGCTAAAGCAAAACCAATCGAAACTTGCTGGCTGAGTGTTTTAATTTTTGCCAAACGACTTGCGGGCACAGTCACACCCCGTGCACCAACAACCACGCGATAAATGCTGACGACAACTTCGCGCACGGCGATGATCACTACGGGCCAAATGCCGAACATGTCACGACTAACGAGGGTAAACATTGCGCCGAGCACCAAAACCTTGTCGGCAAGCGGGTCAAGAAATGCGCCACTCTTGGTTGTGCCGTGACGACGGGCCAAATAGCCATCAAGTACGTCGCTGACACACAAACCAAACCACAACCATGCCGCCAACCATGAACCAGCGTTGTCGTCGGGCACGACAATAAACAGCAACGGCGAAACCAAAATACGCGACACCGTAACGGCGTTTGCCCAAGTTGCCAGCGCATTCGGATTAACGGGCATCGTCAACCAATTCATTGGCTTCATCATTTGCTACGGCACTCGCGCCGACAGCAACCAAGTCTGGGCCAAGCGCATCTGCGATTTCGACTTCAACAAACGACGCCACAGCCAAAGTTTCGCTCACGTGCACAACGCCGTCAATTTCTGGGGCTTCTCGATGGCTGCGCGCAACGCCAGTCTCATCTATTAGAACAGTCATCTTCGTGCCGATCAGGTCATCGCGACGTTGTGCTGTTATCGAGTCTTGTAATTCACGAAGCTCGGCCAGTCGCTCATTCATGAGACCTACTGGCACGCGGTCAGGCAGAGAAATAGCGTGGGTGCCTTCTTCGGGACTGAATGCAAAGAACCCACACCAATCAAGTTGTGCCTGATTGACGAAGTTCAACAATTGATCATGGTCTTCTTCGGTTTCACCTGGATACCCGACAATAAAGTTGCTGCGCATCGCCGCATCAGGTTCACGCTTGCGGATGTCGGTGATTCGATTCAAGAAACGCTCGCCGTCACCCCATCGCCGCATTCGTCGCAAATGAGCCTTAGAAACGTGTTGCAAAGACAAGTCAAAATATGGCACACCTGTTTCGCAGATTGCGTCAATCAATTCGTCACTCAAATCGCTTGGGTATAGATATAACAATCTGGTTCGCGCGACTTTGCTCGCAACCTGTTTCACCAAATCGACAATTGAACCGGCGCCAAGTTCGGTCGGCCGATCTTTGCCATAACTCGCAAGGTCTTGGGCCACCAAAACAATTTCTTTGGCTTCAAGTTGCTCGACTTCGGCCAAGATCGACGCGACGTCACGGCTGCGCTGCGGTCCGCGAAAACTTGGTATCGCACAAAAGCCACAATTGCGGTCACAGCCTTCAGCGATCTTCACATAAGCCCATGGCGCTCGAGACTTGGGCCGCGGCAAATTCAACAAATCAAATGCGGGCACATTCTGACTCGTGACAGAAACTGATTTTTTCGTCAGCATGATCGGCACACCAAAACCAGCAATGTGATCGGCTTCTGGCAACGACTCTGCAAGTTCAGAACCGTATCGCTCGGCCATGCAACCAGTTACAACAACTCGAGCCCCAACTTTTTTTTGATTCGAAAGTTCGAGAACTGTGTCGATTGACTCGCGTCGAGCATCTTCAATGAACGCACACGTGTTGACAACGACCAAATCGGCTTGGCTGGCATCGTCGGTTTGCACCAACCCATCAGCGAGCAAAGTGCCAATTATCTTGTCTGAATCGACATCATTTTTCGGACACCCCAGCGACTCAAGATAAAAGCGCTGTGTCACAACGTTTAATGCTATCTATTCGACGTCAATCGATGATTCAAAGAGTGGTGAATTAACTCGCCTTTTGAATGATTTCGAGTTCTTCAACGGTCATCAACACTTCACGAGGGCGCGAACCTTCGCTTGGCGCAACGACACCGCGTTGTTCGAGCATGTCCATAAGTCGACCAGCGCGAGCAAAGCCAACCTTGAGTTTTCGTTGCAACATCGAAGTACTGCCTTGTTGAGAGCGCACTACGAGATCCATTGCTTGGCGCATCAACTCGTCGTCATCTTCGTCTCCGCTGCTGCCACCGAATATCTCGCCACCACCCGATGATTTATTCGCATCACCTTCAATGCCCGATACATAAGTAACTTCTGGCGCTTGACGACGCCAATGTCCGACAACTTTGCGCACTTCGTTTTCACTAACCCACGCCGACTGCAGACGCTGCGAAACCGAAGTATTGCCCGGCAACATCAACATGTCACCCATGCCGACCAGTTTTTCTGCACCGGGTTGATCAAGAATCACTCGACTGTCGGTCAAACTTGACACAGCAAAAGCCATTCGCGCTGGAATGTTCGCTTTAATAACACCCGTGATCACGTTCACGCTCGGGCGCTGTGTTGCCACAACGAGATGTATGCCAACTGCACGCGCTTTTTGCGCAATACGTGTGATGCAGTCTTCAACGTCTCGTGCCGCAACCATCATCAAGTCATTTAACTCATCAACAACAATCAAAATGTATGGAATTCGCGAGAACTGTTTGTCAGATGGTTGACCATCTTGCGGCACCATTTCGCCACGATCGTATGCGGCGTTATAACCCGCGACGTCTCTGAAGCCTGCCTCGACAAGAACGTCGTATCGACGCTCCATTTCTTTTACTGCCCAACCAAGGGCGTTCGCTGCCTTCTTCGGGTTTGTAACTGGCGCCGTCAACAAGTGCGGCAAACGAGAATATTGCGCCATTTCAACTTGCTTTGGGTCGACCAAAATTAACTTCACTTGGTCTGGCGTCGCACGCATTAACACTGACGTAATAATGCAATTGATAACGCTCGATTTACCGGCACCAGTCGCGCCAGCAATCAACAAGTGTGGCGTGGTCGAAATGTTCAAGAAAACTGGTCGACCAGAAATATCTTTGCCAACTGCAACATCAAGCGGATGACTCGCCGTGCGCGCTTCTTGCGAAATCAACAAGTCACCGATTGAAACAAGTTCGCGTTGCTCGTTTGGCACTTCAATACCGATTGCCGACCGACCTGGTATCGGCGCCAGAATTCGAACATCGGTTGCCGCCATCGTGTAAGCAATGTCGCGCGAAAGCGTCGTAACTTTTGCAACCTTCACGCCGTCACCAAGCGATAGTTCATAACGCGTTACGGTTGGTCCGCGCGTGTAACCCACCAGTTCGGTATCAACACCATGCGATGCGAGTGCCGCAACGAGCTGATCGCCACGCTCACGAATTGCTTCTTCATTGGCTTTTTTGTTGCTGGTCAGCGACAAAAATTCGAGTTCAGGAAGCATCCAATTGCTTGGCTGACCACTTGGACCAAGCGGAATTTGTTGCGGCTCGCCTTTAACCGGCGCTAGTTTCGCCGCCGGTTTTGCGGCTGGCTTTGCACCAGCGTTTGACTCGGCTTTTTCGCGACGTTTGCGCTCACGTCGCGGTTGTTTTTCTTCATCTTGATATTCGTCGTCAAGGCCGTCTTGGGCATAGTCGTAAAGCGCGGGTCGCTGATCATCTTGCGCCGCAAAACCGCCGGGCACATCAGAAATATCATCGCCATAGGTACGATTTTCGTCCAATGCACCCGACAAATTTTCAGTCGCCAACGAAACTTTTCCGCTAATTTTGCGCCACGCATTGCGCAACACCGCGAGCAACTCTGGCGCCGACTTGCCAGATACGAGCATGATCGAGCCAATCAGCAATGCGGTTAGCAAAACTGTGGCACCAATATCAGATAACGAGTTTTGCGTTGGCTCACCCACTACGTAGCCGAACCATCCGCCCGTGCGATTTTCGGTATCGCTGAAAAACACATGGGTCAGGCCAAGCAGCACACCAGTTAGCGATGTCCAGCCGATTGACGTTCGCACTCGATTTTGCCAATTCTTGCGTCGTGCAAGCGCAACACCCAAACCAATGCACAAGATCGGCAAGAAGAATCGACCGACACCGATAGTGACCGACGCGAAAGTGTCAAGCGCCCGACCCAGTGGGCCGGCCTTCTTGAGGTAGACCGACAAAACAAGCAACGCACCAAAAGCGATTAAACCTAAACCGCTGAACTCATGTGCTCGACCCTCAAATAATCCACCAAAAATTGGGCCGTGCTGCGAAACAACTCGATATCGAGTTGGGTCGTCATCGATGTCGTGTTCACGCAACGCCCGAATCGGACGAACATTGTCGGCTCGACGTGGTTCGCCTCGCCCCGACGTTCTCGCCTCGCCCCTGCCGGCGACGGTGCGCGAACCCTTACTCGGGCGCGCAGATCTAGATTTGGGCACTTTTGCCATAAATCAACAGTACCAATGGGGTCTGTTTGCAAGTGGGATTACTCGCCCAGCCAAAACTCGGCAACAACTTAGAGCGACTAGTGCTTTTTGGGTTTCTTAGTTGGTTTGTCTTTCGATTTTTTGCCTGCATGTCGCGACTTTTGTGGCACAACATATTCGGCGGGAATGCGACCAGAAAAATCAATGCCGCTATCGGTGAGTTCGATTAGATCTCCGTCTTCGCACAACAAAACATTTCGCGGCGCAACACCCATTATTTTTGCCAACTCGGCATTGGCAACCATATGGCGATATTCGCCGTGAATCGGCACAAACCATTGTGGTTCGGTGACGTTTAAATACGTCTTTAAATCTTCGGCTTGGGCATGACCAGTTGCATGCACGTCGGCAATGCCAGAGTGCACGACAGTCGCCCCTCGGCGCAATAGTGCATCAATCACCTTGTTGACATTGTGTTCATTGCCGGGGATCGCATGACTCGAGAAAATAACCACATCACTCTCGCCGACTTTTACATAGCGGCTGTCACCTTTTGCGAGATTTGTCAGCGCCGACATCGCTTCGCCTTGTGAGCCAGTTGAAATAATGCAGATTTCTTCGTCGTCATACTTTCCGAGAGTGTCTGCACTTACCAAACTCTTTTCAGGAATCGTCAAAACTTTCAAATCACGAGCGAGACGAATGTTGTTGATCATCGACCTGCCCAGAGGCACGACAACTCGACCCGAATCAATTGCCGCATCAGCAATTTGTTGAACACGATGAATGTGGCTGGCAAAACTTGCGGTGATTATTCGCTTGCCGCGATGCTCGTTGAAGATTGCTCGCAAAACAACACCTACATCAGACTCACTTGGTGCATGACCACGCTCACCAGCATTTGTTGAGTCGAGCATCAACAACCGAATGCCTTCGTTCGAAGAGAGCGAGCCAAGCCGAGCCAGATCTGTGCGGCGATGATCAACGGGCGTGAGGTCAATCTTGAAGTCGCCCGAATGCACGATCACACCTTGGGCTGTGTGCAGCGCAATCGCATGAGCGTGTGGCACCGAATGCGTAACCGGGATGAACTCAACATCGAACGGCCCTATCTTTATGCGATCGTTGTCGCTGACTTCAATGAACTTGGTCTTGTCGGTAAGTCGTGCCTCGGCAATTCGGTTGCGTGCGAGGCCAAGAGTCAGCGCCGAGCCGTATAACGGAAACGATGCATCTTGCAGCAAATATTGCAAGGCTCCGACATGATCTTCGTGTCCATGGGTTGCGACACAGCCGACAATGCGATCTTTTCGCTCAAGCAACCAAGTGAAATCAGGAATTATCACGTCGATGTCATCACCGTGTTCGGCCTTCGGAAACATCAAACCGCAATCGATCAGCAAAATCTTTTTGTCTTGTTCGACCGCCATGCA
>CANLHV010000052.1 GCA_947490975.1 Acidimicrobiaceae bacterium
ACAGCAGCAGGTGTAGAAATCAAGGGTAAGAAGATTTACGACCCGAAGGCAACAACATTTGATGCTGAAGTCGGCGAAGTCGTAGCTGCTAACCCAGACGCAATCGTATTGATCACATTCGACGAAGGTTCACGAATTCTCCGCACAATGGTGGAGAACGGTGTTGGACCAGCAGCGAAGAAGGTCTACGGCGTTGACGGAAACATTGGTAACGCACTCGGCGAGAACTTTGACGCTGGTAAGTAATCAATAAACCGAATTAGTTAAAAGTTAGGGCCCTGGACGAAAGTCCAGGGCCTTTTCTTTATCCCCCTGTTGCTTTGGCGAGGGTTCCCAAATAGAGCTTGATCACGTTTGGGTCCGCGAGAAGTTCGCGACCAGAGCCCGTGTAGGCATTCTTCCCTTGATCAAGAACATAGGCCCGATCGGCCACTTGCAAGCAACGGCGCGCGTTTTGTTCGACCATCAAAATAGCGATTCCTTCAGCGTTGATCTTCTTGCACTGTACGA
The DNA here is from genome assembly GCA_947490975.1 of Acidimicrobiaceae bacterium. Taxonomy (GTDB): domain Bacteria; phylum Actinomycetota; class Acidimicrobiia; order Acidimicrobiales; family Ilumatobacteraceae; genus BACL27. The sequence goes on from CANLHV010000052.1 coordinate 511, forward strand.
ACACTTCGTCTTGCAAAACTGGTGACAGACCAGCAGATGGTTCATCAAGCAAAAGCAATTTCGGTTCCATCATCAATGCACGACCCATTGCCACCATTTGACGTTCGCCGCCTGAAAGCGAACCGGCTTTCACCGCTGCTCGATCGAGTAAACGAGGAAACAAATTAGTGACGTATTCGAATCGTTTCTTAAAGTTTTCAGGTTTTAAGAAACAACCCATTTCGAGATTTTCTGTGACGGTCAAACTCGGAAACACATTGCGATTCTGCGGCACATACCCAACACCGCGCTCAACAAGTTCGTGCGACCGGTGTCCGGTGATGTTGTTATCGCCCAGCATGACTGAGCCACTGCGCACTGAACACTCACCCAAAATTGCCTTCAGCACTGTAGATTTTCCGGCACCGTTTGGTCCGATGATGCCGACAAACTCACCTTCCGAAACTGTTACGTTACAACCATTGAGAATGTTCACTTCAGGTATGTACCCTGCGACTAACTCGTGAACATTAAGAACATTGCTGCTCATGATCGCTCCTCTAAGAGCGACTTGCCTTGGTGGCTACCAAGGTAAGCCTCAATGACCTGCGCATTGTTGCCGATCTGCTCGGGAGTTCCCTCGGCGATCAACATTCCTTCGGCCATCACGACAACCCAATCGGCGACATCATTGACCATGTCCATGTCGTGCTCAACAAATAACACCGTCATGCCATCGTCACGCAGACCACGGATGTGTTCGTTAAGACTCTGTTTCAATGCTGGGTTTACACCTGCCATTGGCTCGTCAAGCATGACCAATCTTGGTTGTGTCATCAGGGCTCGTGCCATCTCGAGTAACTTCCGCTGACCACCCGAAAGGGTGCCGGCATATTCGTTGCGCATGTGGTCCATCTTGAAACGTGTCAGCAAAGCATCAGCTCGCTCTTCAATCTTTTTCTCTTGTGACTTCCATACGAAAGGAAGTAAACCATTCCACCATTTTTCGCCGATCTGGTGCATTGCGCCCAGTTTCATATTTTCAATCACTGACATTTTCGTCAAACTTTTTGTCAACTGAAAGGTTCGAACCATTCCCATGCTCGCGGTCTTATGAGCAGCGACTCGACTCATGTTGTGGCCGTCAAAACGCCACTCGCCGACATCAGGTGTGTCAAAACCTGAAAGCAGATTAAACAAGGTGGTCTTGCCCGCCCCATTTGGGCCGATAAGAGCAGTGATTGACCCGCGTTGTACTTCGAGATGCTTCACATCAACTGCCACGATTCCGCCGAAGTGACGACGCACCCCGTCCACGCTCAAAATCGAATCAGGCTTTTTTACGCCCGGTGCTGCGTCTACCGACGCAAGCGCCGCACGAGCACCTTGTGCCGTCTCGCTGTAACTACGGTCAGCGACCATCAAGCGCCATCTCTTTGCGATTTCCGAACAAACCCTGAGGGCGGTATGTCATCAACAGCATCAGTCCGAGACCCACGAACATGTAATTGACCGCTCCAACTTGGGTGCTTTGAATGACGGTGAAATCACCGATTCGGAGTGGACCATTTCTCGTGATCTCTCGCAGAATGTTGTCAGATAATACGAATAGAACCCAAAACAACATTGACCCAACTACCGAACCTGAAACTTTAGCTAAACCACCAAGAACGAGTGCTGTCAATACGTAGAAGGTGACATCGCGGCTGTAATTGTCAGGCTGCACCGAACCACGGTCTAATGCCAACACCATCCCGGCGAACATGCCAATGATTCCACCGATGATCAGTGATTGCATTTTGTAGGCATAAACGTTTTTGCCAAGACTTCGCACTGCGTCTTCGTCCTCACGGATGCCTTTAATCACGCGTCCCCACGGACTGCGCATCAACTGCCAAACGAGTGTGGCGAAAAGAGCAACAAGAGTCCAACCAACGATGACCGTTATCAACGTGTAGCCACTGAACCTAAACGGCGCAAAGCCATAAGTTCGACCTGGCTCGAACGGGTTTAAATCGCGATATTCACGACTGAAGTTACTGATGCCTTCAGTACCACCGAACATATTGTTGAACTTCACAGACCGCACGAATAGACGAACTATTTCTGCGGTTGCGATAGTGACAATTGCTAAATAATCTGCTCTGAGACGAAGCGTCGGAATACCGACTATCAACGCCAAAATAATCACGAAGACAATGCCGAGCGGAATACCCCACCAAAGTCCAATACCAAAGTATTGCGCTGTCATACCGAGACCGTAAGAGCCGCAGGCCATAAATGCGGCCTGCCCAAAGTTGACCAAACCTGTGTAACCAAATTGGATATTCAGACCCAATGCTGCAATCGCAAAATAGATGGCGTCGACACCTACAGCAGCACGAACAGTATTTTGGAAAATTTGGTTCCAGTCCACCTCAGCCCACTCTCTGGCTCTTGCCCAAGATGCCTTGTGGGCGGACAATTAAAACAACGATCAAAATAAACAATGCTGGAGCTACTTTTAACTCACTCGGCACAAATAGCGATGACATCTCCACAAAAATGCCGATGAGAAAACCACCAATAAGCGCACCAAACGCTGAACCGAGACCGCCCAAAGTAATGCCGGCAAACATCAGAAAAAGCAGATCCGAACCCATTGAAAAACTAACTTGCTCATCGAGACCTCTAAATATTCCGCCGGTCGCCGCAAGTGCGCCACCGGCAAACCACACAATTTTGATGACCTTCCGTGTGTCAATGCCGGTTGCCGACGCTAATTGAACGTTGTCACTTACTGCTCGAATCGCTTTACCCAGACGAGAACGCTGCAAGAAAAGCGCAACACTCACCAGGATGATTACACCGAGTATTGCAGTTGTTAAATCTCGTGGGGTTATGCCGATCGGTCCAATCTCAATATTGACTTGTTTTGAATAACTAGATAGCTGTTTGGTTCGTCCACCAAACTGAAACAAATATATATTGCGCAACATAATCGACAAGCCAACAGTTACAACTAGTTGTGAAATCAAACCGATGCCTCTTTTGGTAAGCCGCGCAAAAATACCCCAGTTAAATAGCAGCCCAAATAAACCGCCTAACACAATGACAACCGGACCTGAAATCAAAATCGGAATTTCAAGAATGACATTGAAGTAGAAAGCCATCAATCCGCCAAATGTCACCATTTCGCCGTGAGCGAAATTGGTTAGTCCTGTCGTACCGAATACGAGCGACAAACCGACTGAGCACATGGCGATGATTATTCCGAGACGAATTCCGTCCGAAAGTCGTTGCAGAATACGCTCAGTCTCAGTGGCCCCTGATGATGCGCCTTCGCCTGTGAAGAAAGTAACTCGCTTCGTATTTGTAGTGAAAAGGTCCTTTGGGATCGACACAGTTGCTTTTTCAGCGTCAATGAGCACTAGATCATCGGGCAGCGACTTTGTGTCGATCGAGATTAGATAGTCATCACGATTGGGTACACCGATTGTGACTAAACCGGTTTCATCTGTGATGCCCTCGCCTATCTTGGCGCCATCTGATTTAGTGACAGTCACCGCTACGCCAGCAACGGGTACGCGACTCGTCGACCCGTCAACCAGAGTCTGATTCTGAACACTGGCGATTATCGAATAATCATCAGAAGAAGCAGCGCCAACAGATGAGGTAAAACCGCTCAGTAATCCGATTCCACCGACGATTGAAAGACAGAACTTAACAATGAACGTCTTTGCCGAACGACTATCCCCCAACATGCTGTCTATCAGTCAAGCACACTATTAGGCAGTGCCGAAAGTCTTGAACTCCAATAAACATCTACCACACAAAGCCAAACAGCAACTGAGGTTGCAACATGAATTGCAACGAGACCGATGGGCACTCCGAGGAAATATTGCAGATAACCAATTAGGCCCTGAAACAAGAGAACGCCAGCAAATCTTTTCAGTGGACTCATGAGAAGAGATCGTGCTTCGTCACTTTTCTTCATTATCTGAATTGAGACGACGAGAAATATGACAGTCAGCCAAACGAAGGCACTATGAATGCGCACAATCGTCGGCATGGCAAAGTCGAGTCGTACTGCAGTCTCGTCGCCTGCATGAGGTCCCGAGCCAGTGACAAGTGTGCCTGTTATTACGGCTGCACCAGTTGTAACTAAGAGGATCCTCACAATCTTTTCAATCGGCTGGTCTTTGAGTAGAGGTTCACCGCGCGGTGCGATCTCATCAGTTAATCGAAAAATACTCGCGTGTCGAACCAACATGTAGGCGGTCGTCATAAGAAAAATAGATACAAGAAAGTGGGCTATGTTCGAAAACGGATTGAGCCCTGTCCAAACGACTAATGCGCCGATAATGACTTGAGCAAGCACTCCAGCTACAAGTACCAAAGACATCGCGATCAAATCCCGCCGTTTCGGCTTAAGTCGCACCGACAACGAGACGCACAAAATCACGGATGCAGTCACTACCCCAGTAAAAAGTCGATTTAGTTGCTCGATTGCCGCATGCACCGACGAGACGTCGATGAACTTGCTTTCGCTGCACTTCGGCCAATCTGCACAACCGAGGCCAGAACCAGTGAGTCTTACGAGAGAGCCTGTGATGATGATCAAATAGAGAGCCAGAAAAGCCCCTTGAGTCGCTCGCAAATAACCCTTATGCGAAACTCTCAAAGTCAAACCTATCTAAGCGCTGTGTCTGACGATGTGGATAGTCGGCCGAAGTGTGAGTATCGTGCGCATGTAATGAAAAAAGAAACAGTTGAAAAGCGTCGCATCGAGATTCTTGAGGCTACCTGCGATGTCGTAATTGAGCGCGGTTTTGCGGGGACACGTGTGGCCGATGTGGCAAAGAAACTTGGCGTTTCGAACAGTTTGATTCATTATCACTTTGCTTCAAAAGAGGAGCTCTTGGCTGCTGCCTTTGAACACTATGCCCGAAAGGATCTGGTAGATATGCAACGCGATAGCGACTCAGCGCCAACATGCGTCGCAAAGCTCTGGCGTTTAATCGAAAGCTATGTGCCCGAAGGAAGCGACGACGTTGAATGGATGATCTGGATCGATGCGTGGGGTGAAGCGCTAAGAAACCCAAAAATGAAACCAATAAGCCAACAACTCGACGAACAGTCAATTGCCGTATTCGAGAAAGTTCTTCGAGCCGGAAATGAGTCAGGTGAATTTCACTGCGTTCACCCTCGAGAATCAGCAACTCGAATCTCAGGTTTGATTGACGGTCTGGCAGTGCAGTACGCCGCTCACGAAGGTGTACTGAAACGAAAAGAGTTCATTCGGCTGATGCGGCAATTGGCTGCTGCTGAAACAGGGCTTTCACCCGACGACATTCGCGATTCGCGTCGAAACTCTAAATCAAGCAGTACTAATGGACGCCGTTCTGAGGACGAAGGCCCAAATCCAGCCTCCCTAGCCACAGAGTTTGACTTACGCCAGCTCTTCAATGTCTATTGCGATGCTTTAAGCAATAGCGATTTTCCACGGCTTAATCAATATTTCACTGACGATGCAAAAATCAGCGTGAATGGCAATATCGTCGCTAGCTCAGCCGCAGATTTCATCCAACTCTTCTCTGACCATCGCGAGGCAGAAAGTCGAACCATCGAAATACCGCTGATTGTGGCTTTTTTTGCAGATGAAGGAAACGGAACCGCTCACGGAAACTTTACGATCGAGTCAAGATCAATTAATGCAACCGGCAAAACTTCGATACAGCTCTTCAAGAGCACCGACACCTACAAACGAACTTCGTCAGGCTGGCGATGCAGCGATCGACAACGAAGAATTTTCTGACATGTCACCTGACCCATCAATAGAAGAAATCCAAAGAACTATCGGCAACCCAGACCGCCTTGTTCGGGCTATCTTCTCGGGCCGTCGTCGCAATATGCAACCTGAGTTCGACAAGATCGAATTGCGACCAATAAAGATGCACGACAAACTGCTGCTGCAGATGACAACGATTAGCAACACAAAGTCAAAAACCCAAAATTTAGAGTTCGATCAATTCAATTGTCTTGATTTGATCACGTCCGGATATGCCAATTGCCTAGTTGAATCAACTGACTTAACACTGACAATGAGATTCACTAAAAAAGGCGTACCGATGCTTCACCGATCGGAACGTGTTTTAACTCAAAACACGTCCCATGATCGACAAAAGAGTCGGTTGTTCGATTCAAGCTCAGACTTCTTATACAAAGTCGGCATCACAGATCGCAACGCGACCATAAAACCGTCGATGCGAGATAAATACTTGCAGATTGAAGAATTCCTCCGAATATTGATGCCTACTCTGCGCGATGAGATCTCAACTGGTCGACTGCAAAAGCCAACGCTGCATAATCCGATCAAAATCTTTGACCACGGTTGTGGCAACGCCTACCTCACTTTTGCGGTTCATAACTACTTGGTTGAGCAAGATTTCGCGAATACTGTCGTTGGCATAGACCAACGCGATGAAAGTCGCATGCGAAATACAACAATCGCGTCAGACCTAAATCTCGGCGAATCAATTGTCTTTCGCGCCGAAAAAATTGCCAAGATAGGCCCTGAGAAAGTTGACCTAGCTATCGCCTTGCACGCTTGCGATACAGCAACAGATGACGCGATTGCTTGGTCGATTAATAATCAGGCACAAATTCTGCTCGTGTCTCCATGCTGCCATCACGATTTGCAGTCTCAACTGGACAAAGTCTCCGACCCATGGTCGCTAGTTACCAAAAACGGGATCATGAAAGAACGTCTGGGAGATATTCTGACCGACTCTTTACGAGCGCAGATTCTTAAACTGCACGGCTATCGCACCGACATCATTGAATTCATTGGGGATGAACATACACCTCGAAATCTGTTGATTCGCGCTGTACTGACCAAATCAACGCCCGAGGCAGATGAAAAGGCCAAATATGACGAAATGCTGCGCATTTGGTCGGTAAGACCCCGTCTTGCCGAGTTACTCGGCTTTGAATAGCTGCGTCTGAGTCGGGCGTAAGCCTGAGATATCGAATTAACGCTCGCCACTAAGCGTGCACCCGGAATCGCTCATTTAAGCACTTTTCTAGGTATTCGACTAAAAATACCACTCATAGTGGTCATTTGAATATTTTAAGTGAGAAATATCTAAAGTTCTGCCTCCTCGTGCCGATCCCTTATGCGGATCTCACAAGGGAGCAGAAATGTCAAACAAAGCGAAATTCTTTAGTTCGGTAGTAATTGCATCAATTCTTAGTCTCGGACTTGCAGTTCCGTCGGTTAATGCTGCAACCTCCGCGCTGCCTGTCTTTGGTGACTCAAGCGCCACAGTTTTGCGTCTGCAAGAGGCTCTCATCGCCCGCGGCTTCACTCTTAAGGGTGGCGCCGATGGAATCTTTACAACGAACACACAACAGACCCTCAAGAATTTTCAGAAAGTTGTCGGGTTTAAGGCAACTGGCCGACTCGACGAGCGCACGGCTGCATTTCTTGGTTTGATCGCCGCTGATCAACCAGCTAAGACAAAAGTTAAGGC
>CANLHV010000053.1 GCA_947490975.1 Acidimicrobiaceae bacterium
GAAGTCGTGTGTACGGGCTAGTAATCGAAAGTTGTGACTAGGCGTTAGGAAACAACTTAACTATTTTGGCCGCTGCTTTATATGCAGCCTCGGCCGGGCCAATCTCATCTGGTCGCAAAAGGTTGGCCATGATTCGTAGCACCCACTCCATGAGAGTTCGGCTGTGAATGCCAACTCGAGAAAGTTCGCGCATCAAAACTGGTTGACCAATAACGCGGGCAAACAGTCGCGCAACTTTGAAGTACTGACCGTACTCATCGTCGATTAATTGTTCATATCTCTTGAGTGCCATCGCATCACCAGAGATAAGCGCGTCATGCAAAACATCGGCCGCCATGTGGGCTGTTTCATATGCGTAGTCGATGCCTTCACCATTGAACGGGTTGACGCTTCCTGCGGCATCGCCAATCACGATGTGAGTTGGTCCGATTTTTGGTCCGACCGAACCGCCCATCGGAATTTTGCCGCTTGTTGCTTTGCATTCAGGTTTTGTCGGATCGATTTCCCATTTGTCGGCAACCATATGCGCATACGAGTCGAGCAAATGTGTTGTGTTGACATCTTTGAAATTTTTGAATGTCGAAAGCAACCCGACGCCGATGTTTATGGTGCCATCGCCGACAGGAAATATCCATCCGTAACCTGGCATCGACTTGCCGTTGCGATCTTTAACATCAAGTGCCGACTCGATCCACGGTTCTTGATGTCGTGGGCTTTGCCAATAAGTGCGGATCGCTGTGCCATATGGCCACGCCTTTTCGCGCGAAGTACCCATGCTTCGACCGAAGCGAGAGTTGGCGCCATCGGCGATTAATACATAGTCGGCGTGAATGGCCGCAGTTGTGTTGTTTTCTTTGTTTGTCACCATTGCGCCACGCACGCAGCCCTTTTCCATTATTGGGGCAACTGCTTCGTGCTCTTCGAGAAGTTTTGCACCAGCACTTTGAGCGTTGCGAGCGACCATCATGTCGAGTTCGCGACGACGCACAACATAGCCATATCGCGGATAAATCGGATGTGTTGGCCACTGCAATTCGAGGGCTGTGCCGTGGGCGGTTGCACGCAAACCTTCGTAGCGGTGAAATTGTGAGAGTTGCGATGACAAACCCATGTCGTCAAGTTGTTTGACTGCACGAGGAGTTAGACCGTCACCGCAAGTTTTTTCGCGCGGAAATTTCTTGCGCTCAACAATTGTTACGTCGTGTCCATGTTTAGCGAGCCAGAAACCGGCAGCTGAACCTGCTGGACCGCCACCGATGACGAGGACCTCTGTGCGAAGTACTTTTGTGACTTCGCTAGTTAAATCGAGTGGTTTGATCTCGGTTTCTATTTATTTTCCTGTTGGTCGTGCATCGGTGCCGACATTCGCAGGTGGGTTTGGAAGAGCCGCAAAATTTTCAGCAAGGTTGTCGTAATTGACAGAGCCGTTTTCAAGACTTAAAAATATTTCAGATTCAGGAGAACACCAAGTTTCGTATTCGGTCTTCCATTGTTCGCTTTCAGGGTCGGCGCCACCAATCTCATAACGTTCATGACAGACAACACCGAGAATTTCTGCGTCGGTAAGACCGCCGCCGAATTTTTCTCCTTGTTGAGGCATCGGATTGCCGTTGTATGAGAGCGTTTCGTGCGCGCCGCCCTCACGATTTGCGTCACCGTAAACCTTGATGCCTGCAGAAACGAATTGTTGCGAACCGGCGTAGACGAAGTTCAACATGTCTTCGATTTTTGGAAAAGTTTTTAGAACTTCACCCTGATACAACGTGCGACCGGCGCCACCTTCACCGTTGGCGCCGTGACAACCTGCGCAAGAACCGTAAACACTTTCACCGACAGCCATCGGACCTTCTACAGTTTTTTCTTGCGGTTTAACGGCGAGTAGATACATGAATGCCCAGAAAGGCAACAAGCTCAAAGCGGCCATCGCCCAAAACGGAACTTTCTTTCGCGTTTTGGCAGCAACTACATAACTTGGGTCTGGTGGCGGTGGAGGTGGTGCGCTTGCAACTTGTGGCGCAGCAGTCGGTTTTGTTTCAGACGTTTTCGCCGGAAGGTTTTGCGCATCGGTAGGTGCGTCGGCGGTCGGAGTTTTGCCTGCCGCCTTGTCGCGCGCCTCTTGCGCACGCTTCAGTAGATGCTCGGGTATTCCGGCCACAACTCTCCTCGGATCAGATTCTTGCAGTTACTTTGTTCTGTTTAATAGGTTAGACGCATTGCAGACAAGAATTATAAGTTCACGATCGCACAACCATAGTTACGACTTTGGTTAAGTGAATTGCATGCGAGATTGTTGAGCAATCGTGAATCGCTGTGACCTACGAGTCAGTCGAGCAGCCTTTACAAATACCGACCTGAATGTCTGCCCGACTAGGCTAAAACTAGTTTTTTAGGCGAAAGGCAAGCCCTCAAACAATGCTCGCGATTGACATTCTCAGATGGCCAGGAGTGAATCAAGCATTCTTGTTTTCGCTCGTGCTGACGACCCTGATGAGCCTTGTTGTCATACCAATTGGGAAGCGTCGCAAGTTTGATCGTAAAGCAACTTGGGGAGAGGCAATGTTGGCTTCTGCTTACATCTTCTTGGTGTTGTTTTTGGCTTTTGGTGTCGTGCCGCATCAATTCATCGACCACGCTGACAAAGAGTTGGGTTGGCGAAAAGACAAACTCGTATATGGTCCTTTTGACATTTTGAAGTCAGACACAATCGGTGGCAACTTTCCGATCACGATTAGTTATGAAGCGATTCGTGACATTGTCGCCGTCGGAATTCACGTTTTCTATATCGGGTTGATGATTTACTTGTTTAGTTGGTGGCAGAAGCGCGGCGAGGTTAAGACCAAAGAAGTTGTTTCATCTAGTTACGGTCGCCCGTTGGTGAAGAAGGGCTGAGCGATGGCAAAAACTGACGCAAACCCACCGATGATGCCGTATACCGACGATTATCAACTCGTCGAAGTCGACGCTGAATATTTGAATAAGGCAGTCAAGCCAAAGCAGTTCATCCACATTGATCAGTCAGAGTGCATCATGTGCGAAGGTTGCGTCGACATCTGCCCATGGAAGTGCATTCACATGGTCAACCTTGATGCAATTTCAGAAGCAAACGGCACCGAGATGCCAGGCGAAGACCCATCTGACAAAGTTGTTTTCATAATTGATGATGACGTTTGCACGCGGTGCGCGCTTTGCGTTGATCGTTGCCCCACAGGTGTGATTATTCTTGGCAAGGTTGGTGCTGCACCTGCAACAGGTGAAACTCATATGCGAACAAATAATCACGGCTATTCGTACGGCATGAGATTTTAGGAACGGAGAAAATTAGATGGCACAAATGATTGAACAAAAATCTCGACCGACAGTTAAGCAACGCATGACCAAACTCAATGAGTCGATGCAGTCGAGCCAAGCCTGGAATTCTATTTTTAGACCAGGGTCAATTTTCAGAAAAGGCTATTCAGATTCGCCAAGAAACCGTTCATATGTCGTGATGAACTCGGTTCTTTATCACTTGCATCCGGTCAAGGTGAAGCGTCACGCCGTGAAAGTCAGTTACACACTTTGCCTTGGTGGCTTGAGTTTCTTTTTGTTTATTTTGCTGACAATCACAGGCATCTTCTTGATGTTTTTCTACCGTCCGACTTCGGCAAACGCGTGGCAAGATATTCAGTCTTTGCATACTTCTGTCACGTTTGGTCTGATGGTGCGCAACATGCATAGATGGGCCGCACACTTGATGGTGCTCTCGGTGTTTTTGCACATGGCGCGAGTCTTTTATCACGGCGCATATAAAGCTCCACGCGAATTCAACTGGGTGATCGGCGTTATTTTGCTGACTCTTACGCTGTTGCTTTCGTTCACTGGTTACTTGTTGCCGTGGGATCAACTCGCACTGTGGGCCGTAACCGTGGGTACCAACATGATGGGTTACTCGCCGGTAATCGGTTCGCAAGTTCGATTCGTGTTGCTGGGTGGCGTTGAAATCGGACCAGAAACTTTGTTGCGCTGGTATGTATTGCATGTTTTGTTGTTTCCGTTTGTGACAGTCATCTTCCTCGCGATCCACTTCTGGCGCGTGCGTAAAGACGGCGGAATTTCAGGACCACTCTGATGGCCGGCATTCCAGAACATCTCTTGAAGCGCGCGCAAGAAGCGCGCGAAAAAGCAGCAGCCGGTGCAGGCGGCGCAACATCAAGTGCGCCTGCTGATGGCGATTCGCGAATTCCGAGTGAGTTGCTAGATCGCAACAAGAGTGCAGTTGCAGTTGCCGAAAAGCCTGGCAGTGCTGTAGTCGCAGCACCAGCCAACGGCAGCTTGCCGTTTGGTGCCGGACCTGGTGGTCACACGCAGAGATTGTTGACTGTTGTTAAATCGGGTTCGATTCAAGATGTCAAAGCAGTGCCTGTCGACAAGGTGCACACATGGCCGCACTTGTTGGGTATCGAGTTTGTTGCCGCACTTGCATGCACTGCGTTCACATTTATGTTTTCGTGGTTTGTCAACGCACCGCTGTTGCAGGCTGCGAACTTCAATCAAACGCCTAATCCGTCGAAAGCGCCTTGGTACTTTCTCGGGTTGCAAGAACTGTTGACAATGTTCCACCCGATGATTGCCGGTGTGACAATTCCGGGGATGGGCTTGATCATCTTGATGCTCGCTCCTTATCTCGATCGAAATGAATCGAACCGACCAGAAGATCGCAAGATAATGACAAGTTTGATGACAGTGCACTTGATGTTCTGGGCTGTGCTTGTAATTATCGGTTCGTTCTTCAGAGGTCCTGGTTTCAACTTTGTCTTCCCATGGCGTGAAGGCATCTTCTTCGAATTGTGATCGGATAAAACTTTTATGAACTCAACAACAATCATCACTATTGCAATAGCAGTTCTTGCCGTGCTCGGCTTGGGTGTTGTGTTAACAGCAACGCGTCGTTCAGACATGAGCGGTGTGGGCGTTTTATCACGCGAAACCCGCAAGCGCGACCGCGATGCCAAAAAATCTTCACGCAACGCTCGCCGAGATGTCGAAGCTGAAGCCTCGGCTGCTCGAAGCACTGCAGTTGCTGTAATGCCACCGGCAGCAGTTGAGCCGTGGGTCGCACCAGATGCTGAAATGATTGGCGAGTCCCGTCGTGCATTTCTTAATCGTGCAACCGGCACTCTTATGAGTGCAAGCCTTGGTGGCTTCGCTGCGGCTTTGATTGCATTCTTGTGGAAGGGTGCAGATAGTGGCTTTGGTTCAAAAATTAACGCCGGAAAACTCGAAGATGTAATCGGTCAAATCCGAGCTAACAAAGGGTTTTTATATTTACCAGAGGCACGTGCCTGGGTAACTGAATATCCAAAAGAAGCGATTTCAAAAGCAGACGCGATTTATGCCGGACAAGGCCCAGTTTTCTCTGGCATGTCCGAAGGCATCGTCGCTTTGTATCAGAAGTGCCCACATCTTGGCTGCAAAGTTCCTGAGTGCAAAACATCGCAATGGTTTGAGTGCCCATGTCACGGTTCGCAGTACAACCGCGTCGGCGAGAAAAAAGGTGGACCAGCACCCCGCGGAATGGATCGTTTCGGCGTCTCGGTTAACAACGGTTTAGTGACTATCGATACGGGCACAGTTTTCGGTGGACCGCCGATCGGCGTCAACACGACTGGTCAAGAGGCAGAAGGTCCGCACTGCGTTGGCGGAACGGGCGGACATTAAGTGATTCGTGTAGCAATGTTCGCTGATACAACAACAACGATCGCTTGGGTGATTCTGCTCATTTCAGTTTTGGGTTGGGTCATTTATGGTCTTGGCAATTTGCGGTCATCGAAGCGTGAGGTTGGGGCAGAAATCAAACTTGCCGCTAATCGCAAACCTTATTACGACGACGATCGACTTGAGGGTGAAAAAATTCAACGTACGCAATTGATTGGTCTGGCGTGTCTAGCAGTGACAACGATTGCGTTGCCTCTTTATTGGATTCTTGAGCCGGGTCGAATGGTTGGCGCCGAGAAAGAGTTTCAACATCAATTTGAAACTTGGGGCAGTGGGCTTTTTGCAACGACTGCCGACGGCGGCTACAACTGTGCAGGCTGCCACGGCGGCATGAAGGGTGGCGGCGGTGTAGCCACTTATGCAGTTTCAGATCCGAAAACTGGTCAAGTAAAGCAAGTCAACTGGAAAGCACCAGCAATCAACACAGTTTTCTATCGCTACAGCGAAGAAGAAGTTCGTTTTATTCTTGAGTACGGTCGGCCGTTTTCGCCGATGTCGGCATGGGGCTTAGTTGGTGGTGGCCCGATGAACGAGCAACAGATTCAAACTGTTATCGAATACGTCAAGAGCATTGAAACTCCTCGTGATGAGAACGGCAGACTGCCAATCGAAAAACAACAAGAGATTCAAGCCGAGGCCGAGCGGTTAGTAAAAGCCGGCACATATTCTTCGCTGGGTGAAGCGTTGTTCAATTTAGATCTGGGTGGCGGCAACTATTCTTGCGCGCGTTGCCACACAAAAGGTTGGTCTTATGGTGAGCCAGAAATTACTGGTGGCGGTGCGTTGGGCCCGAACCTAACTGGTGGTTCAGCGGTTCGACAGTTTCCTCAACGCGACGCAATGATCGAGTTCATCAAGGGTGGCAGCGAATTCGGCAAGAAGTATGGCGAACAAGGTCAAGGTTCAGGTCGTATGCCCGCGTTTGGCTTGATGCTTAGCGACGAACAAATCGGCGCGATTATTGATTACGTGAGAGGTTTGTAAAAGTGTTTGCTCTTCTCGCAGTCAATTTTGAGCCTCAACTTCGCGGAATAATCATCGTTGCCATTGCTGTTGGCGTATTGATTGGCGGAACATATCTAGTAGTCGGCACAAACTTGGGTGCTCGCCTCGGATTTTTGGTCGTGTTGGCCGGCTTTTTCGGCTGGATGGCAATCATGGGAAGTATTTGGTGGGTCTATGGCATCGGACTTGTGGGTCGTGCACCGGCGTGGCAACCTGCTGAACCTACGACGATCGTGAGAAGTTCTGACTTGTTAGACGACGCTGAAATCATGCTCACTCCAATGCAACCATCAGGCGACGCAGTTGCCGATGCCGCAGCAGCATCAAGCGCTCTACAGAGTGAAGGTTGGTTGTTGTTGCAAGAGTCTGACCCGCGACGTGGACAAGCAGTTGCCTCAGCCGATGAAATTATTCAAAATCAAGCTGAAGAGTTTGCGCTCGGCGAATATCTGTCTGTCGGTGTTTACGACAAAGGTGGCGAGCGATGGCCGAAGATCAACGAGTCGCTTGACTTTTTTGCATTCTTTCACGAGCCGCATTATTCGATTGTTGAAGTAGCGCCGATCGTGCCACAACGCGTCGAACCAGGTAGAGCACCAGCGAGACCTGTGGTTGACGAAACCCAGCCACATCGGTACGTATATATGTTGCGTGATCTTGGCGCAAAACGGCAGCCGTCAATCTTTATCACGATCGGCTCAACGATCATCTTCTTGTTGCTATGTCGATTGTTGCACGTTCGAGACTTGCGTCTGCGCGAAAACATTAACGCAGATTCTGTTTCGCGTTCTTCAGCGAAGAGCTAACCAGTGGGTCAGTATCTTCCGATTGTTGTTCTAACAGTTCTGGCAATTGTTTTTGGCGTCGGGTCGCTTGTGGCATCAAAACTTTTGGCACCACGTCGGCCCAATACAGCCAAGCAAGCGCCATACGAGTGTGGCATTGTGCCGAGCCTTGAAGCACCAGAACGGTTTCCGGTCAGTTTTTATGTAGTTGCGATGCTGTTCATTATGTTTGATATTGAAATTATCTTTGCCTACCCATACGCAGTTGCCAGCGAATCGTTGGGCGCCTATGGTTTTTACGAATTCGTGGCGTTTAGTGCCGTGTTTTTCGTGGCGTTTGTTTATGTAATTGCCCG
>CANLHV010000054.1 GCA_947490975.1 Acidimicrobiaceae bacterium
CTAGTGCTCTGGCACTAGTACAAACTTGCCAAAATGTTTCTTCTCGAGAAACTCGCTCTGCGCCTTGGCGATATCACGTAATGCAAAAGTTTTTGCCACGAGCGGCTTAATTTTGTTTTTCTCGATGTAAGAAACAAGGTTGCCGAAAACTGGCTCATCCCAAGCTGTGCAGCCGATCAACGTTAAATCTTTCAAGTAAAAAGTTCGCAAATCGAGATTGACAATCGGGCCACCAATTGCCCCAGACGAAACATAACGTCCACCCCGACGCAACAACTTCAGCATCAACCCAAAGTCTTTGCCTCCAACATTGTCGACAACAACATCAACTGACTCTGCTCCGAGACCTGCAACATAGTCTGTACCCCGTTCAACAATTTGGTCTGCACCAATATTAATTGCATGCGCGCTTTTGGCGGCACCAACTATTGCCGTAACTCGTGCACCACGAAGTTTCGCCAATTGCACAGCTGCCGAACCGACACCACCCGAAGCACCAGCAATCAAAACATGGTCGTTCGGCGAAATATTCGCGCGCAGCAACATATTTTCGGCAGAACCATAACTGCACGGAATCGAACCCAATTCGACATCGCTCCAGTTCGAGTCAAGAACAAAAACCTCGCTCGCCGGCACTTTCACAAATTGAGCAAAGGCGCCGTCAAAATCAGAGCCCATCCAGATATTGCGCATCGAACCAAAACCGTCAGGTCGCATACACGGTCGAACCAAAACTCGCTTGCCCAAAAGTTGCTTATTCAAGCCTTCGGCGACTTCAACTACTTTGCCGCAGCAATCGGTGCCCTGAATAAACGGAAATGGTGTCGCGAGGTTCCACCCTCCATCAGCTTTTTGAATCTCTGCCAGTTCGCCATCATCAGCTACCGAGTTGGTCGACACCGTCACTGAATCTGAATACCAGCCAACTCGTGTATTGATCTCTGTGTTGTTGACACCCGCTGCCAAAACCTGAATTAAAACTTCGCCAGAGCCAACAGTCGGCATCGGTACATCTTTGTAAACAAGTTTGTCGTAGCCGCCATTGCCGGTCGTAACTATCGCCTTCACAATTTAGACGCGATCAATCAATCAGCGCATCTGCACGCAATCCTGCACGGTCGAGATGTATTGGCAAAACTCTGCCATAAAGTTCTTTTGCGCGTTGCGGACTGCTCACCATTCCGGGTTCAGAGACATAACTGAATATTGCGACATATCGTTTTCGCTTGCCTCGAAGTGGCGCAACCCGATGCAACGAATATCTGCCTTTGAAGATTTGCAAATCTCCCGGCTCAAGAATCACAGTTTTAATCATCGACTTGTCGCCATCTAATACTCGTTCAACTTTTTCATAGTTCTCTTCAGTCAACGAGCGAACCATCGGGCTATATTCGAACTCTCCGCCCGACTCTGCATTTTGAATCGCCAGAGTAACAGTGAAGTTATTCGTGTCGAAATGCCATGGAAATCCGCCGCCCTCCTCAGCGAGATTCACGACTACGTCGGCCAACGGGTCGGCATAAGGGAAAAACTTGTCTTCTTGAAGAACTTCTTTGATGAACGGCGAAAATGATGGCCAATCAAAAATCGCACGCAAGATGCTGTCAGCGCCAAGGTTGTCGGCCGGAACGAACGCGTTAGACCGATCATAAAACCTGCGGAGCGGATGTGACTTTGGCAGATCCTCGCGGTCGGATAGAAAGTATGGGTTGGTTCGCGTGAAGTTTCGATGACCAAATTTCTCTACTCTGTCGCACTCGGCCACCAATTCAGCGATTTTTTCAGCCCGAATAAAACCCTTTAGAACGGCGCAGCCATCGGCTTCAATCAGAGCCTGTGCGCTTGTGAGCAATGCGCGGCGTTCTTGGCAGTCGCGGTCTATCGGATATCGATCGAGATCTACAAAATCAGCTGCAGAAACAAAAATCGTGCTCATAGGTTCGCGCTCATATATATACGTATCTAATAATAGACAAGTCGCCGTCCAGGTGATTTAAGTCGTAAAGTCAATGAAGCAATGGATCTCAAAATCGCATCAGGCACGGCTAACACAGAAGAACGAGCTGCAGTCGACTCGTTACTCGGCGCCCCGTCTGAAACTTCGCATGGCGCCCAACGCGACGAAATGGGTATGCGTGTTTCTACCGGCGGCGAAAGCCTGCGACAGTTAAGACACTTACTACTGCCGACCCTGCACAGTGTCAACGATCGTGTTGGCTATATCAGCCGCGGTGCAATTAACTATATTTCTCAGCGCCTCGACATTGCTCCCGCCGAAATTTACGGTGTTGCAACTTTTTACGCATTGTTCGACACCAACGAGAGACCTGCGCGACAGGTTCATGTTTGCGTCGATTTGGCATGTCGAGCCGCATCAGGTTGCACCGAAGAGACGCTCCCCGAAGGTGCGATTGCTTCGCCTTGTCTCGGCACTTGCGAGCGAGCGCCATCAGTGCTCGTCATTGAAACTGGCGTTACTGTTCGCCAAGAAGTTCTTGCACCTGCGACGAAATCACAAATTGCAGAACTCGTCGCCGGAAAATCAGCACCCACCGAACAAGAAATTTCGCATGCGGCACCGCAAACGCCAGATCAGTCACTGGTGCTTCTTTCACGAATCGGCAATACCAACCCACTCAGCATCGACGACTACATCTCAAGCAACGGCTATTCGGCCTTGCGAAAAGCTTTCACAATTGGCGCCGAACAAGTAATCGCTGAAGTAACGGCGTCTGGTCTTGTAGGTCGCGGTGGTGCGGCGTTTCCAACTGGCAGAAAATGGGCTGCCGTTGCATCGCAACCAGTCAAAACTCGATATCTAATTTGCAATGCTGACGAATCTGAACCAGGCACCTTCAAAGACAGGGTTTTGCTTGAAGGTGACCCTTTCGCTTTGGTCGAGGCGATGACGATTGCCGCATTCGCAACGGGTTCTCAACATGGCTATATCTACTTGCGGGGTGAGTACCCACGCGCACTCAAAAATTTGACTAATGCGATTGAACTCGCGCGAAACAAAAAATATCTCGGCGACAACATTCTCGACTCGGGCTTTAACTTCGACATCACAATTTTCAGAGGAGCGGGCGCTTACATCTGCGGTGAAGAAACTGCAATTTTCAATTCGATCGAGGGCTTCCGCGGCGAACCTCGCAACAAGCCTCCGTTCCCTGTCGAAGTTGGTCTATTTGGCAAGCCAACAGTGGTCAACAATGTTGAAACCCTTCTCAACGTGTTGCCGATCATCAATAACACTGGCGAGAAATATGCATCGTGGGGTTCAACCGGCTCTAAAGGCAAAAAACTTTTTTGTGTCTCGGGTGCCGTCAACAAGCCTGGCGTTTACGAAGTCACCTTCGGTGTCACATTGCGAGAGCTGATAAACCTCGCGGGCGGACTCAAATCAGGCTCGACTATGCAGGCCGTGCTGCTTGGTGGCGCCGCTGGCGGCTTTGTAGGCCCAGAAGATCTAGATCTTGAACTGACTCTTGAAGCCGCCAGAGCTGCAGGCACAACACTTGGCTCTGGTGTCGTAATGGTTCTAGATCAAACCGTTGACATGTTCGACCAATTGCAAAGAATCGCCGCTTTCTTTCGTGACGAATCTTGCGGCCAGTGTGTGCCATGTCGAGTTGGCACCGTACGTCAACAAGAAGCACTCGCCAGATTGGTCAAGTCAAACGGTACGGATAGCGCCGCACTTGACCTTCAGCTATTGCGTGATCTCGGCCAGGTCATGCGTGACGCCAGCATTTGCGGCCTTGGCCAAACAGCTCACAATGCCATCGACTCTGCGCTCACAAGACTTAAGGTGTTTTCAGCATGAGCACTCAGGTCACCACTGGTCTTCAAGTTCGCAAAAGTGTCGAACTAACGATTGATGGCAAAAAAGTTACAGCACCCGAAGGCTCAACTCTTCTCGACGCTTGCCGTGCATCGGGCAAAGAAATACCAACTCTCTGTTTTGGTGACACAATCACGCCAAAAAACGCTTGCCGAGTCTGCATGGTCGAACTCGAAGGCTCACGCACGCTCGTGCCGAGTTGCTCTCGCAAAGTTGAAGCCGGCATGGTCGTCAAAACTGATACTGACCGCACGAGTCATAGCCGAAAATTAGTTCTCGAACTTCTTGGTTCATCCGTTGACTTGTCGCTGACAAAAAATGTTTCAAAATGGAATGAAAACTACGATGCAAAACCCTCGCGGTTCGGCGCTCCGTCGTATCACCACAGCAAGCGCGACGAAGCCGTGACGGGCCATCATCATCCACCCGATGGCCAAACCGCCGAAACAGTTCACCAACCCGTCAAGATTGACAACGCACTTTATGTTCGCGACTATTCGAAGTGCATCTTGTGTTATCAATGCGTTGATGCCTGCGGCGAGCAATGGCAAAATACTTTTGCGATTACAACCGCAGGTCGTGGATTTGATGCAAGAATTTCTACCGAATTCGCAGTCGACTTAACAGATTCGGCTTGCGTTTACTGTGGCAACTGCATTCAAGTTTGCCCAACCGGCGCATTGATGTTTACATCCGAATACGAAATGCGCGAAGCGGGCACCTGGCGCGAAGAAGAGCAGACTCAAACTGACACTATTTGTCCTTATTGCGGTGTCGGTTGCTCATTGACACTTCACGTTCAAGACAACACAATCGTCAAAGTCACCTCACCAAGCGACCACTCAGTCACTCACGGCAACCTATGTATCAAAGGTCGCTTTGGCTTTCAGCACGTTCAAAACACTAAACCTGAATAAATGAACTCGCTCAACAAGCGTCTCGAGATTGTCGATATCTCGTCGCTGAATAGCATCTCAAATCAAAATTACGACGACGCGGCTGGCAAACTTTACTCGGCACTAAGCGAAATCGGCTTTGCGGTCATCATCAATCACGGCGTTGATGAAAAGATCATTTCTGACATGCGACAAGCGGTTGCAAATGTTTTCGAAACTTCACGCGAGATTTTGATGCAAGACATGGTCATCAAAGGCAACTACCGAGGTTTTGTGCCGCTCGGATATTTCACACCGAACTCGGGCAAAGGCAAAGCCGACCAATACGAGGCTTGGAAACTGCACCACGAAACTGACCCGCATGACCCAATTTGCCAGGCAAGTGCGCTTTATGGCCCGAATAAGTGGCCTCGAATTGCCATAGATATCAAGACTCCGGTCATGAGATATTGGCAAGCACTGACTGATGTAAGCGAGCGCTTGATCATCGCCCTGTGCTCGCAGTTACAGGTCGATTCGAACATCATCTTGGCGAGCATGACAAAACCATTGACCAATATGACACTTCTCAATTATCCGCCGATGCCTCCTCAAAGCGATACTTGGGGTATACACCCGCACAAAGATTTCAACTTATTGACACTTCTCGCCCACGACCCAATCGGCGGGCTCGAGGTGCGTAATCGTGCTGACGAATGGATCAGTGCCGAATGCCCTGACAACGGGTTAGTTCTTAACGTTGGCGACATGCTCGAACTTTGGAGTGGAGGTCGCCTCATTTCGACACCCCACCGTGTATTCAACAAGTCTGGCAAACCTCGACAGTCGTTTCCATTTTTTTCGAAACCACGGTTTGATGTTGTAGTCGAGCCGTTGCTCGACCCGATTGACGGGTTTGATCGCCCGCCTTTGCATGTTGGCACTTCTGCTGCCGACATTTGGTATTCGAATTGGCCAGACACAGTTTCAACCGACCCCGCACAAGTTCTCGGCGAATACAGTTCGTCGTGACAAAAAACAAGCGAGCCCGAAGTTTCGAGCCAAACGCCGATAACACCATCACTTTAGAAACTGGTCATATCGCCCATCGTGATTTAGTTGATCACTCAAATCGGCTTGTTCGAAACTTTTACAAAGTCAGCGATCAAGTTTGGTGTCTAGTAGGCAACGGTTTATCAAATCAAACTTTTGTCGACGCGCCAGAGGGCATCATTGCAATCGACACTGGCGAGTCGAACGAAGAAATGCGTGCCGCAATATCTGAACTTCGTTTGCACACGAAAAAACCGATTGTTGCAGTTCTCTATACACATTTTCACTATGTTGCGGGCACTCAGGCAGTTCTCGACGAGTCGCCTGAAACAAAAGTCGAAATTTACGGCCACAGCAAGATCGCCTATAACCGTGTTCGCACGGCGACCGAAATTGCCCCAAGTTATAGCCGCGGACTTGTCGAGCAATTCGCAATAACACTGCCCCAAGATGGCCCGGACGGCAACGTCAATGTTGGGCTTGGTCGCTTTTATCGCAACCCCGAACACAAGACACAAACAAATGGCTTCATCAAGCCTGAACATACTTTCGACAAGCCGTGCACGATCAAAGTTGCCGGCCTCGAAATTGAAGTAACGCCAGCACCTTCAGACGCCGATGATTCAGTTACATATTGGTTTAAGTCACTCGGTTGTGCCGTCAACAATCTTGTTTGGCCCGTACTGTTCAATGTCTTTGCGATTCGCGGAGAAGAATACCGCGATCCCCGCATCATGCTCACAGGCATCGATCATCTACTTTCACTTAAACCAGCGCATATCATCGGCGCACACGGCATGCCGATAAGTGGCAGCGCTGAGATTTTGCGGCGAGTCACCAGATATCGCGACTCAATTCAATTTTTATGGGATCAAACAGTTCGCCTGACAAATCGTGGCTACACAAGCACCGAGTTGGGTCATGAGATTCGCCTGCCCAACTTTTTTGACGAAGACAATCTGACATCCGAGCTTTATGGTGTCGCAGAACATCATGTTCGACAGATTCGAGCTGGTCTGCTTGGGTGGTTTGACGGTGACCCAGCAAACTTGTTTCCGCTGCCAAGGGTCGAACATTCAAACCGAATGATTGCCGGTTTCGGCGGTCGCGAAGTAGTGCGCCAAAAAGCAAATGACGCGATACGAGATAACGATCTGCGCTGGGCGTGCGAATTGAGTTCATGGCTCGTGAATAGCACCGAAGTCGAGCAGTCTGACAAATCATTGCTCGCCACGACGCTTCGAATCATCGCGCAGCGTACGACGGCTGCCAATATTCGAAACTGGTGCCTCGCTCGCGCCCGACATCTTGACGGCACTTTCGAATTGACAAGATTCAATCAACACCGCTTCTCACGCAAGCAAATTTTGACTTCACCAAGCGAGAATTCAGTCAGCATTTTGCGAGTGCTTCTCGTGCCCGAGCGTGCATCTGAGATCGACACACATATTTGCTTCAAATTTGCCGATCGCCAACAAACTGGCTTGCACATCAGAAACTGCATCGCCTGCCCGACAGAAGGCAATGGCGCTGAAATCACTGTTGAATGCAGCATCGAAACGTGGGCTGATATCTTGGCGGGCGAATTGTTGTTATCGGTCGCGCTAAGCGAAAAGAAACTGGCCGTCACAGGCGACACACAAAAATTGCGGCATGCCCTTAAAGTTTTCGATGTCGCAAATTTGCAATCGTGAAAAATCTCCCGCGTTCAACCCCAAATTTTGAAGGCAAAATCTCTAAGACAATCCCGCAGTCAACCCCGAGAAAACTGACAAATCCACAAGCACCGCACGACGCACCAAACATCTTGCTAATAATGCTCGACGATGTCGGTTTCGGCTCATTTGGCAACTTCGGTGGACCGG
>CANLHV010000055.1 GCA_947490975.1 Acidimicrobiaceae bacterium
CGACCGAACATCTAACAACAAATCGGCGACTTCGCCAGTTGACACAAGTTCACGCTGCAACATTTCGCGAAGCGCCTTGTCGATCACGCTGAGTGCTTCGCCAATAACTGCTGTCTCACGTGAATCTGTCATTTGGTTGCGCCTTTCGATGCTTTGAAACTGATTAGTTCAATGAAGCGAAGGCTAGTGCGACCCATGCACCAGACCTCGTCATTTAGATGAATCATGCCTGAAGCATGTGTCACGGTTGGCAGACTGATTTCTCAAATGGCATCTCACCCTTGCTTGTGCGTAACATCACAATGTGGATCTGCAAGATAAAAACACCGTTGTGACAGGTGCCGCAAACGGCATCGGCAAAGCAGTCGCCGAAGAATTTCACAAACAAGGTGCTCGAGTTGTGCTCGCCGACCGCGACGCAGCGCTTCTCAGTGCCGTTGTCGAGAAACTAAACGCCAAACGCCCCAATTCAGCTTTTGCTGTGGCGTGTGATTTATCCACAGAAGCGGCCAACGCCGAACTCGTCGCAAAATCAAAACAATTTCTTCGATTCATCGACCTTTTCTATGCCAACGCCGGCGTGGCGATGGGCACCGACCTTTCAACTAGCGAAGAAACCTGGAACACATCTTTTGATGTCAACGTGCATGCGCACCGTTGGGCAGTCAAATATCTGATTGACGACTGGCTTGCTGCTGGTCGGGGCTATTTCGTCAGCACAGCATCGGCAGCCGGATTGCTTACAGCGATCGGCTCGGCGCCGTATTCGTTAACCAAACATGCGGCGTTGTCATTTGCTGAATGGCTATCAATTACTTACGGAAATCGCGGCATCAAGGTGAGTTGTCTTTGCCCACAAGGAGTGAACACCAACATGTTGCGGCGCTCAGACGAAGCAACGGCCGCCGACAACGGCAATGTAGTGCGCGCATCTGGTGCGGTACTTGAACCAGAGCAAGTCGCCGAAATTGTTGTCGAAACGTTGCGCCAAGAAACTTTTCTGATCTTGCCCCACCCAGAAGTTGCCCAGTTCGTCAGCAAAAAAGCCAACGAACACGAGCGATGGCTGGCCGGCATGCGCAAACTTCAACTACGAACACTCGGTGTCTAAAACAAAAGTGAACGGTTTAACAAAAAGCGCATTAGTTTCAGCGAACGAAGTCTCGAAATATCAGCGCGATGGCGTCGTTGTGTTGCGCAATGTGCTTTCGCAAAATGTAATTGCCGAACTTTCTGACGCCCTCGCGCAAAACATGCAATCTCCCGGACCGTGGGCAAACGAATATGCAGCAAACTCGCAACAAGGACGATTCTTTGACGATTACGTCAACTGGTCGCGCTTTGACGCATATAAAACATATGCACTCGCTGGCGTCTTACCGCAAATCGCCCTCGCACTAATGCAAAAGACATCAGGAAGATTTTTTCATGAGCATGTCTTAGTTAAAGAATCTGGCAACAATCAGGTCACACCTTGGCATAACGATGAGCCTTATTACGGCATCGACTCAGTCAATAATGTCAGTCTTTGGGTGCCACTCGATCCGATTCCAGAAAAAATCGCATTGAGAGCAATCGCTGGCAGCCATAAATGGGGCAAAAAATTTATTCCACGAAAATTCGTGGATCAATCGCCGTACGTTGCTAGCGCCAACGAGTACGAGCCACTTCCCGATTCGAATGAGCTTGATGTCGCCGAGAACATCGAAAGTTTTGCGGCAATGCCTGGCGACCTCGTTGCTTTTCATTTTCGAACGCTGCACAGCGCACCGTCAACTACTAATTATCCAGATCGTCGTCGTGTAGTTAGTTTTCGCTATGTCGACAGTGACGCTGTTTGGTCGACACGACCATGGAAGACTTCACCGCCCCTCGAACCTGGAGAACTAAAGCTCGGCGACTTGTTAGCTGACGAACGATTTCCGTTAATTAAAACTTTTTAGTGCGGTTGCTAACTCGCGCCATTGGGCAAGTGGCATCTCGCCGTCTTTGTTCGGCAAAACCTGCACCGAAACATGGTTCGCACCGGCATTAATGTGAGCCTCAATTCGCTTGACGATTGTTTCGAGTGTGCCCCAAGCAACAATCGCATCAACCATTTTGTCGCTTGGCATTTTGTCTGACCCGGCGATGTCGTTTTGGCTGTAACCCAATCGCAACAAGTTGTTCGCATAATTAGGCAATCGGTTGTAGGTCAACATATGTTTGCGCGCGGTCGCTCGTGCAGTTTCAGCATTCGTATCAAAAACGACGGCAGTCTCTGGGGCGAGCAATGCATCGTCACCCAAAATCTCGCGCGCGCCAGCTGTATGTTCAACCGGCACAAAATATGGGTGCGCGCCAAGGCCGCGTTGCGCCGAAAGTTTTAACATTTTTGGACCAAGCGCAGCCAGCACACGACGCGGTGCAGTTGCGGGTGGTGCCGCAAAAAACACCGCGTTATCCATGGCATCGAGATATTCGACCATTGCCGAATAGGGCTTGGCGTAAGTGCTTTGATGCACTTTTTCAGCCAAATGCTGGTGACTTGCGCCAATGCCCAACAAAAATCTGTCACCGAATTTTTCGGTAAGTGTCTTCCAGCCGGCGGCCATTGTTGTTGCGCTACGAGCATGCATAGACGCAATGCCCGTTGCCATCGTCAAATTTTTAGTCGCCGAAAGCAACATGGCGCACGAAGCAAACGGTTCGCGACCCACCGCTTCTGGCACCCACACACATCGATAGCCCAACTCTTCGAGTTCAACTGCTGCTTCTTGCGCACGTGTCATCGGCTGCAGATCTAAGTCAAATGTCCAAATACCAACACGACCCAAGCCAAAGTCAGAGCGCTTTTTGTTTTGCATCTTGAATTACCATAACTCAAACCAAAGCCACACATTGCTTTGTGCAACTACTCAGATTTTGGCGATCGCCCACTAACTACGTGCCTACTGCACTACTTTTGCTGTTGGGTGTACTGAGTTCTTGCGCTAATACAAATATCTCGCAATCAGACCTAGCCACGATCGTGAGCGTTGTCGATGGCGACACGATTGTTCTTAGGGTGCAAGATCAAACTGAAACAGTTCGTCTGCTCGGTATTGACACCCCCGAAACTGTTCATCCAACAAAGCCAATCGAGTGTTTCGGCCCCGAAGCTTCGGCATTCACTAAAGCAACTCTCGTAGAAGGTTCGCTTGTAAAGCTTTTACGCGATGTTGAACCACGAGATCGCTATCAGAGACTTCTCGTCTATCTTTTTCTCGCAGACGGCACCCTGTTTAATCAATTACTAATTGATCGTGGACTCGCCCGAACTTTGAGCATCGAACCAAACACGGCGTTCGCGTCACAATTTGCAAGCCACGAGTCGAGCGCGCGTAACCGACGTGTGGGTTTGTGGCTGTCTTGCGAAAGATAGCGTGATGCTGTGGTCAACGCGCAGAAATCACTCGTCGAACAATTGGGCCACTCGCCTCACGCGCGTCTCGTAATTCTTAGCTGCGATGATTTGGGTGCGTTTCATGCCGCCAATGTCGGTGTCTATGAGGCAATCAACAACGGTGTTGCAACTTGTGCCTCACTGATGGTGCCCGCACCATGGTCGCGCGATGCGATTAATCGCTACAACGGCGAAGATATTGGTGTGCACCTGACGCTTAATGCCGAGCACGCCAATTATCGCTGGGGTTCGATCACTAATTCGTCTTCGTTGTCATCAGGCGAAGGTGGCTTTCCACGCACGATCGACGACCTGTGGGAGCACGCCGATCCGCAAGAAGTGCTGCGTGAATGTCGCGCACAAATCGAGCGCGCTATCGCCTGGGGTCTCGACCCAACACACTTGGCGCCACACTTGACGGCGATTACATTGCGGCCCGAGTTTTTTGATATCTATCTTGAGTTAGCAGTTGAGTTTCGATTGCCGATTCGTCTACCGAGTTCAATTTCCGAAGAACATGCTGGTTTTCCATTTCGTCAACTCGCGATACAAGAAAGCGTCGTCTTTCCAGATTTCTTCGATCATGACTGGCGAGCCGGCAGCCGCGATCGAGTAATGAAAGGTTTGCAAAATCTGCAACCGGGCGTTACCGAAATGCATGTTCAACCATGCATCGACACGCCAGAGATTCGTGCGCTTGGCGAAGTAGCCCAAAGTTGGATCGACGACTACAACTTTGTCGTTAACGATGAAGATCTTCGTGATGCGATTGCAGCCAGTGGTGCAACATTGATAGGTTTTCGCGAACTGCGAACACTTATGCGCTCGCGATAATTTTTATTAGGCGCGCACGCCCTCAAAAAGATCAGTCTCTAGACCTGACACAGTTGGCGAATAACCATCGATGTGATGAGCGGCCAGAATCCAATCTTCGAATGGGTATGCCGCGGCCAGTTCTTCATCGCTTAGACCAAACCAAAACGGCTCGTTATCGTCAACTTGAGTTGCGTGCGCCTTTAGCGAACCAGATCGCGCCCAGAAGTATTGCCCTACATTCATTTTTGTTGTAATGCGATGGTCGTGATTGGGTCGGTCAAACCACTTTTCGTCGAATGGTGACGAACCACGCAACCGCAACATCGCCTCGTGTACAGCTGTAAACCGAGTGCGAGACCAAACTGAGTAGTACATCTTTAATGGTTGCCAAACTGGCCCAGCATTTTTGTACCAAGTCGAATCACCTGCTCGAGCAAAAGCCAACACACTCACGTCGTGAACTTTTAAGTGATCAGGATGCAAATATCCTCGCTGATCGTCACTATATGTGACGATCACCTGCGGCTTTTCAGCACGAATTATTTTTACTAGCCGTTCTGTTGCTTCATCGATGTCGGCCATATGAAAACACTCTGGGTTCGAGTTCGATTCACTTTCAGCCATCCCCGAGTCGCGATAGCCCAACATATGCAATTTGCTGAAGCCAATTACCTCGACACTTTTTTCTAATTCTTTTGGTCGCATTTCGGTAAGCAACTTCTTTTGAGCTGCTGCATCAAGACCATGAAAAGGCATGCCTGGTTCTTTGAGCGCCGGATTATTCACATCGCCTTCTTCACCGCCCGTACAACAAACTAAAACTGTTCGCACGCCCAATTCGGCGTAACGCGCAAATGTCGGGGCACCCTTCGACGCTTCGTCGTCTGGGTGAGCATGCACAGTCAAAGCACAAAGTGGGTTGCCAAACTTGTCGACCGGTGTGCGCTGAATCGCTGAACGATCGGCTTTTCTCACTCGGTGAAGGCTAGTGAGACTTTCGCGATATTCATGACGTGATATTCATGACGTGATATTGATGTCATGATTTTGATGTCGTAGTCTTGACCCAATGGTTCGCAAGCGCAACGAAAAACATAAATACTTTTTCGCTGCATTAATCGCAAGTCTCGGTTTGTTGTCAGCATGTTCACGCGACGGTCGCGTTTTGCGCGAGTCGGGCCCCGGTCAGGGCGAGTCGATAGCGATCGTCACCACCGTTGCCCCGACTGACTCAGACACCAATGCCACGGTGGCGAATTTGTTTTCTGTCAGCGGCACTTGGGTCGACAGCGGCTCACTTGATCCACGACATACGTGCTTGGGTTCCAATGTCTCGCCAGCACTGACAATCGCGAACGTGCCTGCTGGCGCACAAAGCCTTGCAATTTCGCTCAATGAAACCACCAACCCAGATCAACCACTCTGGGTGGTGGCGAATTTGGCGCCAGAGTCAACAGTGATTCAAGAAGGCGGCTTACCGGCCAGCGCAATCGTTGGCGCGGCATTTAACGGCGACAGAATCGTGGATGGCTACAACGGCCCGTGTATTACCGACAGTGAGATTCACGAATTCGTTCTGGTGGTTTACGCCGTTGACCAGATGATCGAGTACGTACCTGAACCACAATCGCTCGAGAGTTCAAAACTTTTGTTGAATGCAATTCAAGCGTCGGCTTTCGACTCTGCCGAGACGCGATTCTTTGTTCAAAACCCATAAAAGACGCTTGCCGTCTGCCAAGATTTAGGCATAGACCAAAACATTGCTTCCCTACCGATCTCGCTATTTGAGACCGATTTAGATGCGCGACTGGTTGCAGCAAATGACTCATTTCGTGCTCTGGCGCTTGCGGGCGCACCGCTTGTGGTCGGAAGCGCACCGTGGGTGAACGCCCAACCTGCCGAGCGCACGGCTGCTGAACGCGCCTGGCAACTCGCCAAGCAAACCTCGTCAAACTTCAATTTCGAGTTTCGATTGTGGCAAGCAACTGGCGAAGCGACTTGGGTTTTAGTTTCGCTTCAAGCAAAAAAAGACAACGCCGGTCGTGTGACAAGCTACATCGGCACAGCACATGATGTAACGCAAGCAGTCAGTCGACGGGTTCTTAGCGAGCAACTAATCGGTCTGCTCGATGCATCGCATGACGCAATTCTCGTTTTTGATCGTACCGGCGCGCTGATGTTCGCCAATGATTATGCCCAGCAACTTGTAGGCAAGAGTGAAACACCCGGCCTCAACGACGCTGCAGTGCAAACTTTTATTCAAGCAATTCGCGATCAGCTTCCACGCGAATTGATTTCAAGCACCACTTCAAATCGTTGGCAAGGTGAAGTTGGCTTTCGCGGCACAGACTCGATCATGCGCACGCTCGATGTTGTGCTGCAAATCGTGCGCGATGCCAACGGCACGATCGAACACTATTCGGCGATCGCCCGAGATATAACTCAAGCAAAGCAAACCCAAGAAGAATTGCAACGTCAAGCCACTCACGATGCACTGACGAATCTGCCGAATCGAGTTTTGTTTCTTCGCAAACTCTCTGAGGCGCTCGACCGATCACGCACACTCAAGCGTGGAGTCACCGTCTTGTTCGTCGATCTCGACAAATTAAAAGATGTCAATGACACAATTGGGCACGCTGTTGGCGATCAACTGATCGTAAATATGGCAAAGCGACTAGTCAGCGCTACTCGCCCATCAGATGTTGTTGCTCGAATCGGTGGCGATGAGTTCGTAATTCTTTGCGATGGTCTTGGCGACGAACAAATAGCGATGGATGTCGCTAACCGAATGCGCACAGCCGTGACAGGTCAACAAATCTTGCAAGGATTCGAAATCGAAACAAGTGCGAGCATCGGCATCGCCATGGCAAATTCGGTGCTGCTAAGCGAAATGTCTAGCGCTGACGCGGCGGTGACACTTCTGCATCACGCCGACAGCGCAATGTACCGCGCAAAGCAGCGTGGCCGAGGTCGCTGCGAAATGTACAGCGAAGAGATGAGCGCGAACGCTCGCGAAAAAAGTGCCCTGAGTTCGCAACTTGAGCGGGCACTCGCAACCGACCAGTTGTTTCTTGTTTATCAGCCGATTGTTTCGACACACACGGGTCGCACCGCAGGCGCTGAAGCATTGCTGCGCTGGCAACACCCTGATCGCGGCGTTCTCACGCCACCAATTTTTTTAAGTCTTGCCGAAGAATCAGGTTTGATCGGACCAATCGGTGACTGGGTGACGCGACAAGCCTGCACCGACATGCGTGCTTGGCTCGACGCTGGCGCAATTGACGGATCATTCGTAATGCATATAAATGTGTCCGCGCGTCAACTTGGTGATGCCACATTTGT
>CANLHV010000056.1 GCA_947490975.1 Acidimicrobiaceae bacterium
TCGCTCGGCATGCAACCTGGCGAACTCTTGGTGTTGATCGGCACCAACGGTTCTGGCAAATCGACGATCTTAAAAACATTGGCTGGCCTGCTACAGCCAATTAATGGTGACCTTGAAATTCTCGGCGCTGCGACTGGCTCTTTACCCAAGCGTGTGGCTTATCTGCCGCAACATCCAGTATCAACTCACACTTTGCCGCTGCGCGTTCGAGATGTTGTTGCGATGGGTAGGTTCGCCCATCTCGGACTCTTCAAAAAACCAACCACTCACGACAACCAGATTGTTAATAATTCAATGCATCTCACCGGCATTGAATCGCAGGCCAACGATCCGATTCGAGATTTATCTGGTGGCCAGCAACAACGCACTCACCTAGCGCAAGTTTTAGCCCGACAAGCCGAAGTCTTGTTGCTCGACGAACCAACAGCAGGCCTAGACATTAACGGCCGCAAACTTGTTGCCAACCTAATCGCCAGTGAACGAGCGCGCGGTGTCACAGTCGTAATGGCAACTCACGAATTGCAAGATGCTGAAAGTGCCAACACTGTGATGTTGTTGGCCCAGCGCGTCGTCTCGATCGGCAAACCAGAAGTTGCGTTGCGTGACGAATATTTGCGCGAGTGTTTCGGCTTCACCCAGCCGCACTAGTTCTTTAGCGCTTTTAACTAACCTCAAGCGCTAGCAATTTGCGTTTGATAGACAACCCGCCGCCATAACCACCGAGTGTGCCGTTCGAAGCAATCACACGATGGCACGGAAGAATAATTGCAACAGGATTCTTGCCATTTGCCGAGCCGACTGCCCGAAATGCTTTTGGTTTGCGCACAAGTTTTGCTTGTTGTGCATATGAAACTGTCTTGCCATAACTAATTTTGTTGAGCGCATACCAAACTGATTCTTGAAATTCAGTGCCCGAGATATCGAGCTTGATCGAGAACTTCTTGCGCTTGCCAGCAAAATACTCACGCAACTGTTGTTCGGTTTGAGTGAGATGGTCACTTGCTTTGGTTGAAACACTTTTTGCGGCTGGCAACTTCTTTGCACCAAAGATCACCTGTTGCAAACCCTTTGACGATGCAACCAAAGTGAGTCTGCCTATTGGTGTCACGATCACTCGCGATGCAGCCAAGTCTGTGTTGAGTTTTGCTCTAGCCTTCATTTATGACCTCCAATGAAATGATAAACATCGAGAGCCCGGCCAACAAACGCATCGCTTTGGTCGCTCACGACAACATGAAACGCGAGATGCTCGAGTGGGCAACCGAGCACAAAGACGAACTCAACCGACATACGCTCATCGCAACCGGCTCGACTGGCAAACTAATTGCCGACAGTACTGGGCTGAAAATTGAGCGCATGCGCAGTGGGCCACTCGGCGGCGATCAACAAATAGGTGCACGAATCTCTGAAGCCGGCATCGACATTTTGCTCTTCTTTTGGGACCCACTCGAACCTCAGCCGCACGACCCTGACATTCGGGCTTTGCTGCGCATTGCCGTTGTCTGGAATATTCCGGTTGCCTGCAACCGAGCAAGTGCCGACTTTATTTTAAGTTCACCACTTATCGGCGCGACATATCAGCGCCGCGTACCGAAATACTAGAACGCTTAATTAATTAGTGCTTGGCGGCGGTGGCGGCCCAAAGCGATTTTCACCCGAATCACCGCGACGCAGCACCAGAACCAAATTATAAATTGGCACCAGAATAAACCAGCCCGCGCGATCGACATCGTGCACGCGACGAATCGCAACCGCAATCGACGGCAAAAGTGTGACAAGCGAACCTAAATTGCCGAGCGAATCGCTGATAGACGAGAGCAAAATACTCAGAATTACGGTGAACAAAGCCCACCACCAATATTCGGCGCGCGATGCACGACCTTTGAAGTTTGTGTAGTTCTGAAACCCAGAACGAATTGCAGTTTGAAAGTTCACGCGTTTAGATGTTAGTTATTCGCCGCCAGCGGGCTTTGGCTCTTTCGGCAATGCCAAGACTCGCTCACCAACGATGTTGCGTTGAATCTGGCTTGTGCCGCCCCAAATAGTTTCTGAACGCGAAAAAAAGAAACTCGACATCATCGGTGACGTCGGGTAGTTAGCCCTTCGCTTGTCACGCAACGCACCTGGCCAAGTGCCAGATTCAGGACCAGTGTCAACCAACATCGAATAAGCACCGTAAATATCTAGACCGAGCTCCATTGCGTTTTGATGCATCTCTGACCAAAACATTTTGTTGCTCGCACCAAGTGCCATCACACCAAAATCTTTCGTACCGGCGAGCGTTGAACTTAACGAACGCAACCCGTTGAACCGCAAGATTTGAATTTTGGTGTAGTACTGCATCAATCGTTGACGAATTGACGCGTCGTTAATTTTGCCGTTTGCTTTGGCCTGAGCAACAAACAATTTGTATTCTTCTTCGAATCGTCGAAAGCCAGTTGTCGCACTCATGCCACGCTCAAAGGCCAATGTGCTGTTGGCAACTTTCCATCCGTTATTAACGCCGCCCACAACATTGTCTTTCGGGCAACGTGCATCAGTGAAGAAAACTTCGCAGAACTCTGCAGTGCCATCAGGTTGTGTAATGCCACGCACCTCAATGCCTGGTTGTTTCATCGGCACCAATAAATATGAAATACCCTTGTGCTTCGGCGAGTCTTTGTCTGTGCGAGTTAGCAAAAAGCAATAATCAGCATGATGGCCCTGTGTCGTCCAAACTTTTTGTCCGTTGATCACCCATTCGTCACCGTCAAGCACTGCAGTCGTCTTGACGCTTGCAAGGTCGCTGCCAGAATTGGGCTCACTAAAGCCTTGGCACCAACGCATTTTGCCGCTCAAAATTTTCGGCAAGAACTCGCGTTTTTGTTCTTCTGTGCCCCACTGCAAAAGCGTTGGCCCAACAAGCGTGTCACCAAAAAAATCGGCACGCATCGGCGCGCCAGCATTGGCAAATTCTTCTGCGAGCACAACGCCTTCGAGAACTGACAAACCTTTGCCGCCATATTCCTTTGGCCACGTCGCACAAATCCAACCGCCGACAAACAATTTTTCAGCCCAAGTCTCGTTAAATTTCTTGCGATCTTCAGGCGACATCTCGTAGCCGTCTTCGAACCAACGGGATGGCAAGTTCTCTTTCAACCACTGCCGAATCTCTGCTCGCCTCGCTTCGGCCTCTGGGGTATATGTCAACATCTTGCCCTCTATTGTTGCCGTTTTCGGTGGCGTAAGTCCACTTGAGTCAATGAGAATTTCGGCTCACTCACTAGGCTTGCGAAATGGTCGAAGTCGCCGAACGCTGGACACACCAATGGAAAGAACTCTACGAAGAAGTCATCAACACTGGTCTTTGCACGGGCTGTGCTGGTTGCGTAATTTCTTGTCCTCACGATGTGATCGGCTACGAGCACGAAGAAGGCAAATACAAACCGTTTCACCTTGAAGAAGAACTCGGTCTCGACAACTGCATTCACGGAGAAAAGGGTTGCACGAGTTGCACCCGCGCGTGCCCTCGCTTTCGCGCCTGGGAGCCCGAGGCCGACATGCATTTGTTTGGTCGCCAACGCAAAGACGAAGAAATGTACGGTCAATATCGCCAGTTGCTTCTCGTTCGTGCCGCAGACGAAGTGACCCACAAAAAAGGTCAAGACGGCGGTTTCGTCGGCGCGATGTTGATTTGGCTTCTCAAGCACGACTACATCGATGCGGCTCTCACAAGTTTTGTTGAAGGCGACGGCTCTTCATGGAAGGCCCTGCCTGGTCTCGCACGCACACCCGAAGAAGTGCTCGCATCTTCGGGTAGTCGTTACACATATTCGGCGAATACTCTGGCGATGCGCGATGCCGAAAAAGAAGGTCTGAAGCGTCTCGCTCTTGTCGGCATGAGTTGTCAGTCGTCAGCATTGCCAATCATGTGGAAGCGCAAAGCCGGAAAAGTCGGCAAACCCTTTTTGTTCAACATTGGCTTGTTGTGTTCAAAAACTTTTGATGATGCGATTTTCGAAGAACTGTTTTTGGCCAAATACGGTTTGAAAAAAGAAGAAATGGTCAAAATGAACATCAAAGGTGTCTTTCAAATTTGGATGCGCGACGGCTCGTATCACGAAATTGATCTCAAAGAATGCCACAAGTGGACACGCGAAGGTTGCAAGATGTGCCCAGACTTCGCAGCCGAACATGCTGATATTTCAACTGGTGGCATCGGCGAAGATAACGACTGGACTCTCTGCGTCGTGCGCACCGAACTCGGTGAAGAAGTAATGAACCGAATGATCAAAGATGGCTCAGTTGTTGCACGCCCCGCCGAGACTGATGCAACCGCGATGAAACTGTTGCGTCTACTCAGCATTGTCAGCCGTCGACGTTGGCCAGAGTTTGCCGACAAGGCGGTGAGCGTTGGCGTTCCGCCTCCTAAAAAGAAGGCTGACGGCTCGGCGCCAGCAGCGCACTAAACAATTTCATGGACGCAAGTATTTTTCGTGATGTTCTGACGGCGCTTGCCGGCGTTGCAACTGGCGTTATGTCGGGCACTTTCGGCGTCGGTGGTGCGGTTATTTCGACACCTGCGATTCGAGCGTTGGGTTGCTCTGCCGCACTCGCCGTCGGCACAACACTGCCTTCGATTTTGCCCGGCGCAATCACTGGCTCATGGCGATATCGACACGGCGAACTTATTCAATGGAAGGTTGTTGCGTTTACAGCACCAAGCGGCATTGTTGCCGCGATTCTCGGTGCTTGGGTTTCGCCGCGCATACCTGGCGATGGCCACCTGTTAATGGTTTTTACAGCACTGCTGTTGATGTGGAGTTCGATCAACATGATTCGCAGCGTTTCTCCTCGCGAGCCGCGCGATGCGAGCAATGCGAGCGAAAATGCTCAAGCAAAAACGAATCTACGTGACTCGCAGAGTTTTTTAGCCACGCTCACCGGTCTTGTCGCTGGCGGACTCTCCGGACTACTCGGTGTCGGTGGCGGCATCATCATGGTGCCACTGTTTCGTCGTTGGCTTGCCTTGCCAATGAAAAATGCAGTTGCAACTTCTTTGATCTGCGTCGGTTGTTTTGCAATACCTGGCACGATCACCCACTCGATTGAAGGTGGCATTGATTGGCGATATGCAATCTGGCTGACGATCGGCGTTGTTGTTGGTGCGCCGTTTGGTTCAAAGATGGCGCTCAAGATGAGTGACAAAAAACTTCAACGTGTTTTTGGTTTGTTCTTGGCTGCAGTCGCCGTTGCTTACGGTGGCGGCGAACTACTCGCTTTATAACTTCAGCGCGCTAACTTCACCGCTGACTTAAACACACTGTCAAACATTTTTTCGGTGAGTTTGCCCGTAAACGTATTTTGCTGACTCGGATGATATGAGCAAACAATTTTGTACTTCTCGTGATTCACGACGACACCGTGACCGAATTTCGGTCGGGGACGAATTGCTAGCTCATCACAAACTGCAGTCAGCGAAAATGAACCCAAACAGATAATTACTTTGACCTGATTCAGTAACTCAAGTTCGCGTGTTAAAAACTTTGAGCACTTCTTGCGCTCGTTCGGCGTTGGTTTGTTGTCTGGTGGCGCACAGCGAACCGCCGTCGATACCCACGCATTTTTTAGTTTTAAACCGTCATTGCGCGAATTTGATTCGGGCTGCGATGCCAATCCTGCTTTATGCATCGCCCTAAATAACCAGTCACCACTGCGATCGCCGGTAAAAATTCGACCAGTGCGATTTGCGCCGTGTGCGCCGGGGGCAAGTCCCAAAACAAGAATTTTTGCTCGCGTGTCGCCAAAACCTGCAATTGGCTTTCCCCAATAAGTTTCGCTTGCATACGATGCTCGCTTTTCAACTGAAACTTTTTCGCGCCATTTCACGAGTCGTGTGCACTTGTGACATTCGGTTATCTCGGTTGCGAGTTTGTTGAATTCACTTTGAATCGCCACACCACGAGATTATGCGCTGTGGCGATAGTTTGAAGATCTGAAATGACAACCAAAAAAACCAAGCCACAGGCTTCGACGGTGATCATCATGGTGCGTCATGGCAAAACACCGAGCACGGGCAAATTGTTGCCGGGTCGCGCCGCTGGTCTGCATCTCAGTGATGTCGGCCAAAACGAAGCGATTGAAGTCGCCAAACGATTGAGCAAACTAAAGAAGGTCTCAGCGATCTATTCTTCGCCACTCGAGCGTGCGCGCGAGACTGCTGCCCCGATCGGCAAGATTCTCGATAAAAAAATTGTTATCAACAAAGGTCTGCTCGAGTGTGACTTTGGCAAATGGACGGGCAAAGAGCTCGGCAAGTTGATGAAACTGCCAGAGTGGTCAACAGTTCAGCGCGCGCCAAGCACTTTTCGGTTTCCGAATGGCGAGAGTTTCACCGAGATGCAAAGTCGAATGGTCTCGACTCTCGACGATTTGCGTAAAGCACACCCAGGCGGCATCGTCATCTGTGTTTCACACGCTGACCCAATCAAAGCAGCTGTTGCTCATGCAATGGGCACGCACCTCGATTTGTTTCAGCGCATCGTCATCAGCACCTGTTCGGTGAGCGCGGTTTCTTATTCTGCGCATGGCCCAGTTGTGTTGACTGTCAACTCAACTGGTGGCGACCTCGCCGACCTACAAATTTCGTGAGTGACTCGTGAGCATCTATTTCGAATTCGACTCAACTGATACGTTCACGACTGGAGCTCTCGGCGAACCCGGCAAGCGCACATTTGTTTTGCAAGTTCGTGCCGACGGCCAACGCATCACCATCAAGTGCGAAAAAGAGCAAGTTGCGGCGATGTCCGAATATCTACGCAAACTTTTGGCTGATGCTCCAGATGTCTCACACGGGCCAATCAGTGACGCTATGCATCTTTCACAGCCCATCGAACCAGAGTTTGTTCTCGGCACAGTAGGCCTTGCCTACGACACGATCAGCGATCGTTTGGTTATTCAACTTGACGAAATCGAAGTCTCAACTGAAGATGAAAACGAACTCGTTGAACAAGATATGTCACGAGTTCGTGCCCACATTACCCGTGGTCAGGCTGCGGCATTCTGTAAACACGCCGATGAAGTTGTTTCGTCGGGTCGACCATCGTGTGTTTTTTGTGGCCGGCCAATCAACAAAGATGGCCATTTGTGTCCGCGCATGAACTAGACGTCACGGCACAGCTTAATTTTCTGTTGCGCGGCGAAATGTCTGTTGCAATGCGTATGCCCTACAGCAGCAACGCCACATATTTGGTGTCGCTTGCTCTCGACGACAAAACAATCCAAGCAATTTATAAACCGATGCGTGGCGAGCGCCCTCTGTGGGATTTTGCACCCGGCCTTCACCGCCGTGAGGTCGCTGCGTATCTACTTTCTGAGGCGATGGGTTTGGGTTGCGTGCCACCAACCATCTTGCGCGACGGCCCCAGCGGAGAGGGTTCGGTGCAGTTGCTGATTGAGTCTGACCCAGACGAGCACTACTTTACGATTTTTGAACAGCGCCAAGATTTGCACGATCAGTTTCGCGCGATGTGTGCGTT
>CANLHV010000057.1 GCA_947490975.1 Acidimicrobiaceae bacterium
GGCGCCCATTCGCGCGCGGCATCTGGCAAGATCGGCAAAGCGATTCGCACAAAACCATACGTGCCGAGTTTGAGCAAAATTGCTGCCAAAATTACCGAGCCTTGAGTCGGTGCTTGCGTGTGTGCATCTGGCAACCAAGTATGAAACGGAAACATAGGAACTTTCACCGCAAAACCGACGAACATTCCGGCGAAGATCCAAATTTGAATGTTCTTGGCGATGCTTCCACCGTTTTCAATCAAGTACGGAATGCTGAAACTCTCGGCGCCTGTCTTGAAGAACAATGCCAGGAAGGCAACCAACATCAGTGCCGAACCGAACATCGTGTACAAGAAGAATTTGATCGAGGCGTACTGACGCTGTTCTCCACCCCACACTCCGATCATGAAAAACATCGGCAGAAGAACAAGTTCAAAGAATACGAAGAACAAAATCAGATCTTGCGCGATGAATGTGCCAGCCATTCCGGTTTGCAAAACAAGCAAAAGAGAAAAGAAGGCTTTTGGTTTGCCCGGGCTCGGTACATGGTCAAGCGAATAAATCACGACGAGCAAAGTGATGACCATGCTCAACAGATAAAGGGGCAGACTGATGCCGTCGACACCGATCAGATACGAGCTCTTAATTACCGAGATCCACTTTGCATCGGCAACAAACTGCAATTTTTCAGCCTGGTCAAAATCAAATTTAAAAGCCGTGTAGACACCAACTGCAAGAGTCGCAATTGATGTCACCAACGCTATGAGTTTGATCATTTGATCAGAAGCCTTCGGTGCGAGCAGCAACACCACTACGCCAAGCATTGGCAGGAATGTGCCGACGCTCAGCAGCCAGTTGTTTTCCTGCAGCATGTTCATAGTTTTTTCTCCCTTTTTCGACTTGTTAAGTGTTAATAATTACGAGAACTAGTGCCGCTACCGCCGCTGCACTAAACAGCAAAGCACCATACTGGCTGACTTTGCCTGATTGTGTGGGCTGTGCGGCTGTACCGACAGACTTGGTGAAAGTCGCCGAGT
This sequence comes from Acidimicrobiaceae bacterium, assembly GCA_947490975.1. Classification (GTDB taxonomy): domain Bacteria; phylum Actinomycetota; class Acidimicrobiia; order Acidimicrobiales; family Ilumatobacteraceae; genus BACL27. The sequence goes on from CANLHV010000057.1 coordinate 1,017, forward strand.
TGTTTACCGTGCCATCGACAACTCGCTGATCGATGTTCTTATAAACCCAGCCAGAAAGTTTGCGCGTCAAGTTAGAAATCGAATGCAAGATGCCATCTAAAACATTTTGATTGAACCAATAAGCAGCACTCGAAATTGGATAAGCAACACCACGCACGATGACTTTCTCGTAGAGATCATCTAAATAATATTTATTCACCAAAAATCTGTGGCCAACTCCAAGAATTTTTACTCTTTGAGTTAAACCGACAAGCCGAGCGTCGCGTTTAGTAAACAGCAACACGCTCAGAATCCATGAAAGCGCCATGCCTATAAACACAATGACCATTGAAAGCATTGCCTTCGACCACTTGAACTTTGCGTGTTCTAACTTAGGCGCGTAACAAACACCTTTTTCTGGCGTAGCGGTGCCGCAAACAGATTTTGACTTCCCTTCTTCGGCGCTTGGCACACTGACAATCAGAGATTCACCAGGGCCGCCCGGGTAGGTTGCGTCAACAACTTCGACTGCGCGCGGCTCGACCCACAGTTTCATTCGCTCCCAGCTTTCACCAAATGGAGTTGCGTTCAAAAATCCAGAGCCGAGTGCGAGCACCGACAAAATCATCAGGGGTGCCGTGATTAATAGCCCCGACTCGTGAGGGCCATGTGACGCGTGAGCGTCGTGGCTTGCATGATCATCGTGGTCGCCATGAATGTCATGTGTGTCGTGCGAACCGTGAGCATCGTGCGACTCGTGACTTGAGTGTCCAGCAGAAGCTCCGCGCGGCTCGCCAAAGAAAGTTAGGTATGTTGCGCGAGTCATATAGGCAGCAGTCATAAACGCACCGACTAGGCCAACGATCATGAACGTGTTGTAACCGTTGTTGCCGACATTGTCGATGATTTCATCTTTCGAAAAGAAACCCGAGAAAGGAAACACACCGCATAGAGCAAGAGTCGAGATGATCCAGGTCGTAAATGTGATCGGCATTACTTTGCGCAGTCCGCCCATGTCACGTTTCATGTCAAAAGAGTGATGTGATGCGCTGTGGCTAATTGATCCGGCGCCTAAGAACAAACATGCCTTGAAGAACGCGTGGGTGAAAATGTGGAAGACAGCAGGTAGCCACGCGCCAGCGCCAAGGCCAAGCATCATGTAACCGAGTTGCGAAACTGTCGAATATGCCAGCACCCTTTTGATGTCATTTTGCACAAATGCCAGCGCAGCCGAAATGACAATCGTGATGCCACCAATGAACATGATCAAGTTGCCGCCACTGCCGAGAATGTCTAAGCCGACGAAAAATACTGGATACAAACGTGCAACTAAAAACACGCCCGCTACAACCATCGTTGACGAATGCAAAAGCGAACTAACTGGTGTCGGGCCCGCCATTGCGTCGGGCAACCATGTGTGTAACGGAAACTGACCACTCTTGCCGATGCTGGCGATGAACAGCGCAATCGCTGCGACCATGATTACGGTGCTGTTTGGTTCGCCGGATAGTGCCCAGGCTGAAATGCCTCGAACTGAAAAACCAGAGAGGCCCAAGTTTTCTTGCGTCCAATCGTTGGCCGCAAAATAAAGCATGCTGATGCCAACAAGCAGACCCATGTCACCAGTTCGTACTGTGAAGAACGCTTTTAGTGCTGCGCGACTATTGGCATCTTCTTCCCACCAGTGGCCGATCAGCATGAAACTGCACAATCCCATGATTTCCCAGCCGAGAAGAAACAGAATCATGTTGTCGGCGAGCACCATCGCCAACATGCCACCAGAGAACAAAGTCAACGCGGCAAAAAAGTGCGTGTAGCGACGGTCGCCACGTAGATACTCGAGCGAATAAATCTGTACCAGGGTTGAAATAAACGCGACAACAAAAAGCACCACAACGGAGAGTCCGTCAATGTGTTGTCCGATTCCGAAGTCAAAACCACCGCTCTGCCACCATGACCACGACCTGATGACGGGCTCAACAAACTGTTCTTCTGTTGCACTGTTAACTCGCTGTATCCATTGATACGCAGCACCAGCCGACAGCACCAACGAAGCGAGCATTGAGGCAACGCCGAGTTCGCTGCCCTTCATAGGCAATCGCTTGCCGATCAAAATGATCAATGCAAAAGCAATCGCCGGGATAACTGGGATTAACCAAGCATTCTCAAGAAACCAGCCCGATGCAAGCGGTGCGAGAATTTCGGTTTCAGCGGCCAGCAGGTTCATCCGCGCATCTCCGACAACTCATCAACTGAAATGGTTTTCTTATTGCGATACACGAGCAAAACGAGACCTAGACCGACGCCGACTTCTGCGGCAGCGATCGCAATGATGTAAAGCGCGAACGTATGACCATCGGTCGAGCCGTTGCGCATTGCAAATGTCAACAAGTTGATGTTCACCGAATTTAAAATCAACTCAATTGACATCAACATCAACACGGCATTCTTTCGAGCAATTACTCCGTATACGCCGATGCAAAAAAGCACCGCAGCCAAAAACAAGAACTGATTTACAAACATTTGGTCAGTCCTTTCTCGCTAAAACGATTGCACCAACAACTGCTGCCAACAAGACAAATGAAAGCGCCCAGAATGGCAAAAGATACGGACCAAAGATCTGATCAGAGACCTCTTGAATAGAAACAACTTTGGCCGACTCAGGCAGTTTTTCGTCACCGAATGATCGGGTTAGCGCAAGACCCATTGCCACCAACATCACTAATCCAACTGGGATGCCGAGTTTCTTGTATGAGTTGTTGAGGTCTGACTCAGCGCCGATACGAGCACGGGTCAGCATTGTGCCAAACAAAAACAACACCATTACCGCACCTATATATACGAGTACTTGGGTGATGGCGACAAACTCAGCGGCGAGCAAAATATATTGGCCGGCAGCGCCAGCCAACACGACAACCAACCACAGCGCGGCATGCACGACATTGTTTGTTGTGACGACGCGCAACGCTGACACGACCATCAAAACTGCGATTATCCAAAAACCAATGTTTTGAGCGATCACAACTGCTAGTCCTTCTACTATTTCTTCTTCTTATCGGCGCCGACTTCAAGCGCTGGGGCTTCAGGAACTGTTTCCATCCACTCACTTAGTTTTGTTTTGTCATGCAGAAGGTCGGCAATGTTCGGTTCAGAATATTCATATTCGGGGCTCCAGAACAAAGCATCAAATGGACAAACTTCAACACAGATGCCGCAATACATGCACAGTGCGTAATCAATATCAAATCGATCGAGCAAGTTAACTTGACGTGGCTTGCCGCCCTCACGACGAGGAGGAGCAAGTTCTTTGTGCGCCTCGATATAAATGCACCAGTCAGGGCACGAACGCGAACACAGCATGCATGAAGTGCAGTTGTCTTGATGTAAAGCGATTACACCGCGAGAGCGAATCGGCGGCGTCTCTTTTTCATGCGGATATTGAACCGTGTTCGAACCTTTCGTTGCAGTGTTGAACAAAGTGCCGAGCGTTACGCCAAGACCTTTGACTAATCCAGGAACTTTTGGCATTAGAAAACCACCTTCAAAATTGATGTAACTGCGATATTGAGCAACGCAACCGGAATCAAACCCTTCCAAGCGAAGCGCTGTAGTTGATCTTCACGCAGTCGAGGGTAACTAAAACGGATCCACATGATGATGAACACCAACAACATCATCTTGGTGAACATAATCAAAGGCCCAACAACATTCATCCAGTTGTCGATCGAGTCGATTGATGTCCAACCAAACCACGAAAACGGCACACCCCAGCCGCCGAGAAACAATACGGATGCAATCATCGCAAAAACACCGGCGGTCGCGAATTCGCCGATGAAGAAAATCAAGAAGCGAAAGCCCGAATATTCGGTCATATAACCAGAGACGAGTTCGCTTTCAGCGATCGGCATGTCGAATGGTGCTTGAGTAAGTTCGGCTTGAATCGCGATCATGAATATGACGAATCCGATGAACTGACTAATTACATATGGGTGTCCGAAGGTGTCGATGCCAAACATTGAGCCAGAGTTTTGCGCAACAACGATTTTTTGCAAGTTCATTGTTTCTGCCTGAATAACAACACCAATTACAGCCAAAACCATCGGCAGTTCATAAGCGATCAATTGACCTGCCGCACGCAGACCGCCGAGCAATGAATACTTGTTTGCACTCGACCAACCAGCAATCAAAATACCAAGAACTGAAATCGATGAAACTGCCAGTGCATAGAAGATTCCTGTTTCGAAATCTGTGAACCATGCGTCAGGGCCAAAAGGTACAACGGCAACCAACAAAAAAGTGCTCAGCAAGACAATTACTGGTGCCATTTTAAAAATGCGAGCATCGGCGCGCTCGGGCACGATGTCTTCTTTCTGCAACCACTTGCCTACTTCAGCAAACAATTGCATTGAGCCGTACGGGCCTGCTTCCATCGGGCCGAGACGACTTTGCATAAACGACATCATCTTGAACAAGAAGATATAAACGATTGTGCCAGCAGGCAGAAGCACAGCGACAATTCCGCCGAGTACGCGCAACAATGACTGTCCCCAATAGGGGACTTCAGCGAGCAACGCGCTCATCTATCAATATCTCCGAGAATGAAATAGAGAGAAGCCAAAATCGTCACAATGTCTGGCACATACACGCCACGCAACAACCACGGAGTAATCGAAATATTGTTGAAACTTGCGGAGCGAATTTTTACTCTGAACGGACCAAGGTCGCCACGCGAAACGATGTAGTAGCCCATCTCACCGAGTGGGTTCTCAGTTGAAACCCAAGCCTCACCTTCTGGCACTTTGATAATTTTTGGCACCTTGGCCATAACTGGCCCTGCTGGTATCGAGCCCAATAACTGGTCAACGATTTTTGTCGATTCACGAGTTTCTTGCAAGCGAATCCAACAACGGGCGAAGCTGTCGCCGTCGGGGTGCGTCCACACCTTCCAGTCAGCTTTGTTCCACGCCATCGGTAATTGGTGATCACGACGCAAGTCCCAGTCGACGCCGCTGGCGCGAAGATTTGCGCCGGATAGACCGTATTGCAATGCGACTTCGCGAGGAATTACACCAATGCCTCGAGTTCGCGATTGAAAAATTTCATTGCCGAACAGCAAGTCTTCAATCTGATCGCAGAATCCGCGAAGCTTTTTCATCACTGCACGAGTCTCATCAACCCAACCAGCAGGAAGATCGTCTTTTAGTCCACCGATGCGATCGAAGTTCGGATGAAACCGTCCACCGGTGGCTGATTCAATCAAATTCAAAACATATTCGCGATCGCGAAACGCAAGAAACACCGGCGTAATCGCACCAAGTTGAACGCCGAGATCACCCAAGAAGAGCGACACATTTGCGATGCGCGAGAGTTCAAACAAAATCGTGCGGATGTGTTGAGCGCGCGGTGGTGCTTCAACTTCCATCAACTTTTCTGCAGCCAGAATGAATGGCACCTCGTTGGCGAAGCTTCCGAGCCAGTCGATGCGGTTGACGAGTGTCGTGACCTGCGGATACGTGCGCACTTCTGTCAACTTTTCGTAGCCGCGATGCATGTATCCGCATGCTGGTTCGGCCCACACAACTTGCTCACCGTCCAGACGAGCAATGATTCGAAGCGTGCCGTGGGTCGCAGGATGTTGCGGACCTATGTTGAGCGTCATTCCCTCTGTTTCTAACTCAACGTTCAAACGAGCGTCGGCGGCTTGGCTGGCGATGTAGGCAAGTTGTTGACGATCACCCAGCACTCGGTCGGTGAGACTCATTGCGCGTCACCACCTTGGTTGTCATCGCCACCTGGTAGCGGTTCTACGTCGACAATGCCGGGCCACGGCTTCACCATGCGAGCAAGAAGCGGGAAGTCTTTGCGTAACGGGAAACCTTCAAAGTCGATCGGCAAATACATATTGCGCAAATCAGGATGACCGTCAAACTTGATGCCGAACATCTCGTGAGTTTCACGTTCGTGCCAGTTGGCACCCGCATACACATCGTGAATCGATTCGATGGTCAGCGAGTCGTCTGGAACATCAACCTTGACAATGACGCTCACGTGCGTGACCGGATTCGTGACTCGAACGAATACCTGCATGCGAGTTTCTCCACCCGCGTAGCCCTGGCGAATAGTTGTATCACGCTCGGGTGCTGGTTCGGTTGGGTCGTCTTCGCCGCGACCATAGGGAGAAGGCATCCAGTCGATTGCTGAAAGGAAACAGAAATAATGGAACCCGAGCGTGTCACGTAACGTTCGCATAGATGACTTCCATGAATCGGTGCGCACACGCAACCACAAGTCTTCTTTGTGAAAAGAGTCGACGAGTCGATCACCGAGCGCCGCTTTCACCTCTGCAACTGACGTGATGCGCGGCTGGGTGTCGGGCGTAGTACTCATAAGCA
>CANLHV010000058.1 GCA_947490975.1 Acidimicrobiaceae bacterium
TCTCAAAAACGAAACCGGTACCGACTTTGCAAAGTTCTCAAGACCGACATGTCGGTGTTCAAATTCTAAACCAAGCTTTTGAGCAGCAGTCTCGCCAGCCACAACTATTTCAGGATTGTTCGCTTGTGAGAAAAGCACCACGCGGCGATAGTTGCCAAAATATGCATCGCGCAACTCAGGGTGCTTGTCGAGTCCTAGACCTTGCCAGACGAGCGCCTCAAAATGCTTTGCCAAGAAATCTGTCAGGTAAAAAGTGCCTGGTTCTTCATCGTGAGCAGCCAAGAACTCGAGACTTCCTGCGAAAAACTCATAACAGTGGGCACCAGGCAGTCTTTGAACATTTGGATACTTCGCCAATGCCAGATCTAAATGCCCGCCGGTGCCGCAATCGGCATACGCGACAAAAACTCGCCGATCTTGGTTCTGCGCCAACAATTCTTCGACCTGCGGCGAGATGTTCTCAGGTCGGTTGTGAAGATTCGCCGGCAAATACTTAACTTCGACCGATTCATCAATGCCAGATGCGACGAGCACTGCACGCAGTTCGCTAACGAGCGCGCCACACGCAATTATCAACGGTCGCGAGTCAGGCGACATCGCTAACTAATTCTCAGGCGACTGACGGGCCAGGAGGTTCTGCGTTGCGCAAACGACGCGCACCAACGAGTTGTTTTGCTGTTTCTGAAGCGACTGCTGCGTCGCGACAATACGCATCTGCGCCTACAGCGACACTGAACTCTTCGTTGAGCGGAGCACCACCGACCAAAATGATGTACTTATCGCGAATGCCTTTTTCTTTCATCGTGTCAATCACGACTTTCATGTATGGCATTGTCGTTGTCAAAAGCGCTGACATACCGAGAATGTCTGGCTTGTGCTCTTCAAGAGCAGCGATGTATTTATTCGCGTCTGTATTGATGCCAAGGTCGATGACTTCGAAGCCAGCACCTTCCATCATCATGGCTACAAGGTTCTTACCGATGTCATGAATGTCGCCTTTGACGGTGCCAATTACAACTTTGCCGACTGACTGGGCGCCAGTTTCTGCAAGCAGCGGACGCAAAATCGCCATGCCACCTTTCATCGCATTGGCCGAGAGCAAAACTTCTGGCACAAACAAAATGCCGTCACGAAAGTCGATACCAACGATTCGCATGCCTTCGACGAGTGCAGTTTCTAAAACCTTGGTTGCTGACCAACCACGGTCGAGCAAAATTGTCGTGCCTTCAATAATTTCTGGCCCGAGACCGTCGTAAAGGTCGTCGTGCATCTGGGCTACCAGGTCGTCGTCTGGTAATTGGGCAAGATCAATTTCTTGAAATTCTTCGTTGCTCACTTTTTCTCCATTACTAGTAGAAAATTATCGTCAACTGGTTCTCCAGCACAACGGTTCAAACGCTATCAGTTTGCGTGACTGAAGTATTGAACACTCTCAGGTTTAAGCGGCTCGAGACCAAGAATTATGTCGGCTGCTTTTTCGGCAATCATCATCGTCGGTGCGTAAATATTGCCGTTAGTCACATATGGCATTACCGACGCATCGGCCACACGCAAACCTTCAATTCCGTGCACCTTCATTGTCAGTGGGTCAACCACGGCCATCTCATCAACGCCCATTTTGCATGTGCACGAAGGGTGATAGGCGGTTTCGCCATCACGACGAACCCATTCGAGAACTTGTGAATCGGTTTGACACTCGGGTCCGGGTGAGATCTCGCCACCATCAAATTCTTTAAACGCAGCCTGAGCCAAAATTTTGCGAGCGGCGGCGATCGCTTCGACCCACTCTTGGCGATCTTCGGGCGTTGACAAATAGTTAAGCCGCAGTTCTGGCTTGACATGAACATCGGGCGACTTAATTTTCACACTGCCTCGCGAGTTCGAATACATCGGACCAATATGCACTTGATAACCATGTCCACCCGCAGGTGCTGTGCCGTCGTAGCGAACCGCGATCGGCAAAAAGTGAAACATCAAGTTCGGGTATTTAAACGAGTCGTTTCCCCGAATGAAACCACCACCTTCAAAGTGATTCGAAGACCCCGCTCCGCGACGAAACAACCACTGCAGGCCGATGAACGGTCGATAGTGCATCTTCAGCATCGGGTTCAAAGAAACTGGCTGCGTGCAAGAGTGTTGAACATAAACCTCAAGATGGTCTTGCAAGTTCGCCCCGACACCTGGCAAATGATGCACCGGCTCAACACCAACCTTTTTGAGATGCTCACTGTCACCGATGCCAGAAACTTGCAGCAACTGCGGTGAATTAAAAGCACCACCGCACAAAACCACTTCTTTAGCCATCGCCGTTCGCTTACGACCAAATGGCAATTCAAAATTAACCCCAGTAACTTTTTTTTCTTCGATTACTAATTTGGTTACAAGCGCTCGACATTGCACCTTTAGATTTTTTCTGTGCATCACCGGATGCAAATAAGCCCGAGCCGCACTTAGTCTGCGCCCACGACGCAAATTGCGATCGAATGCCGCAAAGCCCTCTTGCTTAAAGCCATTCACATCAGTTGTTAACTCATGACCTGCCTGTTGAACGGCCTTAAAAAATGCACCGAACAACGGATTCTTTATAGGCCCACGTTCTTGCACCAGCGGCCCATCATGGCCACGAAACTGATCGTCACTTGGCGCCGCCAAACAATTTTCAAGTCGTTTGAAGTACGGCAAACAATGTGCGTAATCCCAAGTCGCCATACCTGGGTCGCTCGCCCAGCGTTGATAGTCAAGCGGGTTGCCGCGCTGAAAAATCATTCCGTTGATACTTGACGACCCGCCCAACACCTTGCCTCGACCTTGAGTGACACGCCGATTGTTCATGTGAGGCTCTGGCTCCGAAACATAAAGCCAGTCATAAAAACGACTTCCAATCGGAAACGTCAACGCTGCGGGCATGTGAATGAATACATCCCACCAATAATCTGGTCGGCCGGCTTCGAGAACTAAAACGCTCTTGCTTGAGTCTGCGCTCAATCTATTTGCCAGCGCTGAACCGGCCGAACCACCACCGACAATTATGTAGTCGTAGGTGTCTCGAAGTTTTTTCAAATCGCACCAATCATCCGTGCAGCCTCAAGAGTGTTTTCAAGTAGACAAGCGATCGTCATTGGCCCGGTGCCACCTGGCATCGGTGTGATTGCACCAGCGATCGCCTGAACGGCTTCAAAGTCGACATCGCCAACAATCTTGTTGTCAATGCGTGTCACCCCAACATCAATAACTGTCGCGCCAGGCTTAACGTGAGCAGCAGTCACCATTCGTGCTGCCCCTGCGGCTGCGATAATGATGTCAGACTCGCGACAAACTTCGATCATGTCTGAAGTCGACTTGTGAGCAACGGTCACCGTTGCATCTGCCGACCGACCGACCAGCAACAGCATTTGTGGCAGGCCAACTAATGCCGAGCGACCAATCACGACTGCACGCTTACCTTTGGTTTCAATTTTGTAACTTTGCAACAAGCGCATAACTCCGAGCGGCGTGCATGGCACATGGCCTTTAAGCCCGCGCACCAAACGCCCAAGTGATCGCTCTGTCAAGCCATCAACATCTTTTTCGACCGGCAGCAAACTAAGCACCGCCTCAGTGTCAATATGTTTTGGCAGCGGTAGCTGAACCAATATTCCGTGCACACTTTTGTCGGCAACTAGCTCTGCAACCGCCTGCTCAACTTGCGCCTGAGTCGCTGTCGCTGGCAAATTCACGCCGCGCGAAACCATGCCCGCTTCTTGGGCTTTTTTGTGCTTGTTGCTTACATATATATGACTCGGCGCATCATCGCCAACCAAAACAGTCGCCAAACAGATCTTGGGGCTTCCGGCTGCGACAATCGTCGACTTGATTTTGGCAACCGTTTCATCTCGCAACTTGATGCCGTCAAGCAGAATCGCTCCGCCTGGCGTGCGTTTAACCTCTGAAATCATGACAAGCCGACAATTTCACCATTCGCGTCGAAGTCAATAATTGCTGCGGCAGGCTTCGTGCCGAGACCCGGCATTGTTCGCATGTCACCACAAATTGGATAAACAAAGCCTGCACCAATTGAAGCCCGCACTTCGCGCACGTTTAACGTGTGACCCGTTGGAGCACCTCGCAGCGAAGCATCGCCCGAAATTGACAAGTGGGTCTTGGCAACACAAATTGGCAATTTCGCAAAACCGTTATCTGTGTAGTTCTTAATCTGCTTGGTTGCAAGACTTGTGTACTCAACTTTTGCTGCGCCATAAATTGTTGTCGCGATTTTTTCAATTTTCTCTTTAAGCGATGCGTCGTCCGAATACAAGAAGTGAAATGAATTCTTGTCATTGCAAGCTTCGACAACCGCGTGGGCGAGATCTTTTGCACCAGCGCCACCGTCGGCGAAGTGAGAACAAATCGCAACACGCGCGCCGGCACCCTCAGCAATTTTTCGAATTGCCTCGTGCTCAGACTTATGGTCAGTCGGAAAGCTGTTAATTGCCACAACTGGCGAAACGCCGTGGGCTTTCACGTTTTCAATTTGCTTGACCAGGTTTGCTGCACCCGCAATTACATCGTCTGGGTTTTCTTTGAGCAGATCTTCTGGCAAAGCTTTGCCAGCAACAATCTTGTACTTACCCGAGTGCGCTTTCAAAGCGCGAACTGTGGCAACGAGCACCGCCGCATCCGGCACAAGACCTGATGCACGACACTTGATGTTGAAGAACTTTTCTGCACCCATGTCTGCGCCGAAGCCTGCTTCGGTAATCAGATAGTCACCAGAGTGAATGCCGATCAAGTCACCAACAATCGACGAGTTTCCGTGAGCAATATTGCCGAAAGGTCCTGAGTGAACGATGACTGGCGTGTTCTCAATTGTCTGCAACAAGTTCGGCTTAATTGCATCTGCCATGATTACGGCCATCGAACCAGCAGCGCTCAGTTGCTCGGCAGTTACAGGTTTACCCTGCGAGTTGTAGCCCACGACTATTCGCGCAAACCGCTCTCGCATATCTTCTTTTGATTTTGCTAATGCCAAAATCGCCATCACTTCTGAAGCAGCCGTGATGTCAAAGCCAGTTTGACGCACAACACCGTCTTCTTTGGTGCCAAGACCAATGATCATGTTGCGAAGAGATCGATCGTTAACATCCATCACGCGACGCCACGTGATGTTGTTGACGTCAAGATCAAGTTCGTTGCCCTGGTGCAAATGATTATCAACCATTGCTGACAATAAGTTGTGAGCTGCAGTCACAGCATGAAAGTCGCCAGTCAAGTGCAGATTCAACAACTCCATCGGGATTACCTGGCTGTAGCCACCACCCGCTGCACCACCTTTAATTCCGAATGTTGGACCCATGCTTGGTTGACGCAAACTAATCGTCGCTTTTTTACCGATGTGCTTCATCGCTTGACCCAAACCAACAGTTGTTGTTGTCTTGCCCTCACCGAGCGGTGTTGGAGTGATCGCAGTAACTACGACATACTTTGCCTTCGGTCGTGACTTCAAAGAATCGATTGCATCAAGACTTATCTTGGCGAGACTTTTGCCATACGGTTCAAGAAACTCGCTGCCGATACCCATTTGAGCGGCAATCTCAGTTAGCGGCTTTGCCGTTGCTTTGCGTGCGATTTCAAGATCCGATGGAAAACCCATTACTCCCCTTTTGATTAACTCTTAACAAAAAATATGCGACCCTTTACTCTACAGACCTCTCTTTAAACGGGCGCAAACTATCGCGAGTCGCTACAGTTAAATCTCATGGCAAAGCACAAGTTTGACCCGTATATGCGAATCACCGAACCAATGGTTCGCGAGAACGGCGAGTTGCGTGTAGCCACCTGGCAAGAAGCCATTTCGCGAGCAGCAAAAGGTCTCGCCACGACGCGAGATGCATTCTCGCCGTCGGCCGTCGGTTTTTTCTCTTGCTCGAAATCAACGAACGAAATGAACTTCATCGCTCAAAAGTTCGCTCGTGCAGTCATCGGCACGAACAACATCGACTCTTGTAATAGAACTTGACACGCACCTTCGGTGGTCGGTCTGGCCACCGTTTTCGGAGCAGGCGGAGGAACAAGTTCATACGCCGAAGTTGAAACTACAGATCTCGTCGTTCTTTGGGGTTCAAACGCTCGCGAAGCACACCCGATTTATTTCCACCACGTTCTTCAGGGTGTTCGTAATGGTGCCAAGCTTTTCGTTGTAGATCCGCGACGAACCGCATCAGCCGAATTTGCCGACATGTGGCTCGGTCTAAATGTTGGCACTGACATTGCGTTATCAAACACGATTGCGCGCGAGATCATTCATGCCGGTTTAGCAAACAAAGAATTTATCGAAGGCAGCACGACTAATTTCGAGACTTACGCAAAGTCTGTCGAACCCTGGACACTTGAAGTAGGCAGCAAAGTCACTGGCGTTCCTGCCGATGCAATTCGCGAACTCGCGCACGCATACGCTCGCGCCAGAAGCGCGCAATTGTGTTGGACACTCGGCATCACCGAACATCACAACGGTGTCGACAATGTTCTCGGTCTGATCAATCTCTCGCTTTTGTGCGGTCATGTTGGCCGAACTGGCGCGGGGCTTAGTCCGTTACGTGGTCAGAACAATGTTCAAGGTGGCGGCGACATGGGCGCCTTGCCGAACAAACTGCCCGGCTTCCAAGACGTTGAAGACGATATTGCTCGCGAGAAATTCAACAAAAAATGGAACTGCACTATTCCGCCAAAAAATGGCTGGAACCTCACACAGATGTTTGAAGCAATGGAGCGCAAAGAACTGCGCGCAGTTTTCGTCATCGGCGAAAACCCTGCTCAGTCAGAAGCCGATGGCGCACATGCCACACATTTGCTCGAAAGTCTCGACTTCTTGGTTGTGCAAGATATTTTCATGACCAAAACTGCCCAACTTGCCGATGTCGTTTTGCCCGGGTCAGCATCTTGGTGCGAAAGCGATGGCACGGTAACAAACTCAGAGCGACGAGTCCAGCGCGTACGTAAAGCCATCAACTCACCCGGCAACGCACACGACGACATTCAGATCATTCTTGATCTCGCAAGCGAATTGGGCCACGACTGGAAATATTCATCGAGTGAAGAAATCTGGGATGAACTCCGAAGCCTTTCGCCGATGCACGCCGGCATGTCTTACAAGCGTTTGGCCGAACTCGGCGGCATTCAGTGGCCGTGCTACAGCGAAGACAAACTCGAACCAAGTTTCTTGCATGGTCGACTGTGGGATAAAGACCCTGCAAAACGCGGTCGTCTGGCGCCATTCAG
>CANLHV010000059.1 GCA_947490975.1 Acidimicrobiaceae bacterium
TCTGCCTCGGCAGGCTTGGCATGAAGATCGTCAATGCGAAACAGTTCGCTCACTTAAATAAGTGTAATTGCGGGCCTATCTATTTGCACTACGCCGGTAGTGGTAATTAATTTCACCAACCTCGTTCAACCCAAGAAGCAAGTTGTGGTCGTTCAGCGCCGATCGTTGTGTCTAATCCGTGACCAGGTAGGACAATTGTCTCAGCGGCAAACGTAAACAACTTATTGTCGATCGAGTCGATGATCGTTGCAAAGTCACCACCTTCGAGTTGCGTGTTGCCTGGCCCACCCGGAAACAACGTGTCACCCGTAAACAACAGCGGTGTATCAACAACATGAAACGAAATCGAACCTGCTGTGTGCCCCGGGTTATGAATCGCATGCAAACGTAAATCGCCAACTTCAATAATCTCAGCATCGTCAATAAACACGTCGTAGCCCACGTCGCGTAATCGCGGCGCATCGAGCGCTGTAACCGCAACTTCGTAGCCCGCTTCGCGCATCGCGGGCACTGCCTGAATGTGATCCCAATGTCCATGAGTTTCGAGCACACGCTTGACGCCAAGACGTTTGCACAATTTCAACAACTGTTCGTGCTCGTTGGCCGCATCAATCAAAACGGCATCACCCGAGCGCCGACACCGCACGACGAAAACATTGTTGTCAAACGGCCCGACCACCACTTTGTGCACATCGACATTGGCGTCGCGCCAGTGCAAAGTTGGGTCAGAATCTAAAAGCGCCATATGGCTCAATTATCACAGGCGAAATCGCCAGTTGCGCCGGTCGCCCCGATTAGCCAAAATCACCTCTGCGCTGGCAAGATATACCCCATGAACTTTGCCTTTACAGAAGAACAAGAAGAGCTCCGCAAAACCGTCCGCGCGTTTCTTGACGCCAAGTCGCCAGAGACTGCAGTGCGCGAACAAATGGAAACTGTAAATGGTTTCGATCCAGCAGTTTGGTCGCAGATGGGTTCGCAAATGGGTTTGATGGGCATTCATATTCCTGAAGAGTTTGGTGGCATGGGTTTTAGTTACATCGAGTTGGGCGTCGTGCTCGAAGAGATGGGTCGCTCGTTGCTTTGTGCGCCATATTTTTCGACGGTCGTCATGGCTGCAAATACTTTGATGCAATCAGGTGATGAAGCAGCGAAGAAAAAATATCTTCCAGCAATCGCCAGCGGTGAAACAACTGCGACTCTTGCTTCAGTCGAACCATCCGGCAAATGGGATGAATCGGGCGTCACGATGCAAGCCAAAGGCTCGGGCTCAAGTTTTACCTTGACTGGCACAAAGATGTTCGTACTCGACGGTCACACTTCGTCATTGATTATCGTTTCGGCTCGCACTGCAAAAGGTGTTTCGTTGTTCGCAGTCGAAGGCAATGCGAAAGGTCTAACTCGCACGGCGCTTTCGACGATGGATCAAACTCGCAAGCAAGCAAAACTCGAGTTTGCCGACGTGCCAGCAACATTGATTGGCACCGAAGGCAAAGGTTGGGAAGTTCTCACCCGAGTCAACGATTTGATTGTTGTTGCGCTCGCTGCCGAACAAGTTGGCGGTGCACAAAAAGTTCTTGACATGGCAGTTGAGTACGCAAAAGTTCGCGTGCAGTTCGGTCGTCCGATTGGTTCTTTCCAAGCGATCAAGCACAAGTGTGCTGACATGTTGCTCGAAGTCGAGTCGGCAAAGTCGGCTGCGTATTACGGCATGTGGTGCGCCGCTGAGATGAACGACGAGTTGCCATCGGTTGCATCTTTGTCAAAGGCGTATTGCTCAGAGGCTTACTTTCATGCTGCAGCCGAGAACATTCAGATTCACGGTGGCATCGGCTTCACCTGGGAGCACCCAGCGCACCTTTACTTCAAGCGCGCCAAGTCGAGTGAGTTGCTGTTCGGAGATCCGACTTATCATCGCGAACTTCTGGCGCAACGCATCGGCATCTAAAAGTTTTCGCACCGCATGTCTGCGGTTTTAATAATTGCGAGCATCATTGCTGCGGCGTTGGTCTTCGCAATCGCAGCAGTAATTATTGGTCGCGAGGCTCGACGCCTCGACAGTGTGGCACCACGGGCTGTTTATGAACTCGAACAAGCAACACAGTTCGTTGCTGACAACTTGCCAAGCGAAACCCAAGCTCGGCTGACTTTCGCAGAACTGCGAAAATTACTGGTCTTTCACATGCGTTGGCTTCACGATAAAGGTTTGCAACCTGCAGGTGTCGTTGACCGCCAACAAGACATCGTCGATGAAGTCGTAATCGACGAGCAGTCACTCACGGCATATTTGTTAGATGCTGCCGAGAAAAACAATATTGAGATTCTTGACGATGTCGACGCTGTCCATGTCGTCAAAGCGCACCTTAAATATTTTGACGCGATTGGCGCGATCGGCCCGCAGTCAAACGACTAGGCGACTGTTAGCAAGAAACTCAGCGCTTCGTCGAGCGACTGTTTCGAAGTTGAGTCTGTCTTCCAGATGTTTGTATAGCGTTGTAAATTCGGGTTGAAATACGGGTCATCATCGAGCACTGAGCCCCATCGCGCGCCAAGTTTGGCAACTTCGGCTTCGACGCGTTTGGCGATTCGAGTTTTTGACTCAAAGTGAAACAGGTGAGCGTGTGGTGTGAAAACTGCTCGATAGCCCGCAAGTTGAACCTTGAGACAGAAATCGATGTCGTTCCAGTTGCCCGGAAACTCCATGCATAGCCCACCGACTTGTTCGAACACATCTCGACGAATCAATGCGCATGCAGCGATCAAACTAGAAACTTCGCGTTGAACTTTTAACAAGTTTTGCGGCCCGGCTGTTTCGGGGCTGCGCGCGCGATAAAGATCTGTCGGGTCAGGGCTAAAAATGTGACCTGCACTTTGAATCGTCGAGTCTTCAAACAACAACATCGGGCCAACAACGCCAACAGTCGGGTCGTTGAACATAGCGACCATTAATTCGAGCGCTTCAGCGGTAATTATCTCAGTGTCGTCATTAAGGAGCAAGATCAGATCAGATTCACACGACATCGCCCCGAGATTGTTTTTTTCAGCAAAGTTAAACGGCCGGTCGTAGTTAATTGTTTTCAACCGCGCACCACCAATCTCGCGCAACGTATCGAGCACGGTTTGTGGCGTCGGTGTGTCGGCGACAACGACAACTTCAAAGTTCTGATACGTCGATTTTTCGAACAAACTGCGCACAGCTTCAACAACCAGCACACGCTCTGAACCAAACACCTCGGCAGACGTGCCACGTGTTGGCACGATTACTGCAACACTTGGCTGTGTTGTCAAGTTGCGCTTGACACGCACGCTCGGCACAGCCGCCTCAAATTCGCAATCAGCATTAATTTTTTGTCGTGCGCAATGGTCAACTACTGCCTGAAGAGAGGCTGATGGGCGAGAGTCATGGTTTTTCGCCATCGTCAAAAGTTCTGGCATGCGCACAATATTTTTTGCGTTTTCGCTTAAACGCAAGGCACGATCGTGCACATTTCGCCCAACGAGGTCGGCTATTCCGCCTGCGCGCTCGACAACTTCGGTGCGAGCAACAAGAGTCTCGCCGACATAACAGTGGCCGCGCAGTCGCTCGGGCGACCAACCTGGTCGGCGCACAAAACTCAGTGGCTCGGCTTTGACGCCTGTTGGGTGTGCCGAGTCACCGTAAATCAAGTCAGCCGCCGCATTTTTACGGATAGTTTCGCGCACACTAACCAACGACTCGCGATACAAACCGTCACCTGCGTTCAAGAAAATCACAAAGTCGCTCGTCTTGAAATCGTCGACTGTCGCAACCACTCGCACACGACGAAACGACCAGCGGCGCTGCAAAAGTTTGATCGCATCGGGCACAGCACCATAAACAATCCACTTGATGTCTTTCGACCCCGATACGACGAGCGATTTGTGTGTTACTACTAAATCGTCGAGCGTCGCACTATGAGCATCGGTGACAATTAAAAATTCGCTCATACTGACAATTTCTTTATCAACTTGCGTAAGGGTCTTGGAATGTTGCGATAGACAAATCGCACGGGTCTCATCCAACCCGAATGCACCCAGTTGGTTACATGCACCTGCGATGTGTTCGGCGGAAACGAATATTCACGCACTTCGCCAAAACGCTCGAGTTGTCGTTGTTGTTCTCGATCTTGTGCAAGTTTGGCCAACTCGGCGTCGCGCCCGGCCAGAACTTCAATCTTTTTTTGCACGACAACAGGGTCGAATAGAGGCGACACCATGACTAGATAAGGATATCTAACCGCGTCGGACGCAGTTAGATCATCATATTTAGTGCGCCAACAACCTGCTCGCCGAGTGCGACATCGCCAACAATTTTAATTCTCTCGCGTAGTTGCTCGCTTGTGGCACGACCAGTAGCAAGTTCGATGAAGACGTTGCTGTCTAATTCAATTTCGACGATTGGTGTGATGTCACTCGCTTCAACGACGGCCGCGCGACCTTCTTTAACTGCGATCGCAACACTTCGTTGCACCGGCCCAGTGATTTTCACGACCGAAACAGAACCTTCAGGCGCTTTCGCCCGTTTGCCAACGACCATCGGCAAAGTTCGAACAAGACGGTCGACGCTTAGTTCTGCACACAGCGAACCTTGATCGCCCGGCTTGTTGATTGCTCTGCGAATATCTTGTTCGTGCACCCAACTATCCATGGCGCGAATGCTCAAGAAGACTGCCATTGGTGCTTTACCAATTGGCGTGTTTGACTCGGCGGTGAAATAACTCTCGGGCGCCGAATCAAAAAACGACTTTCGTGCAACGACAATTTCTTTGAACTCACTTAGAACTTGTGCGCCGGCCAAATGTCGACGTGAATCAACTTCGTGTTCATTCATCTCGCCGATCGGGTTCTTCACATGCTGCAGATCAGTGGCTTTATGTTGTGTGCCACCAAGACCGCCGAGTGCGCGTTCAGTGCCGATGATGTGCGACAAATTATCTTGCACCGACCAACCTGGGCAAGCCGTCGCAGTCTTCCATTCGGCTTCGGTCAGAGTTTCGCAAAGTTCTTGCATCGACTGCCATGTCTCAAAGAGACAACGAAGCGTCAATTTATAGTCGAGGTCGTTCATGGTGCTGGTGTCTGCACAGTACGCCACTCGCGCGTTCGAAGGTATGAATCGAAAACTTCGGCGATGTTCGCCAAGTCGCGCGACGTTTTTGGCGTTTTGATCTCATATAGACCGTTGATCTCGCTGTAGTCATTCATAAGTCGCCATAGTTTCATCGCCTCCTCGCCGCGCGGTGGCGGCACAACAACCGGACCAAAAACACTTCGACCATTTTCAAACACGATCAGCGGCACACCGAATGCAGCAAATTTCTTGACCGACTCTTCGTGGTCGCGACGCACATCGTCGTGTGTCGTTTTGTCGGCGAGTGCTTCGTCCCAAGTGTTTTCGGGTGCGGCGATGCTTGCGAGAAGTTTGCGGGCGGTTGCTTCTTCATATGGGCGCAATCCGTCTTCGTGCAACGCTTTTGCTGCTGCAAGATACCAATCGTCACAAAGATCAACATCGATTCGTCGCAACCAGGCGGCAATTCGCAACGGCGTCCAGCCGTAGGCAATTTCACGCTCCCACGGGTGCTTTTTGCCTTCTTCGCGATTTATCTCTTCGAGACTAAAAAACTTCCAGTTAATTTCAAGGTCGATCTGCGAGCGCACTTCGCGAATCCAGATTGAAGTTTGATACGCCCACGGGCACATAATGTCAAAGAAGAAATCGATCTTCTGCGGCTTGCTGTTTGAACTCGCCATTAGGTTCAGGTTAGTCACCAAGCCGATGTCGAAAACGAGCCGAGGCTAGATTTGAATCATGCAAAGACCCACTCGATTTGCCCATACGAGATTTTTGGGCGACAAGCGAACTCAATTTGTTTACGACGTTGACTCTCTCGACGATGCCAAATACGCGTCGTTGATCGAAGAAATCTGCAATACCGACGTCGGCATCTGTTTTGCACCCGACACGTTGCCTGAAGCACGCAATCGTGGCTACACATTGGCGACTGAAGGCAAGACTCGTCGCCATCGCAAGCCTCACGCTTAAAACCGACCGAGTGCCACAACAGTGAACGGGTCGTTTCTTTCAAGTGGCATTTCGTTAACGCGTTATCTCGCCAAGCCGTCAGGCAAAAACGGCGCGATACCAGGCATGTTGTTGTGTCACGGTTTTCCGGTTGCGATGAACGATGCGCGACACTCGGCGAGCACGTTTCCAGAATTGATCGATCGTGTTGCCAACGAGTTGGGTTGGGCGGCGATGACTTTCACTTTTCGCGGTTGCGGCGACAGCGAAGGCGATTTCTCAATGCAAGGCTGGATCGATGATCTTCGCGCGGCAATTGATCACCTCGTTGAACAAACAACACCAAGCGGTGTTTGGTTGGTCGGCACAAACACTGGCGCATCGTTGGCTTTGTGTGCAGCGGCAGACGATCCGCGGATTAACGGCTGCGCGTTGCTCGGCCCTCGCGCCGACTTTGATGATTGGGCCGCACAACCGCGACGTTTCTTGGAACACGTGCGCGAGGTTGGCGCGATTCACAAACCAAAGTTTCCAGAATCGTTCGACGAGTGGTCGCGCGAGTTACGCAGATTCAGACCCACCGATGCCGCACGAAGGTTTGCACCTCGGCCGTTGTTGTTGTTGCACGGTGATGATGACGAAGCGGTACCAACTGCTGACTCACGGGTTCTCGCCGAAGCGCACGGGTCAGCAGAACTTCAAGTTATTGCGGGTGCTGGCCACCGATTGCGTCATGATCCGCGAGCAATTGCGATGTTGTTGGGCTGGCTTGATCGTCAACGCTCAAATATGCCGAACTAAAAATTTATTTGCGGTACCCGTTCGGGTGAGTGCTGTGCCACGCGTAGGCAGATTCGACAATTTGCTGCAGCGATTTTGTTGCGTGCCAATTTAAAGTTTTATTCGCAAGTGTCGCATCGGCATAAACGCTGACAGGGTCGCCAGGTCGTCGTGCTGAAACTATGTAAGGCACTTTGCGTTTAGCAATTTGCTCGGTGAGATCGATCAGTTGCATCACTGACGTGCCGTTGCCAGTGCCGACATTGCAAGTCATTGTTTTGCCGCCAGATTCGAGATATTCAAGCGCTTTCAAGTGTGCAGTCGCCAAATCTTCGACATGTATATAGTCACGAATGCAGGTGCCGTCAGGCGTGGC
>CANLHV010000060.1 GCA_947490975.1 Acidimicrobiaceae bacterium
AAAATTATGTCCTGCTTAGGCTAGGGGCAGAATACGGCTAAGGGCAACGCAGAAAAGGGGATTCCTCAGCATTTCTCTCCCTGTGGAAAACCTGCTACTTTCGCTCTCCCCACAGAAATTTTGGGGATAACCCAAGAGACCTAAACCCTACATAAGAAATGACCACAGAAGTGACAAACGAAATCGTAGAGACCACACCCGAACACGAGCAGTTGTGGAAAGCCACATCGCAAGTGTTGCGCGGGCAAGTATCCGAGGCTGTTTGGTTCTCAACTTTTAATGATGCCGTAGCTGTTGCAGACGACAAAATGAGTTTGCGTCTGCGGGTGCCAAACACTTTTGTTCGTGATCGAATTTTGACACGATACATGTCGCTTGTTCGCGGAGCGCTTGATGAGATCGGTGCATCGGGTCGCGAACTTCGCGTAGATGTGCAAACCGCAACAGCTTTCGATGTGCTCGAAAGACTCGCCCCTGAAACCCAACTATCGCTTGACGAGCCATTGGTTTTTGAGCGTGAAAACAAGCAAAAACAGCAACAAGCTGAGGCACAAACGCTGCGTGCGCGCAACGGCAAAGGTGCCGCGATTGGTTTGAATCCGCGTTACACATTCGACGCTTTTGTCAAAGGTGCATCAAACCAATTTTCGTTAGCCGCGGCGTTGCGTGTTGCTGAAACTCCTGGACGTTCGTACAACCCGTTGTTTATTTATGGATCAGCAGGACTCGGAAAAACACATTTGTTGCACGCGATTGGTTATTACGTGCACGAACATTATCCCGATCTAGAAGTTCGATATGTGTCAACAGAAACTTTTTTGAATGAATACGTTGACGGAATTCGCAACAACACGATTGCTGCGTTCAAACGCCGCTATCGCGAAGTCGATGTTCTGCTAATTGACGACATTCAATTCATGGAAGGCAAAGAAGGTCTGCAAGAAGAGTTCTTTCACACTTTTAACTCTTTACACGGGGCGAATAAACAAATCGTCATCTCGTCAGACCGGGTGCCTGATGCCATCCCAACGCTTGAAGATCGACTTCGTGGACGTTTCAGATGGGGTTTGATCACCGACATTCAACCCCCAGACATGGAAACCCGTCTGGCGATTCTGCGCAACAAGACCGAGCGTGACGGCACGACTATTGCTAGTGATGTACTCGAGTTCATCGCCAGCAATGTGACGTCAAACATTCGTGAACTTGAAGGTGCTTTGATTCGCACGGTGGCTTACGCCAGCCTCAATAAAATCACGGTTGACGTTGAGTTGGCCAAGACGTTGCTCACCGATTTGCTGACCAAAAACTCTGTTAAGCCACGCACCGACGAACAGTTGCTGGCTGAAATCGCCGAGTTTGTCGGTTTTAGTGTTGAAGAAATCAAAGGAAAAAGCCGCCAGCGACCTTTGGTGACCGCGCGACAAACCGCAATGTATGTTGTCCGCGAATTAACCGATTTGAGTTACCCAGCGATTGCGCGATTGTTTGGCGGTCGAGATCACACGACTGTAATTCACGCTGTTGAAAAGACTCAGCGTGTAATTAAAGAACGCAAACAGGTTTACGAGCAAGTAACCGCGCTGATTAAGAAGTTTAAAACCTCATGAACCGCGTGTGGATAAACATGTGGAAATCTTCGGGGTTTGTTGTTTACAACACAGGTTTATCCACTTATCAACAAACTACGCAGATGCAAGATGTGACTGAGGGGCAAACTGTTGTCACAGCCAATAGTCATGTGTTGTTTGGGTCAAACGTGGTTAATCCCCAATCCACAGGCCTTATTACTGTTATTAGATTTATATACAGATTTGCACATGCAATAACAGATCGTGCACACATCTCTAATAATCGATTAGTGAGGTAAAGCCGTGAAGTTTCGAGTTGAACGAGAACTATTGACAGAGGCCCTTGGTGCTGCAGCCAGAGTTGCATCAAGTCGCAACAATGCAATGCCGGCACTCTCGGGTGTGCACATGCAAGTTAAAGGTGATTCGCTTGTTTTAACTTGCACCGATAACGACTTGAGTGTGCGATCGACACTGGCAGTTGGTGGCGCGCAAGACGGGGTTGCGGTAGTTAGCGCAAAACTTGTGAGCGACATTGTTCGAGCGATGCCAGAAGAAAAAGTAACAATTGACGCACAAGGCGAAGAGGTTGTTGTTTCAGCTGGCAAATCGCAATTCACCGTGCCAACTTTTGCGGCTACAGATTTTCCGAACATCGTTGTGGCTGGCACACAACCAGTAACTATCGGTGCCAAAATTTTCGGCGAGGCTTTGGGTCAAGTTGTCAGAGCGTCTTCAAACGACATGCAAAGGTTGGCTTTAACCGGTGTGTTGATGGTCGCCGAACCCGACTCGGTGTGTTTGGTGGCCACAGACTCGTATCGCTTGGCGGTACGCGAGTTGCCAGGCGCAACAATGTTGGGTCACGGTGCTGAAATAGTTGTCCCAGGTCGGGCTCTCAGCGAACTCGAACGGCTAATTGGTGGCGCAGAGTCAATGACCATGGCGCTTGGTGAAAACCGCGCCACTTTTGAAGTTGGCGGGTCGACTTTGACAACAACGCTATTGAATGTTGAGTTTCCGAAATACAAGCAATTGATTTCGGCTCATTATCCAAACAAAGTTACAACCGCGCGAGAACCACTGCTTGAGGCAGTTCGCCGTTCGCGAATTTTGGCGCGCGAAACCACCCCTGTGCGCCTTGAGATGTTGTCGAATTCAATTCGATTGTCGGTTGTTACTCAAGACATCGGTCAGGTTGTCGACGAGCTCGACGCCAAACTCGACGGCAGTGAGATAACAATTGGTTTCAACTCGCAATATTTGATGGATGGCATTGATGCCGTTAAAGGTGATGAGATCACAATTGAATCAACCGACCCGGTTAAACCAGCGGTTTTGCGCGGCGTCGGCGACAAAAACTATTTGTATCTCGTTATGCCGCAACGACTAACAAGCTAGTTCGGCGTTGCGCTTAACTAACAGCAGCATCAAATAACTCGACGTGATACTGCAGCAAATTCAACTCAGCGACTTTCGCAACTATACGAACGCTCAAATCGATTTCAACTCAGGGGTCAGTGCGATTATTGGCTCTAATGGTCAAGGTAAAACCAATTTGACCGAAGCGTTGGCTTATCTGTCGACAATGAAAAGTTTTCGCGGTGTGCCAACCGAAGCAATGATTCGACTTGGCACCTCAACCGCATTTATTCGGGCGAGAGTTTTGCATGACGACGGCCGCGAGATTTTGATTGAAGCGAGGTTGACAACTCAGGGTCGCAACCAAGTGCTGGTAAACGGCACAAAATTGCCTAAAACACGTGATTTATTAGGCATGGTGCGAACCACAGTGTTTTCGCCTGATGATCTTGAGCTTGTCAAAGGTGGCCCGCACCTACGGCGAGACTTTTTAGATGATTCGCTTGTTGCGTTAGCGAACAAAAACGATGCTTTGCGTCTTGAGGTCGATCGAATTGTGCGACAACGCAACGCTGTGCTGAAACAATCAGGCGGACGACTAAATAGTGCAGTCGCCTCGATGCTTGATTTATGGGACGAGAAATTTTCTAGCACTGGCACTCAACTTGGTAATGCAAGAGACGAACTTGTAAAAAAACTCACACCGTTTATTGTTCACGCCTACGAAGAACTCGCGCGACAACCGAGCAACATTGTGATCGACTATTCGCCAGAATGGCTGAAAATCGGTCTGGCAAAATGTCTCGCTGAGTCGCGCACCGAAGATTTGCGACGCATCGTGACAACAGTTGGTCCACACCGCGACGATTTTGAAATTTCAATCAACAATTTGCCGGCACGCACACACGCGTCACAAGGCGAACAACGAACTATGGCCTTGGCGTTGCGCCTTGCATTGCATCGTTTCATCAGCCAAAGTGTCGGCGAGATACCGATCCTGATTTTGGACGATGTCCTTTCAGAACTTGACCCAGACAGGGCGCGGGCGCTGATCAATCACTTTCCGGTGGGGCAGGTCTTGATCACTACAGCCTCCGATTTGCCGGTTGATGCACACATCACCAAGAGGGTTTTGATTAAAGCTGGCACGGTAATCTCAACACCTCAACTTGGCGACAAAATTTAGAACGAGTGTGTAAATATCCATGATTGATGAAAGTAACCCTGAAGAATTTGACGCAAATTCGACCTCGAGATCCGAGTCGAAGTTGGGCGATGAACTAAACAGACTGCTGCACAGTCTCGGTTCGCCAAACATCGACACCGTGTCGGGGGTTTTTGGGTTATGGCAAGAACTGGTCGGCGAGCAAGTTGCCACTCATGTCACACCGATAAAACTTGATCGCGGGCGACTGCTAATCGAAGTAGACGACCCGGCGTGGTCAACGCACATGAAGTTTCTTGAACGAGATATTTGCACAAGCCTTAGTCATCACACCGGCACCACAATTAGCGGGATAGATATCCGCGTAAAATCAGGTCGCGCGAACACTTAGAGAGTAGAATAATTTTGCTTAATTACGAGCGAAAACCAGTATCAAAATCAACCAAAAGGTGCCCTAAAAAATGGCTGTAACCAAAGCGAAACCAGCGTCTGGAAAGAGCGGTTCAGCGACTTACGCAGCCAAAGATATTCAGGTTCTCGAGGGTCTTGATCCGGTTCGCAAACGACCGGGCATGTACATCGGTTCAACCGGTTTAAATGGCCTACATCACCTCATTTGGGAGGTTGTAGACAACTCAGTCGACGAAGCAATGGCGGGGTTTTGCACCAAAATCACGATTACTTTGCACGAAGACGGCTCGTGCCAAGTGCAAGACAACGGACGCGGCATTCCGGTTGACCCTTACCCTTCTGGCCCACATAAAGGCAAGAGTGCGCTCGAAGTTGTTCTAACGGTTTTGCACGCCGGCGGAAAATTCGGCGGTGATGGTTACAAAGTTTCTGGCGGCTTGCACGGCGTAGGCGTAAGCGTTGTCAATGCGTTGTCAAAAAAATTGGTTGCAGAAATTGATCGTGATGGCACAAGGTTCAAACAAGAGTTTGTCGACGGCGGCAAACCGAAATCGAAAATCCAAAAAATTGGTGCGTCATCGTCAAAGACAAACGGAACATCAATTACTTTTTTTCCTGACCCAGAAATATTCGCCTCCGAAGGCGTCGAGTTTGTTGCTCGCACGGTTCTTGAACGTTTGCAAACGATTGCGTTTTTGAACCGAGATCTTGAAGTTGTCTTTGAAGACAAACGCGCTAACAAAAAAGACAAAGTTACTTATCAATACAAAGGTGGCATTGTCGATTTCGTAAAGCACCTAAATGTTTCGCGCGAATCATTGTTCAACAAAGTGGCTTATTACGAAGCCAGTGAGTCTGACCAGACCCTTGAAATCGCACTGCAATGGAACACCGGCTATTACGAGGGTATTTACGGCTACGCCAACGGCATCTCAACGATCGAAGGTGGCATGCACGTTGAGGGCTTTAAAACTGCCCTTACATCTGTTGTTAATAAATATGCACGTTCTTCAGGTGGTCTCAAAGAAAAAGACGAAAACCTTCTCGGCGAAGATATTCGCGAGGGCTTGACCGCGATAGTTACGGTTAAATTGCGCGACCCACAATTTGAGGGTCAAACCAAAGCAAAACTCGGCAACGTTTCGATTAGGTCGTTTGTTCAAAAAGAAACGAATACCAAACTCGAAGAGTGGATGCTCGAAAACCCGACCGAGGCAAATCGAATTATTAAAAAAGCTGTCGCTGCTGCTCAAGCCCGCATTGCTGCAAAAAATGCACGCAATGCAGTGCGACGAAAGACCGCGCTTAGTGGCGCGGGCATGCCCGACAAACTTAAAGATTGTCAAAGTGGCAATCCAGCCGAGAGTGAGTTGTTTATCGTCGAGGGTGATTCGGCGGGCGGCACTGCGGTTGACGCGCGAGACCCGCGCACTCAGGCGATCTTGCCAATCCGCGGAAAAATTCTAAATGTTGAACGTGCTCGTCTCGACAAAATGTTGAAAAACACCGAAGTACAAGCGTTGATCACAGCGATTGGTGGCGGTGTTGGCAACGACGAGTTTTCTGCTGAAAAAGCCCGCTACCACAAGGTGATTATCTTGGCTGACGCTGATGTAGACGGCAGCCATATTCGCACTTTGTTGTTGACTTTCTTCTATCGACAAATGCGTCCGATGGTCGAAAGCGGCTTTATCTATATTGCTCAACCACCTCTGTTCTCAACTGAAGTAGGCAAAGAAAAAACATATCTAAAAGACGAATCTGCCAAAGAAAAGTTTTTGGCGGCCAACCCCAACCACAAAAAAGAGTTTCAACGTCTTAAGGGTTTGGGTGAAATGGACTGGCAAGAACTTCGTGGCACGACAATGGACGCAACCACCCGCACTTTGTTGCAAGTCAATGTTGAAGAAGCAGCTGAAGCCGAAAACATAATGAGCGTGTTGATGGGCGATGATGTTGAGAGTCGCAAAGCTTTTATCCAAAAAAATGCACGTGATGTGCGCAATCTCGACTTCTAAAGAATCAGCGATTAGGAAACCACGACTATGGCGGCCAAAAAACCAGCGAAGAAGTTAAGTAAAAAGTCAACGCCTAAAGCGTCGTCGGCGAAAAATACTGGCGCCGCGCAATTACCTCTTGCACCAAACGAAGGCATTCAGCCCGTGCAACTTCAAGACGAAATGGAAAGATCATTTATCGACTATGCAATGTCGGTAATTATGTCGCGGGCGTTGCCCGACGTTCGTGACGGCTTAAAGCCAGTGCACCGCCGAATTATCTGGGACATGCATCAACAAGGTTTCAGGCCAGACCGACCTTTTGTTAAGTGTGCACGTGTCACCGGTGACACCATGGCGCGCTATCACCCGCACGGCGACGGTGCAATTTACGACGCTCTCGTGCGCATGGCCCAGCCGTTTTCGCTACGTCACCCGTTGATTGACTTTCACGGCAACTACGGGTCACCCGACTTTGGTCCGGCCGCGAGTCGTTATACCGAGTCGCGGTTGCATCCGTTGGCAATGCAATTGCTTGCCGACATCGACGAAGACACTGTTGATTTAATTTCAAATTACGACGGCACATCTGAAGAACCATCGGTGTTGCCGGCACGGTTTCCGAACTTGTTGGTCAACGGTTCACAAGGCATCGCCGTCGGCATGGCGACGAGCATTCCACCACA
>CANLHV010000061.1 GCA_947490975.1 Acidimicrobiaceae bacterium
ATCGGCAACTTTGACACGGGCATACCAAGTGAGTTTTTGTTGATGGCGCCATATTTAGTGACGCTCGTAGTTGTCGCCGGTTTTGTTGGTGCGAGTCGTGCCCCGAAGGCCGCTGGCCAACCGTACGACGAGCAGTAAAACTATTTAGCGAACTATTTGCCCTTAGGGCGAAAACCGACGAGACCGTTCGTTAGTTCGAGACGTGGACCGTTTATTAGATCAATGCAATAAGGCACTGCAGGCATTACTGCATCGAGACACTCGCTAATTGAGGATGGCTTGCCTGGCAAATTAATAATCAGTGCACCACCTCTAATGCCGGCGGTTTGTCGCGACAAGATTGCGGTTGGCACAACCTTGAGCGAAGTTGCACGCATCAGTTCACCAAAACCAGGCATCATCTTTTCGCAAACTTGTTCGGTTGCCTCTGGTGTGACATCGCGAACTGCAGGGCCTGTGCCACCGGTCGTCACGATTAGACAACAATGTTCGGTGTCGGCAAGTTCGCGCAACGCAGCGGCAACTAGTTCGACTTCGTCGGCAACTAGACG
This sequence comes from Acidimicrobiaceae bacterium, assembly GCA_947490975.1. GTDB lineage: Bacteria > Actinomycetota > Acidimicrobiia > Acidimicrobiales > Ilumatobacteraceae > BACL27. The sequence continues at coordinate 552 of CANLHV010000061.1, forward strand.
AGCAACGGGTTGCCAAGTGTTAGCGAGGTGTTTGGTGAAATATTCGTGAATCGCAGGGCCACCTAAATCTTTGTAAACGCCTGCAGAGGCACGATCAGAAACGGTGACGATGCCGATCTTTGCTGGCGAAGTCTTGTCGGCGGTCACTAGTTAGTTACCAGAAAAGATTTTGTGGGTCGTTATATTTTTTGCCACGCGATATTTTGCGCACCATTGATTTATAAATTTGGCGCCAGCCGAAGCGAAAACCCGTGAGCGAGCGGGCTGTGAACGAAATTGACCGCAGTCTTTCGATTGATTCGCGCAAACTTCGCAGCATTGCAGTTTCAGTTGCGGTGAGAACTAGCGGCTCGGTGCTTGCAGGAAACGCGCGGGTGGCGAAACCGAAAGTCTGATAATCCATTTCGTAAACCGCTTGCAATCGGTTGGCTGCATGTTGGTCGCAAACTTGGTCGAGTTTGATGCCAAAGCCTGCATTGTGTCGCTCGAGCGAAAGTGATGTGCCGGCGCGTCGGTTGACTTCATCGACCAAGCGCTGCATCTCGGCTGGCTGTTCGACTCGTGCGACCATGTTGTAGTTGAACTTGTCAGGGTGCACGATATGTGCCTGCGGCAAGAAGTGATGGTCGGTCATGAATTCATCGGTTTGTTCTGAGATCATTTTTGCGAAATGCGCAAAGCTTGCGGTGACGTTGATGTGACCGTCGACCATTTGGTCTTGACAAAGCTCGTTGACTATGTCTGGCGTGCCTGGTGCTCGAGAGAAAATGCGGTTCTCCCAAGCCGAGTAAGCGCGAGCAAGTGGGTCACGAGTTGCGTAAACACGCAACCACTCAGGCGAGTTCAAGATCTCGTCTACTTCGGATGCGCTCATATCGATGAGTTTTGTCAAGCCGCTGATGCCGATGTCGTGAATTGTTTGCGAACGCGCAATGTGCGGTGCGATGAGTTGATCGAGCCGCGCTTGATTATAAGTGCCACTCGCTTTGGCTAGAAGAGTCTTGATGCTGCTGCAGGCAACTTTGGTAGTCGGGCAATACATCACTTTGAGTTTCGGTGCAACAAGCAAAAAGCCGGCGTATGGCTTTAACGGAAAATCTTTCTCACTTACCATTGTGGCGAGTTCAATCTCATTTGCCGGCTTTGGTTAACAGCTTCGCCATGATCATTGCGACCGATTGTTCAAGCGTCTCGTTGTTCGCGCCAACAATTATCTCGGGTGACGTTGGTGGTTCGTAAACGCTGTCGACACCGCTGAGACCAGACATTTCGCCACTACGCACTTTGCTATAAAGGCCCTTTGTATCGCGGCGCTCGCATTCTTCAATTGGTGTGGCGACGTGCACTTCGACAAACGCAAGTTCGTTATCGCGATGAATTTTTCTGGCGTGTTCGCGCGATGCGATGAACGGCGAGATGATCGGCACGATGGCGACGATGCCTGCATCGGCAAACAAGCATGCGACCTCAGCAACTCGGCGAATGTTTTCGGCTCGGTCATCGTCTGAGTAGCCGAGCCCTGCGCTAAGACCGTGACGCAGGTTGTCGGCATCGAGAATGTAGGCAAGTCGACTCGTGTTCAAAAGTTCGCGGGCGAGTTCGTTGGCGATCGTTGACTTGCCTGAGCCAGAGAGCCCAGTCAGCCAGACAGTTGCCCCAGAAAGGCCGTGTTTGTTCCAGCGTTGCGTACGACTGACTAGTGGTTCGTGCCAGACAGGTTTAGACATTGCATTTGCCCATGGGTGTCTATGAGTTTAGGCGCTGGAGGTTTATGAGCGAGGCGAGAGCAACATGCCAGCAGCAGCAGTTTGGCCCGTCGCTTCGTCAATAAGAATGAATGAACCCGTTGTGCGGTTCTGGTGATAATCGTCGAAAAACAATGGGCTTGTCGTATGCAAAGTAACACGACCGATTTCGTTGAATTTCAAATCTTTAATGCCTGTCTCGCGATGCAGGTTTGAAATGTCTAAGCGATAGAGGACATTTGAAACTTTGCCGCGAGCAAGTTTCGTGGTGTGTTTGAGTGAATAAATCTTGTCGATTTGTAATGGCGATGCGTCGTCCATCCAACACAGCATCGCTTCGAGTTCTTGCGATGATCGGGGTCGGTTGTTTGGTCGACAAATCATGTCGCCTCGCGTGATTGACAAGTCGTCGGCAAGCAAAATTGTTACTGCTTGGCCCGGTTCGGCTTGCGTAAGTGCGCCATCAGGTGAATCAATGCTGGTGATCGTGCTTGTCAAACCTGACGGCAAAACCATGATGTCATCACCAACGCGCAAAACGCCGCCGGCAACACGGCCTGCATAGCCGCGATAGTCGGGGTTGTCTGCGCGTTGTGGGCGAATGACAAACTGCACCGGAAAGCGAGTGTCGATTCTGTTTTCGTCGCTCGCTGTGTAAACGTTTTCAAGGTGATGCAACAGCGTCGGGCCTTCGAACCAAGGCATGTTGGCTGAACGACTGACGACATTGTCGCCAGCGAGTGCACTGATCGGCAAGAAAGTTACGTCGCGCAAGTCGAGACGCGAGGCGAAATTTTCGAACTCGTCACGTATTCGATTGAAAACTTCGTTGTCGTAGTCGACGAGGTCCATTTTGTTGACACAGATAACAAGGTGCGGCACACCAAGTAACGAAACAAGCAAACTATGGCGCCGTGTTTGTTCGACAACGCCAGTGCGGGCATCGACAAGCACGATTGCCAAATCGGCATTTGATGCGCCCGTGATCATGTTGCGCGTGTATTGAATATGTCCAGGGCAGTCAGCGATGATGAAACTGCGTTTTGGTGTAGCGAAGTATCGATAGGCGACATCAATTGTGATGCCCTGCTCGCGTTCGGCGCGCAAACCATCGGTCAACAACGACAAGTCGACATAGTCGTCACCTCGACGCTTGCTAACGGCTTCAATGTGCTCGAGTTGATCTTCGAAAATGCTCTTCGAGTCGTAAAGCAGACGACCGATCAAAGTTGACTTGCCGTCGTCAACTGAGCCAACAGTTGCAAAATGTAGGCGTTGCATCAGAAGTAGCCCAACTTCTTGCGGTCTTCCATGCCGGCCTCAGAAATGCGATCATCGGCACGAGTGGCGCCACGTTCTGTGATTCGCGCAACTGACGTTTCAGCGATAACTTGCTCGATGGTCGTCGCTGATGACTCGATCGCGGCTGTGCATGTGGCGTCGCCAACAGTGCGAAAGCGAACGAGTTCTTCGCTAACAGTTTCGCCGTCTTCGGGTTTCAAGAACGGTGACACCGCCATCCACATGTTGTCGCGGCGAAAAACTTGGCGACGGTGCGCGTAATAGATGCTTGGCAGATCGATGTTTAAGTCGCTGATGAATTGCCAGATATCTAGTTCGGTCCAGTTTGAAATTGGAAAAATTCTGAAGTGTTCGCCCGGTTTGTGGCGGCCATTGTAGATTCCCCAAAGTTCTGGTCGCTGAGTTTTTGGGTCCCACTGACCGAATGCGTCGCGATGCGAATAGACGCGTTCTTTTGCGCGGGCACGCTCTTCGTCGCGCCGCGCGCCGCCAAACACGGCGTCAAATTTGTGCTCTTTAATTGAGTCGAGCAGCGTGACGGTTTGTAGCGGATTGCGACTCGCACGTGGTCCGGTTGCATCTTGAATTCGACCCGCATCTATCGAGGCTTGCACTGAACCGATGATTAGTTGCACGTCTAAGTCGCGCACGGCACGGTCACGAAACTCGATGACCTCAGAAAAGTTGTGACCCGTGTCGATGTGCATCACCGGAAACGGCACACGAGCCGGGCTGAATGCGCGCACAGCAAGGTGCAACATGACGACTGAATCTTTGCCACCCGAGAACAACATCACCGGGCGTTCGAATTCGGCGGCGACTTCGCGAATGATCGTGACCGATTCGTCAATCAGGCTGCGCAATGCTGATTTCACCTTATTAAGACTAGGGCTTTGGCGACAGCCGAAATAGTCACGTAATTGCATTAGTCACAGCGCAGATGCCCGTTAAAGCGACTCGGTAAACGACTAGGGCAATTAGTGTGGCGAGAGAGGAAATTCGTGTCACGACTTACAAAAACAAGTTCAAATCAAGAAATTTTGGCGGTGCTCAACGAGACGGCTGATGCCGTTGGCCAAGTTCTGCGCGCGAACAAAGATTGGTCGTTGTCAGGTTTGCGCGACACACAATATGCAATTGACTTGCGAGCCGACGCCGCTGCGCTCGAAGTGTTGACGAGTGCTGGTGTTGCAGTTTTATCTGAAGAAAGTGAATTCACTGGCGTGTTCGCTGATGATGGTCTTTGTGTCGTGATGGATCCTCTTGATGGGTCGACAAATGCCAGCCGCGGTGTGCAATGGTTTGCCACCGCGTTGTGCGCAATCGACAAAGACGGCATGCGCGCTGGTCTTGTTGTTAATCAAGCGAACGGTCACGACCGCTATTGGGCGACTGCTGGCGGCGGTGCGTTTCACAATGGGGTTGCGATGCGGCCGAGCGGTTGTGTTGAGTTGCGCGAGGCGGTTGTTGGTATCTCGGGTATTCCAAAACAGCGACCGAAGTGGGGACAGTTTCGTGCGCTCGGTGCAGCCGCACTCGATATTTGTTTGGTCGCTGACGGTGTGATCGATGCGTGGATTGATTTCAACACGCACGGTGTGTGGGATTATTTAGCGAGCGCGTTAATTTGCCAAGAGGCGGGTGCACTTATCGTCGAGCATCAAGATCGCAGTTTGGTCGTGCATGAACACGGCCAACGTCGCACGCCGATTGCTGCTGCCACTTCTGAGTTGCTCGCTAGTGTTCGCCAAGTTCGCGCACAACAAAACTAAATGATGCGCAAGTCTTATAGCCCGGCAGTGTTTTTAGAGCGGTTTGTTGCACTCGAAGTGCGCGCCGCGGGGTTAATTTTCGGCGCTGCTGTTTTCGGCGTCTTGCTTGCAACATTCGGTGACTTTTATGTTCACAACAGTTTCACTGAGTTGATCAGCGAAATCGCAATTGGCGGTTTCTTTTTGCTTGTGGGTCTCGAATTGCGGCGCGAATTTGCCAGCGGCACGTTGTCGGGTTCGACACTGAAAGTCGCTCTAGCAGCAACAGTGGGTGGCATGGCTGTGCCAGCGTTTATTTTTGTCTCGTTCGCACCTGAAGCCGCGCGCAACGGGTGGGTAGCAGTGGTCGCGACCGATATCGCGTTGGCATCTGCGGTTACCGCGCTCGGCGGTTTTCGCCGTGAGTTGCGCGCACTCTTGCTAACGGTGGCGGTGCTCGACGATCTAGGCGGTGTATTGGCCCTAGCGACCACTGGTAAGAGCCCAAAACTTTTGTTCATTGCCGCAGTTGTAGTGGTCGTCACATTTTTTGCTTGGTCGATTCGTAAATTTAACTTTGGTGTGTTCTACACGTTGGGCACGACAGCACTTGTCGTGTGGCTGATGCTTCAAGCAGGGATGCACCCTTCGCTCGGTGCTTTCGCAGTTGGTTTCGTCGTGCCACATTTCGACCCAGATAATCCCTCAGTGGCCGAACGCACTGAAGAAGCGATCCACCCATATGTGGCGGCAATTTTCTTGCCGGTATTTGTGTTTTTGCACACGTTGATACCGGTGCGCATACCTGATGGCGCGCCGGCAAATTTGATTGTCGTCACGATTGCTGCGATCGTCATAGGAAAGACATTAGGTATTGGTGTGGTTCTCACTTTGACGCGCAAGATGTCCAATATTTCAATTTTTGAGGCGCTCGCAGTTGGCTTTGCTGCGGCTGCTGCATTGACGGTTGCATTGATCGGTGTTGACGCGACTCTTGCCGATTCGATTTATGAGCAAGTAGTTGGGCTCGGCGTGCTTGGCGCAACGGCGATCGCTGTTGTGCTTGGTGTCGTCGCTGGTCGCCTCGCAAAAGCTGAGCGTCGCGAACTACCTTAATTACAGATGAAAATTTTGGTAGTTGTAGCGCATCCTGATGATGTCGACTTTGGTGCGGGTGGCACAATTGCAACTTGGGTCGCAGAAGGCAACGAAGTTGTTTATTGTCTCGTCACCGACGGTCAGGCGGGTGGCTCTGACAACACTGTGACGCGCGAACAAGTCGCAACATTGCGTCGACAAGAGCAAACGGCTGCGGCGAACATGCTCGGGGTTACCGAGCTGCACTGGCTCGGATTTGCAGATGGTGCGGTTGTTGCCGACTTAAATTTACGTCGTGAGATCAGCGCCGTAATTCGTCTGGTTAAGCCAGATCTCGTGTTGACTCAATCTGCTGAGCGAAACTATTCGCGAATTTATGCCAGTCACCCTGATCATTTGGCAACTGGCGAAGCAACTATGTGCGCGATTTACCCCGATGCACGAAACGAGTTTGCGTTTCCTGAGTTGCTAAGTGAGCGCGGGCTCGAACCACATGCCGTGCCTGAAACTTGGATCATGGCGGGCCCGAATCCAAAACACTTTGTCGATACGACAGACGTCTTAGATAAAAAGATTGCAGCGTTACTGTGTCATCACAGTCAGCACACTGACCCTGAGGGTTTGCCGGCGCGCATGCGTGGCTGGGGAGAAATGATCGCCAAGGCGGGTGGTTTGCCAGAGGGTCGAACCGCTGAAGCGTTTTTAGTTGTTGACACAAAGTAAGACTGGCTC
>CANLHV010000062.1 GCA_947490975.1 Acidimicrobiaceae bacterium
AGCAAGGCGTGGGCGCCGAAAACTTTGTTGACGAATTGGGCGACGCGCCACTCGTGTTCAGTGCAAAAGCATTTTGTCGCAGCCGAAAAACCACCAGGTGCTTGGCGCAGAACCTCGCGGATAACCAAGATGCGCCCGATGCGATAGCCGGTTTCAAGTGCGGCGATTTCTTGGCGCACGAGCGGATCTTTGCGGTCAGCGTGCTCAAGAGCCATTTTGTAGAGCGCATGATTAGAAACGAGTCGATCGATGCCGCCACGTTCGTGTTCGAGCTGGCGCATTGTTTGTTTGAATGCGCCGCCAAGCGCGCCGACCAGATTTGAAGCAGGCACGCGAACATCTGTGTAGAAAACTTCGCAGAAATGATTATTTGTAGTCATGTCTTTGATCGTGCGGACTTCGATGCCTGGTGTGTTCATCGGCACGATAATTTCGCTGATGCCTTCGTGTGGCGAGCCGTCACTGCTGGTTCGGCAGATGAGATAGCAGTAGTCAGCGAGTTCTCCGAAGCTTGTCCAAATTTTTTGGCCGTTGATCACGAACTCGTCGCCGTCGCGGGCTGCGAATGTCTTCAACGAAGCGAGGTCGCTGCCCGAGTTTGGTTCGCTCATGCCGATGCACCAAGTTGTTTCGCCAGACAACATCTGTGGCAAAAACGCATCTTGTTGGGCTTTAGTGCCGTAGCTAATGAGTGCAGGACCCATCTGTCGATCAGCGAACCAAGACGCAGCAATTGGCGCGCCAGCGCTGATCATTTCTTCGCCGACGATTAGCCGCTCGATCGGTGGTCGGCCACCACCGCCGAATTCGACGGGCCATGTCATTCCGATCCATTTGTGCTTGGCAAGTTCGAGCGAGAATTCGCGCGAGTATCCGTTCATCCAAGTGTCATTGAATCGACCGTATTTGTTAACCGCATCTTTGGCGATCGTGCGAGCTTTTTCGCGCAATGCGACTTGTTCGGATGTCCATGCGAAATCCATCAGGTTGTACGCTACAAGTAACTTATTAACGAATAAGAACCAGCAAAATTACGAAAATGGTGGAGACAGATGGCTAGCAAGATCAAAGTTGTAAATCCGGTTGTTGATATTGACGGTGACGAAATGACGCGAATCATCTGGAAATTCATCAAAGATCGTTTGATCTTGCCGTATCTCGATATCAACATTGACTATTACGACTTGGGCGTCGAGAATCGTGATGCAACCGGCGACCAGGTGACGATTGACGCGGCAAACGCAATCTTGAAACACGGCGTTGGGGTGAAGTGCGCAACGATAACCCCTGACGAAGCCCGGGTTAAAGAATTTAACTTGAAGCAAATGTGGAAGTCGCCTAACGGCACGATTCGTAACATTTTGGATGGCGTTGTATTTCGCGAGCCGATCATCTGCAAGAACATTCCGAAGTTGGTGCCGCATTGGAACAAGCCAATTGTTATAGGTCGTCATGCCCACGGTGATCAATACAAAGCGACTGATTTCAAAGTGCCCGGCGCAGGCACTGTGACGATGACATATGTGCCGCAAGATGGCAGCAAGCCAGTCGAAATGAAAGTCGCCGATTTTAAGGGGTCGGGCGTTGTTATGGGTATGTACAACTTTGACGAATCAATTCGAAGTTTTGCTCGCGCATCTTTCAATTACGGCTTGCAGCGCAACTATCCGGTGTTTCTGAGCACAAAAAATACGATTCTGAAGGCCTACGACGGACGCTTCAAAGATATTTTTCAAGAGATTTTTGAAGCTGAGTTTAAGAGCGAGTTTGAAAAGCGCAAGTTGACATATGAACATCGATTGATCGACGACATGGTCGCCTGCATGATGCGTTGGGAAGGCGGGTATGTGTGGGCCTGCAAAAACTACGACGGCGATGTGCAGTCAGACATTGTGGCTCAAGGCTTTGGTTCGCTGGGTTTGATGACTTCAGTTTTGACAACGCCAGACGGTCGAGTGCTCGAGTCTGAAGCAGCTCACGGTACGGTGACGCGTCACTATCGAGATCATCAAAAGGGTTTAGAGACTTCGACGAACTCGATTGCTTCTATTTTTGCGTGGACACGCGGATTGATTCATCGCGGCAAACTTGACAACACGCCTGCAGTTATCGAATTTGCCGAGAAACTTGAAACAGTGTGTGTTGAGACGGTCGAGGGCGGCGAGATGACAAAAGACTTGGCGGCACTTGTGTCGAAGAACCAACCGTGGTTGACGACGCAACAGTTTTTGGCTGCAGTTGATCGTCGCCTAGTTGAAAAGATGGCGAAATAATTGATGCGTGCAGTTGTTATCACCAAACATGGTGACCCAGATGTGCTCAACATTAAAGATGTAGAAAAGCCAACGCCAAAACACGACGAGATTTTGGTCAAGGTTCGAGCGACGTCATTGAATCGCGCCGACTTGATGCAGCGCCGAGGTTTGTATCCAGATCCGTTTCCGGGTGCTTACGACATTCCTGGTCTCGAATTTTCAGGCACGGTTGAATCGTGTGGTGACGCGGTGAAAACTTGGAAGCCGGGCGACGAGGTCATGGGTATTGTCAGCGGTGGCGCATATGCCGAATATTTGGTCGTGCCTGAGATGCAGGCAATTGCAGTGCCACAAAATATTGGTCTGGCGAATGCAGGCGCGATACCTGAAGTTTTTATCACTGCGTGGGATGCACTCGTTTGTCAGGCGAATCTACAAGCGGGTCAATGGGCGCTTGTTCATGCTGGTGCGTCGGGTGTCGGCACTGCGGCAATTCAGATTTGCAAAGCAATTGGCGCCTACGTTGTTGTGACTTGTTCGGCGGGCAAGCGCGATGCATGTTTGGCGCTTGGTGCCGACTTGGCGATTGATTATAAAAGTTCAGATTTTGTCGAAGTTGCACTGCAGGCCACGCACGGCAAAGGTGTGAATGCGATTCTTGATGTAATTGGCGGCGAGTATTTGAACCGCAATGTTTCTGCACTCGCGCTAAAAGGCACGATCGTGCAAGTCGGATTAATGGGTGGTGGGTCGACCGCATTCAACATCGGTGCTCTCATGCCTAAGCGTGCGCGGTTGATGGGCACCGTATTGCGCCCACGACCTGCCGACGAAAAGATCGCTGTAACGCAGCGATTTATCGCTGAAATGATGCCGCTGTTTGCGTTGGGTAAATTGCGACCAGTGATTGACCGCAGATTTGGCTTAGATCAAATTGTCGAAGCTCACCAACTAATGGAGAGCAACGCCAATACTGGCAAAATTGTTATTGACGTTTATTGATTGCAACGTAGTCGCGTTGATCAACGCCTGTGTACCACTGACGCGGGCGACTGATTTTTTGAGCGTCATCTTTGAGAAGTTCGTTGTAGTGGCTTAGCCAACCGACAGTGCGCGGAATTGCAAACAGCACCGTGAACATATCGATCGGAAAACCGAGCGCTTGATAAATCAAGCCAGAGTAGAAGTCAACATTTGGATAAAGCTTGCGTGAGATGAAGTAATCGTCGTTGAGAGCGACTTCTTCGAGTTTCAGTGCAATATCAAGCATTGGGTTCTTGCCGGTTACATCGAACACGTCGTATGCAGCTTTTTTGATGATCGCCGCACGAGGGTCGTAGTTTTTGTATACGCGGTGACCGAAACCTTGCAAGCGACCGTTGCCAGCCTTGACTGACTTAATGAACGATTCGACATTCTCGATGCTGCCGATTTCATGCAACATGTTGATCGCCGCTTCGTTGGCGCCACCGTGAAGCGGGCCGTAGAGCGCAGACGACGCTGCCGACATGGCGCTGAATGGGTCGGCATGCGATGACGCGACGACGCGCATCGCAGTTGTGCCGCAGTTTTGCTCGTGGTCAGCGTGCAGCATAAACAGAAGGTCCATCGCCTTGGTGAGTCGTGGGTCAACAGTGTGATCGTCACCAAGTTTGAACATCATGTTCAAGAAGTTTTCTGAATAGTTCATCGAGTTATTCGGCGAAACAAATGGCAAGCCCATGCTGAAGCGATAACACATCGCCGCAATTGTCGGAACTTTGGCAATTAGGCGCAGAACCTGTTTGTCGAGCGCGCCAGGCGTGAAAATATCTTTTGACTCAGGATAAAAAGTGCCGAGAGCAGCAATGGCCGAAATGAACATGCCCATGGGGTGAGCGTCATAGTGAAAGCCGTCGACAAAACGTTTGCGCATGTTCTCGTGAATCATCGTGTGATGAGTTACGTCGTATGTCCATTTTGTGAGTTGCTCGGCGCTCGGTAGTTCGCCGTTGAGCAACAAGTAAGCAACTTCAAGGTACGTGGATTTTTCGGCGAGTTGTTCGATCGGGTAACCGCGATAGCGCAAGATGCCCTTTTCGCCGTCGATGTAAGTGATCGAAGACGCACACGCCGCAGTTGATAAAAATGCTGGGTCGTAAACTCGTAAGTCTGGGTCTAGTTCGCGAAGTGCGGTTGACGGGAAAACTCCATCACGAATCGGAACAGTAACTTTTTTACCAGTCCGGTCATCAATAATGGTGATTGTTTCAGCCATTGTGGTGTCCTTTATATGTTGTGGGAGCTTCCAGTCCCGTATTCAATCTAGTCGCACGACCAGTTTTTGAGACTGTTATAGCGGTGTGTTGTCGTGTTTACGAGGCTGTAACTTTTCACGCTTATCGCTGAGCATTGCGAGTGCGGCGGCGATTTCTCGGCGACTTTCGGCCGGGTCAATAACGCTGTCGATATAGCCACGCTCGGCGGCAATGTATGGGTTCAATAAACGCTCGACATAGTCACGCTCAAATTCTTGACGTTCTTGCGGTGTTGCTCGGCGTTGCAAGATGGCGGCCGCTTGGCCGGCGCCCATCACCGCAAGTTCAGCGGTTGGCCATGCGAGGCAAATGTCGTTGCCCATTTCTTTTGAGTCCATGACTATGTATGCACCGCCGTAACTCTTGCGCAAGATCATGCAAATGCGTGGCACAGTTGCGCGACCGTATGCAAAAACAAGTTGTGCGCCGTGACGAATCATGCCGCGCCATTCAAGATCTTTGCCTGGATAAAAACCGGGCGTGTCGACGAGCGTCAAAATTGGAATATTGAACGCGTCACAAAACGCAACGAAGCGCGCGGCTTTTTGCGATGCCGGAATATCGAGAGTGCCGGCCAAGTTCATTGGTTGATTGGCGACCACACCGACACTTTGCGCGCCGATCGTGATTAGACCAGTGACAATGTTTGGGGCCCAACGCTCACGCAACTCGAGCAAGTAACCGTCGTCGGCGATAGACCGAATCACCGCCTTGACGTCGTAAGCACCAGTTGGATTTTCGGGAATCAGCGCACCCGCTTCGGGTGTGAGGCGGTCAACTGAATCTGAAGTTGCTACGGCTGCGGCAATTTCGTTGACATTGTCGGGCAAGAACGAGAGCACGTGTTCGACTTCGGCGAATGCAGTTTCGCGATCGGCGACGACAAGGTGTGCGACACCACTTTGTTTTGCGTGGATATCTGATCCACCGAGTTCGTCGTTGCTAATAACGACACCAGTGAATTCGGCGACCATTGTCGGGCCGGTCACGAATGCGTATGCGTCGCTGGTCATGATCACGATGTCGCTGAGGCCGATTAACAGCGCTGGCCCTGAAACAGCGGGGCCTGTAACGACCGTGAAGATTGGTACATACCCCGAACACTTGGCGATTGCTTTTGCCGCAAGACCCCAACCATGCAGCGCGGCAACACCTTCGACGATGTCGGCGCCTGAGCTGCCGAGAGTCATGATTAGTGGCAAGCCTTTTTCGCGCGCGGTGTCGGCGGCGTGGGCGATAACGCCAGATGCATCGGCGCTGAGTGCGCCACGTCGTACAGTTTCGTCGACATCAACCCAGACGACGCGACGCGAAATGTTTTCGAGCCAGCGAACGTCGGCGGCGGCTGCGCCTTTGACCGCGCGTTGAAGATGGACCGTCACGGCTTCAAGACTAGTTAGGGCTTGCGATTCAGCGGGAATGCTTCTTTGCCGATGTGAATGCCCGGTTGCTTGTCGCCATATTTAGAAACGACTTCGCGAATGAGAGTCGAGATGGCTGTTGTCGACTTGCTTGGCAGTGGGCGAGCACGTTGAACAAGACCGACAACTCGCCGCGGCAGTTCAGGTATTTCGACGCGTTTGAATTCGCCTTTGATCCAGCCTGGTGCAGCAGTTGCAGGCACGACTGCTGCGCCGAAACCTTCGAATGCCAGCGATGTCAGCATTCGTACGCCGTCAATCTCGGCTTGTGGTGTTAGCACCAAGCGTTGTGCGCCTGCTGCGCGATCAAGAATCTTGCGGAGCGAATTATTTTTTGGCGGCAACAACAATGGCCGTGACGAAAGTTCTTTGATCGTGATCTTTTGTAGTTTCGACCATTCGTGATTGGCGTGCACAAGCAGCACTAAGTCTTCGGCGAAGAGTGGCGTTGAAAGTAAATTGTCGTCTTCAATTGGAAGGTGCAAAATCGCCGCATCAAGTGATCCATTTAAAAGGCGCGGAATCAAATTGAGCGTGCTGCCTTCGGCGATGGTGACTCGAATTTTTGGAAACTGCGAGGCGAGTTGTGGCAAAAACTTTGGCATCAGCCAGCGACCTGTCGTGCCGATGCAACCCAAAAGTGTTTCGCCTTCGACTTCTGAATCTTTCGAATGCACGTCGGCGGCGATGTCTTGAATCTGGTTGAGCACTCGGCGCGCGCGTTCGACGACGAGTTCGCCGTCTTCGGTGAGGCGACCCGACGAGCGATCGACAAGCGATGTAGTGAGTTCTTTTTCGAGGCGCGAAATGTGGGCTGAGACGTTGCTTTGCACCGTGGATAACGCCCGGGCGGCGCCAGAGAACGACCCGTGGTCGGCTATTGAGATGAGTACTTCAAGTTGGCGGAGTTCCATATCTCTAAAAATGATAGGGGCTATCATGCCGTTCGCCTTTACATATAGGTGGGCGATGGGGCATAATTAGATACATAACAGATAAGACCTCCCCCAAGGCTTATCTAGAACGGCTAAAGCGCCTCCCCCAGGTGCTTTAGTTACAGGTTGAGAGGCCCCGCCAAGCGCGGGGCCTTTCCCATTTC
>CANLHV010000063.1 GCA_947490975.1 Acidimicrobiaceae bacterium
CAATTGCACTGCGCGAATTGGCAAATTGAAGCGCCATATCGAATGTTGCAAAACAATTTAGATCCTGAAGTTGCCGAACGCCCCGATGACCTTGTCGTCTATGGCGGCACCGGTCGCGCGGCACGAAGTTGGCCAGCATTCGATGCGATGATGCGCACGATGCAAACCATGAAGCCCGACGAAACAATGTTGGTGCAATCAGGCAAACCAGTTGGCGTTTTTCGCACGCACGAATGGGCACCGCGCGTACTGCTGGCAAATTCGAATCTTGTCGGTGACTGGGCCACATGGGACGAATTCAGGCGTCTCGAAAATCTCGGTCTCACCATGTACGGCCAAATGACCGCAGGCTCGTGGATCTACATCGGCACCCAAGGCATCTTGCAAGGCACCTACGAGTGTTTCGCCGAAATCGCTCGCAGAAAATTTAAAGGCACACTCGCCGGCACGATTACTCTCACTGCTGGTCTGGGCGGCATGGGCGGCGCACAACCACTTGCGATCACAATGAACGACGGCGTCGCGTTGTGCATCGATGTCGACCCAACTCGCGTGCAACGTCGCGTTGAAACTCGCTACCTCGACGAAGTCGCCGACTCGCTCGAAGATGCAGTTGCTCGATGTGAGGCCGCCAAAAAAGCTCGCAAAAAACTTTCGGTTGGTGTAGTTGGCAATGCTGCCGATATGTTTCCAAAATTATTGGCACAAGGTTTCGCTGCCGACATTGTCACCGATCAGACAAGCGCACACGACCCAATGAGTTACGTGCCCAACGACTTAACGTTCGAAGCCGCCGAAAAACTTCGAGCAACTTCACCAGAGCACTACATCGATCGATCGCGTGCAGCAATGGCGGCACATTGTCGCGCAATGGTCGGTTTCTTAGACGCCGGTGCCGAAGTTTTCGACTACGGCAACTCGTTGCGTCGCGAGGCCCAACTCGGTGGTTACGACCGCGCTTTTGATTATCCAGGTTTCTTGCCCGCATACATTCGTCCGTTGTTTTGTGAGGGCAAAGGTCCTTTTCGTTGGGTTGCTCTTTCGGGCGACCCACGCGACATCGCCGCAACAGACCGCGCGGTGCTCGAAGAGTTTCCTGACAATGAAGACCTCGCCAAGTGGATGCGCCTTGCCAGCGAACAAGTCGCATTTCAAGGTTTGCCTGCACGAATTTGTTGGCTCGGTTATGGTGAGCGCCATCGCCTTGGTTTGCGTTTCAATGAAATGGTCAAACGCGGAGAACTAAGCGCGCCAATCGTTATCGGTCGCGACCACTTAGATTCAGGTTCGGTTGCATCCCCCTATCGAGAAACCGAGGCAATGATTGATGGCTCAGATGCAATCGCCGACTGGCCGCTACTTAATGCGCTCGTTAACACTGCCAGTGGTGCAACTTGGGTCAGCATTCATCATGGTGGTGGCGTTGGCATCGGCCGCAGCATTCACGCTGGCATGGTTTGTGTTGCCGACGGCACCGATCTGGCAGCAGAAAAACTCTCTCGCGTATTGTTGAGCGACCCAGGCATGGGTGTTATCCGACATGCAGATGCCGGCTACGACTTAGCAATCGACGTCGCCGAAAAGCGCGGGGTCCGTTTGCCAATGCGCGAACAATGAAATCATTTTTTGCCGAACACGCTTGGTTAGGTGGCGAAAGTTGCGCCTCAAATGTGCGCATCACAATTGACAAAGGATTATTCGTGTCGATTGACGCAAACTCTGCGCCGAACTCCAAAGATTCACGCATCACGGGTGTAGTCATGCCCGGCTTTGTCAACGCACATAGTCACGCGTTTCATCGAGCACTACGCGGTCGCACTCATAGCGGTGCCGGCCTGGGTGATTTTTGGTCATGGCGAACATTGATGTATCAAATCGCCAATCGTTTGACTCCTGAAAACTATTTGGCGCTCGCCACAGCAACTTTTTCTGAGATGGCGCTTGCGGGCATAACAAGTGTTGGTGAGTTTCACTATGTTCATCACCAACAAAATGGCAAACAATATGCAGACCCAAATGAAATGGGCAAGATTTTGATCGAAGCCGCTCGCCGCGCTGGCATTCGCTTAACGCTGCTTGATGTCGCCTATTTGCACGGCGGCTTGAAAGACCAACAACTCGCCGCCGAACAAAATCGATTTAGCGACGGCTCAGTCGAAAACTGGCTCGCACGCGTCGATGCACTCGGTGCACCGTCAGCAACGCACACGATCGGTCTTGCACCACACAGCGTGCGTGCAGTGCACGAATCAGAACTCGCATTCATCGCAAAACATCGAAACGGACGAGTCGTACACATCCATGTTTCTGAACAAACTGCCGAAAACGATGCTTGCCGCGAAGCAACAGGGCGAACCCCAACACAACTTTTAAACGACGCCCAACTTCTTGGTTCGTTCACCACGGCCGTGCACGCCACACATTTGCAAAGTGCCGATATCGCTTTGCTTGGCCAGAGCAAATCTTTTGCGTGTTTTTGCCCAACAACCGAGCGCGACCTCGCCGATGGCATTGGTCCGTCTGAAAGTCTCGTCAGCGCGGGTTCGCCTCTTTGTCTGGGCACTGACTCGCACGCCGTGATCGACATGTTTGAAGAGGCTCGAGCCGTCGAAATGAACCAACGACTAATTACAAACAAACGCGGTGTTCATCGCAGCAGCGATCTGCTTTCGGCAGCAACAATCAACGGCGCAAGTTCGCTTGGCAGCAAGAAACACGGTCTCGTGGCTGGCGCACCAGCAGATTTCATCAGTGTGTCAACAAATTCTGTGCGTCTTGCAACTTTCGACCCTACAAACGGTGCCGCCCATCTTGTTCACAGTGCGACAAGTTCTGATGTCAGCGAAGTTTGGGTTGGTGGCGAGCAAATAGTAAGCAATTTCAAGCATCGCACTCAGCCAAACATTAGCGAGAGTCTGCGCACAGCGATCGAAGCCGTTCTCTAATTACACTTACTGCATGACAATTTTGCCAATCGCCACAATCGGTCACCCAGAGTTGCGCATTCGTGCCAGCGAAGTTGAACCAAGCGAAATTAAATCACCCGAAATTCAGACTTTCATTGACGACTTGGTCGAGACGATGCGTCACGCCAACGGCGCCGGACTCGCCGCAACACAAGTTTTACGACATCAGCGCATCTGTGCAGTCGAAGTCAACAAAAATCCTCGGTATCCATACAAGCCGCAAGTGCCGCTGACGATTTTGATTAACCCGGTGCTCACACCACTCGATGACGACATGTTTGAAAACAATGAAGGGTGCCTTTCAGTGCCAGGTTTTCGGGGCAATGTTTGGCGACACACATCAATTCGCGTTGAGGCCTTCGATCGCACAGGCAACAAGATCGATCAGATCATTCGCGGCATGACAGCATGCACCTATCAACACGAAGTCGACCATCTTGACGGTCTGTTGTTCATGGACAAAGTCAAAGACTCGAAGACTTTCACAACTTGGGACTCATTCGACAAATTTCATCACCATGACTTCGTCATCAGAGTTAAGGACCTCGTCGCGAAGTTTGGTTCGTAGTGCTTGCTCTAACAGGCATCTCTACTCTCGTCACAAACGACACAACTCTTGAGCGCGGCAAACTCGGCATAATCGAAAACGCCGCACTGGTAGTTGGTGACGACAACAAAATCGCATTCGCAGGTGAGGCTGCAAACTTGCCACGTGAATATAAGTCGAACGCAATCGATCTCAACGGTCGAGCGATCATCCCAGGCTTTGTAGATAGTCACACTCACTTGGTGTTCGGCGGCGACCGAGCTGAAGAGTTTGAAGCACGCATGTCGGGCAAGCCATATTCGGCAGGCGGCATTCGCACGACTGTTGCCGCAACACGCAACAGCGATAACGATGCACTCGTCGCAAATGCTCGCCGACTCGCCAATGAAGCACTGCACACCGGCACGACGACTCTTGAGACAAAATCTGGATACGGGCTTTCAGTTGTCGACGAAACTCGTTCACTACAAGTTGCAAATGCAATCACCTCAGAAACAACTTTCCTCGGCGCCCATGTTGTGCCCGCCGAATCTCAAATCAACGAATATGTCGATCTAATTTGTGGCGAGATGCTAAAAAATTGTGCACCACACGCAAAATGGATCGATGTGTTTTGTGATCGTGGTGCTTTCGAAGTTGATCATGCGCGAGCCATTCTGCAAGCAGGCGCCAAAGCAGGTCTCGGGCTGCGAATTCACGCCAATCAGTTGCAACATGGCGGCGGGGTGCAATTGGGCGTCGAGCTCGGCGTTGCATCGTGCGACCACTGCACACATCTTGATGCGGCTGACATCAGCGCTCTTGCCGACAGCAAAGGCAAGACTGTTGCAACTCTGTTGCCAACTGCCGAACTATGCACTCGCTCTCAGTTTCCTGACGCGAGACGATTAATTGATGCTGGTGTGACAGTCGCACTCGCCTCTGACTGCAATCCGGGTTCGTCATATACGACTTCAATGCCCCTGGCTATCTCATTGGCAGTGCTCAACATGAAAATGACTTGCGATGAGGCAGTCTGGTCAGCAACCGCTGGCGGTGCGGCCGCATTGCGTCGCACCGACATCGGCAACTTGGCGGTTGGCTCGCAAGCCGACTTCGCAGTTCTTAATTCACGAAGTCACATTCACTTGGCATATCGCCCAGGTGTGAAACTTGTCGATGCCGTTTTTGTGCGTGGGCAACTTTCGGCGGGTTCTTTGCGATAAAATTTTGAAAGTGTCGACAACAGTCAATCCTGCAATCGTGACAAGCAAAGCAGGTGCGCGCTCAATCTTGAAGTCTTCTGGTGACTGGCGCACGTTAATAATCGCCGTTCTCGTCTATGTCGGTTGGTTCGCATCTGTTTTCACACACAAACAGTTGCCGTGGTGGGCGACTTTTGCGCTTCTTACTTGGTTCGGTGCATGGCACTTAAGTCTGCAACACGAACTCGTGCACGGTCACCCGTTTCGCAATTCAAAACTTAACGCTGCACTCGCTTCACTCTCTGTAACTATGTGGGTTCCGTTTTTGTCATTCAAACGCGACCACATTAGCCATCACAACACGACGCTTACCCACCCACAACTCGACACCGAGAGCTACTACGCAATGCCCGAAAAGTGGCAAACCTCAGGTCGCTTCTTTCGCTCGATCTACTGGGCTAATCGCACTCTCGCTTTTCGTTTAACCGTTTGGTCCGTCGTTAGTGCAGTTCAATATTTCATTGCCGACGCTTGGCGTGCCGTGCGTAATGTCGGCAACGCCCGCGCCGCATGGATGCTGCACATTCCCGCACTTGTTGCAATCGTCTTTATCGTCAACAATTTGGCTGGCATGTCAATGGTCGAATATCTAATTGGTGGCGTCTTTGGCTCACACTCACTAAACATGATGCGATCGTTTGCCGAACACAAAACTCTTGACAACGAATCAACCCGCACCGCGATGATCGATGCTGGCTGGCTTATGGGCTTACTTATGCTCAACAACAACCTGCACATAGCCCACCACGACGAACCTTCAGCACCGTGGTATGAAGTGCCCAAAGTTGCCAAGCGCACCGGCGCATATGAACGTGCCGAAAAAATTGATTCGCTTTACAAAGGCGGTTATCTCGAACTCGTTCGCCGATTCACGTTTAAGCCTTACGATCAACCCGTTTACAGCAAGTCGGTCTAACTTTTTTTAAAAGCGTGCACGAGAACTAGAGTTCTCTCGTGGCAAATGCGAAAGTTTTGATTAATACTTCGGGTCTTGACCGCGAATCAGTCGTCAAAGTATCCCGCGAGAGTGCTGAAGTCGAAATTACCCCAAGTGCGTTAGAGGCCATCGCGCGATCAAGCAAAATTGTTGAAGATCTCGCCAAGTCTGATCAGCCTGTTTATGGCATCTCAACTGGCTTTGGTGCACTTTCAACAAAACACATCGCACTAAAAGACCGGGTTGCTTTGCAACAATCGCTAATTCGTTCACATGCCGCAGGCATGGGTGATGTCGTCGAAACCGAAGTGGTGCGCGCAATGCAGTTGTTGCGACTTCGCACTCTTTGCAGCGGAGCAACAGGAGTTCGACCAGTTGTTGCCGAAACAATGGCGGCGATGCTTAATGCGTCGATCACGCCCGTTGTCTATGAATATGGCTCACTCGGTTGCAGTGGCGATCTTGCACCGTTGTCACATTGTGCTCTCGCACTCATGGGTGAAGGTGAAGTCTTCGACAAATCGGGTCGCCGCCGACCATCAATTGATGTACTCAATGAAAACAACATCAAACCAATTTTGCTGCGCGAAAAAGAAGGCTTGGCACTCATCAACGGCACCGATGGCATGCTCGGCATGTTGCTCTTGGCAATCACCGATCTTCACGAACTTTGCACCCTTGCAGACATTGCGACGGCGCTTAGTGTCGAATCTCTTCTTGGCACAGACCAAGTTTTCGCACCAGAAATGCACGAACCGCTTCGCAGTCATCCCGGTCAGGTGGCAAGTGCTGCCAACATTTTCACGCTTCTGAAAAATTCTCCCCTCGTGGCGTCGCATCGCTTCGACGACACTCGCGTTCAAGATGCATATTCACTTCGTTGCGCGCCGCAAGTCGCCGGCGCCGTACGCGACACGCTTACTCATGCCTCGAATGTTGCTCATCGCGAACTTGCCGCGATGATCGATAATCCAGTTGTCACCAAGACTGGCGAGATTCGTTCAAACGGCAACTTCCACGGCGCGCCAGTCGGCTACGTGCTTGATTTTTTGGCGATCGCCACATGCGATCTCGGCTCAATCAGCGAGCGTCGCACCGACCGAATGCTCGATGTAAATCGATCAATGGGGCTTCCGGCTTTCTTGGCGTTCAACGCTGGCGTCGATTCTGGTCTGATGAT
>CANLHV010000064.1 GCA_947490975.1 Acidimicrobiaceae bacterium
TTCACGCACGTGCCAATGAACGCGAACTTCAATTCGGTAACTGTGCCCGGATGTGTAGCCGGATGGCTCGCCCTTCATGAACGCTTTGGCACTCTGCCTCTCGAACTTTTGTTTGCCGATGCAATTCATCTTGCCGAAAACGGCTTTAGGTCTTCACCACTTTTAATCAACTCGTTTAAGCGACTTGACGAGGCTTTGAAACCAAATTTTAAAGATCTTTATTCGGCGACAACAGAAGTTGCGCCAACTATTAAACGGCCAGGTCTCGGGCGCACTCTTCGTGCGGTTGCCACACACGGTCGCGATGCTTTTTATGCAGGCGAGTTCGCCGAGGGCCTAATCGAAATGGCAAGTGGCATGTACACACGCGAAGATCTTGCGAGCGCAAGCGCAACGTGGGACAAACCGATTTCAGTTGACGTATACGGTCATCGTGTTTGGTCGACTGCTGCCCCATCGCAGGGTTATTTGTTTCTGGCGGCACTCGCAATCAGCGAGCAACTTGATCTTCCTGATGACCCGAACGATGCGCAGTGGGCTCACCTGCTGATTGAAGCATCAACAGCCGTCGGTTATGACCGAACCGAAGTACTGCACGACCGCGCCAACCTCGGCGCCACTCTCAAAGAACTCGTCAAACGCAAGTCGTTGATCAGCCCGCAATCTGCATCGCTGCGCCACCATGTGGGCCAAGACGGTGACACTACATATATGTGTGCAGTCGACCGCAATTCAATGGGTGTTTCTTTGATTAACTCAAATGCGTCGGGTTTTGGCTCTGGGCTTGTCGAGCAACGAACCGGCATTAACTTGCACAATCGCGGTCTCGGTTTTTCGTTGATGCGCGGGCACGAATCTGAACTTACGGCTGGTCGACAACCACCTCACACGTTGTGCCCCGCGCTGATCACCCGAAAAGATGGTTCTCTTCTTTCGGTGCTCGGAACAATGGGCGGCGATGCTCAACCCCAAATAATTTTGCAACTTATTACTCGACTGCTGCGAAATGGCGGTGCCGCACGCAAGCCAGCAGAAATTGTTGATGCGGGTCGTTGGGTGCTTCGTGGACCAATCACCGGTTTCGACACTTGGACCTCGCAATCACCACCAACCGTGCAAGTCGAAGGACACGCACCAGAAAGTTGGCTACGCGAACTCGCCTCACGAGGACACCAAGTTGAGCAACGCCCTCGACTTGACTCGGGTTTTGGTCACGCAAACATGATTGTGATCGACGAAAACGGAAACATGTCTGGCGGCGCAGACAGCCGAACTGTGGTCGGCAGTTGCGAGTAATAGTTCGCTAATTATTTAAGAACTTACGTTTTGCGAAAACCGATTGTTCTTGCCAATTTTTTCGGCTATGTCATTAAACATTTCAGCGAACGGCCACGACCTGCGCCAAATGAGACCGATGGTGCGACTCGGTGATTGGCCCGCGAACCGACGTGTGACGATGCCGCGACCCGAACCCGCTTCAACTTTTTCTGCGCACTCGGGCAGCAAAGTGACGCCCATGCCTGCGGCGACCATTTGCGAAAGTGTCGCCATACTCGTTGCTTGAATTTCACTTGGCTCGCTGAATGCAAGTTGACAAACTTGTGCAACCTGGTCACGAAGGCAATGCCCTTCTTCGAGAAGTATCACTCGCTCGCCCCGCAACTTTTCTAACTTGAGCGGCGATTTCGAACTAGCTAATTCGTGATTTGTCGGCATCGCCAACAAGAACTTGTCTTCGGCAATTGGTGCTGTGAGAAACTCATCAGAAAAAACTGGCAACGCCAAAAGACCGAGATCAATTTCGCCTCGACGCAGCGAATCTAAAAGTTTGTTTGTTGTCATCTCAAATATTCGCAACTCGGCGTCTGGGTGCGAATTTTTAAACGAGCGAACCACATCTGGCAAAACATACGGAGCAAGCGTCGGTATGACGCCGAGACCAATTTCGCCGCGCAGATGTTTGCCATCATGCTTGGTTGCCTCGACAAGACCGACAACTTCTCGCAAAACTGCACGAGCCCGCTTCAACACTTCGTCGCCATGTGTTGTCAACAGAACACCACGATTTGTGCGCTCGAAAAGCGTGACGCCTAACTTTCGCTCAAGCTCTTTTATCTGAGCACTCAGTGCCGGCTGTGAGACAAATTGCTCATCGGCTGCAACGCCAAATGAGCCCGAATCGGCAATGGCAACGAAATAACGCAGTTGCTGAAGGGTTGGCAGTGACATAACTAAATCTTATGATACTTCGCCGAAAACACGATTTGCCTTATGGACAAAAACAGCCGAGAATGAGTGCATGACAAACAACCAAACCAGCAGCTGCCCATTTTCAGGCGGAGCAATCACAGCAGAAAACATGGGCACCACAAATACAAAGTGGTGGCCAAATCAACTCAACGTTCGAGTTCTTCATAACAATCCAGAAGTTGGCGATCCGATGGATCCTGATTTCGATTATGCAAAAGAGTTCAAGTCACTTGATCTTGATTCAGTAGTAAAAGATCTCTCCGTCTTGATGACAGATTCACAAGATTGGTGGCCAGCCGACTACGGCCATTATGGTCCGTTCTTCATCCGCATGGCATGGCACGCGGCTGGTACATACCGAACTTCGGACGGTCGTGGCGGCGGCGGCGCAGGTATGCAACGTTTCGCACCAACCAACTCGTGGCCAGACAACGGCAACCTCGATAAGGCACGCCGACTTCTTTGGCCGATCAAACAAAAGTATGGCAACAAAATTTCGTGGGCTGACTTGATGATCCTCACGGGTCATGTTGCTCTCGAAACGATGGGTTTCAAATCGTTCGGTTTTGCCGGCGGTCGCCCAGACGTTTACGAATCAGATGACACTTATTGGGGCACAGAAACAACATGGCTTGCCGATGAGCGTTACTCAGGTGATCGCGAACTTGCCAACCCGTTGGCAGCAGTTCAAATGGGTTTGATCTATGTCAACCCAGAAGGTCCGAACGGAGTTGCAGATCCAGTTTTGTCGGCTCGTGACATTCGCGAAACATTCGCTCGCATGGCGATGAACGACGAAGAAACAGTTGCACTTGTTGCAGGTGGTCACACATTCGGTAAAGCACACGGTGCTGGTGACCCAGGCAAGTTCGTTGGGCCAGAACCAGAAGCAGCACCGATTCACGCAATGGGTCTTGGTTGGTTGAACTCAATGGGTTCAGGTCGCGGCGTCGACACAATCACCAGCGGCATCGAAGGTGCATGGACAACAAACCCGACGCAGTGGGACAACGACTACTTCAAGATTCTTCTCGAGAACGAATGGGAGTTGACCAAGAGCCCTGCAGGTGCTCAACAGTGGATTCCGAAAGGTGGAGCAATGGCTGGCACAGTGCCAGACGCGCACGATGCATCGCGAAAGCATGCACCGATCATGACGACAGCAGATCTTGCGCTGAAGTTTGATCCTGCTTACCTCAAGGTTTCGAAAGACTTCTATGCAAACCCAGACAAGTTTGCAGACGCTTTCGCTCGTGCTTGGTTCAAACTGAACCACCGCGACATGGGTCCAAAGTCTCGTTACTTGGGCAACTTGGTGCCAAAGGAAGATTTGATTTGGCAAGATCCAGTTCCGAAGCCGGGCAAAGTGCCGACTGCAGCAGACGTTGCAAACCTGAAGAAGAAGATCCTCGCAAGCGGACTTTCAGTTTCAGATTTGGTCTTCACAGCATGGGCATCAGCTTCAACATTCAGAGGCACAGACAAGCGTGGCGGTGCAAACGGCTCACGAGTTCGTTTGGCACCTCAGAAAAATTGGGAAGCAAACGACCCAACTGAATTGGCGAAGGCTCTCAAGGTTTACGAGGCTCTCAGCGCAGAAACCGGCTTCTCAATTGCCGACTTGATCGTTCTCGGCGGTAACGCTGCAGTCGAAAAAGCTGCACAAGATGCTGGCGTGAAAGTTGAAGTGCCGTTCTTGCCAGGTCGTGGCGATGCCAAGGCCGAGCAGACCGACGTCGATTCGTTCGCAGTGCTTGAACCAACTTTTGATGGTTTCCGCAACTATCTGCGTCCGGGCCATGTACAAACAACTGAACAGTTGTTGCTTGAAAAAGCTGCCTTGCTCACACTCAGCGCGCCAGAAATGACAGTGCTGGTTGGTGGCATGAGGGCATTGAACGCCAACTACAAGCGTTCAAGCCATGGTGTGTTCACCAAGACACCGGGCGTTCTGACGAACGACTTCTTCGTGGCCTTGACTGACATCAACATCGATTGGAAGCCGACAGACAAATCAGAAGAGTTGTTTGAAGGTCGCGATCGCAAGACAGGCAAAGTCATCTGGACAGGCACACGCAATGACTTGATCTTCGGATCAAACTCGCAACTGCGTGCACTCTCCGAGGTCTACGCTCAAAGCGACGCGAAGACAAAGTTCGTGCGCGATTTCGTCGCCGCATGGACAAAGGTGATGAACCTCGACCGCTTCGACAAATAAAGAAGCGGCGGTTAAAAACCGCTAAAACTTATGGCCTTGTTTTTGGCGACTCGGTTTTTCTTGGGTCGCTAATTACAACGCCATCAAGAACTTTGTCGATTGCCTTCAAGGTGTCGGCATCAAGAACCACGCCTGCAGCCTTGACATTGTCGTCGAGTTGCTCGGGTCGGGTTGCGCCAACAATTGCTGACGCCACGTTCTTATTTTGCAACGTCCAGGCGATTGACATTTGCGCCATCGAGATACCGGCTTTTTCAGCAATTGGTTTTAGTTGTTGCACACGAGTCAAAACATCATCGTTGAGCCAGCGTGCAATGAAGTTTTTGCCACTTAGTTCATCGGTTGCGCGTGAGCCAGCCGGTGGTGGTTGACCTGGCAAGTATTTGCCGCTCAACACACCTTGTGCCATCGGCGACCAAACAATTTGCGACATGCCGGCATCTTGTGAAGCCGGAATAACTTCTTGTTCAATCACGCGCCACAACATCGAATATTGCGGTTGATTCGAAATAAACGGGACTTTTAATTCTCGCGCGAGTGCCGCACCGCGAGTGATCTGGTCTGCATCCCATTCTGAGACACCTATATATAGGGCTTTGCCTTGGCGCACGATGTCAGCAAAAGCGAGCATCGTCTCTTCGAGCGGTGTTTCAACATCGAAGCGATGCGCCTGATAAAGATCGACATGATCTAGTTTCATTCTCTTAAGTGACGCATCAATCGAATGCATGATGTGCTTGCGCGACAAACCGCGATCATTGACGCCCGCACCAGTCGGCCAATAGACCTTGGTGAAAACTTCGATGCTCTCGCGCGGCACGCCGGCAAGCGCACGACCCAGAACTTCTTCGGCACGAGTGCCGGCGTAAACATCGGCCGTATCAAAAGTTGTGATGCCAAGGTCGAGTGCACGCTTGACGCATGCATTGGCGGCATCTTCTTCAACTTGACTGCCGTGGGTGATCCAGTTGCCGTAACTGATCGCCGAGATTTTGAAACCGCTGTTGCCGAGATATCTAAATTCCATGCCTTTAACCTACTTGCCCACGAGTTATCGGGCTAAATAATGGCGCTCAGGCGACGTTTGTAGACCTAGCCTTATTCTGTGTACAAAGTACGCGACCTAGTACCTGGCGATATCTCGTCGGCGGTTCGTCTGCTCGAACTTTGTCGCGGTCTACCCGACTCGAGACCAGTTGACATCGCTAAGTTTGTCGCCGACACCAGCGCTGGCTCACCTGCAATTGTTGCAGTGGCAGAAAACGAGGTCGTCGGTTTAGTTTCAAGTCGAATCAGCAACGACGATGCTTGGATCAACATCGTCGCGATTAGCCCGAAGTGGCGACATCAAGGCATCGGCTCAGCGATGCTTCAGCGTCTTGAAGAAAAACTGTTGCACGAAGGTATACGCAAAATTTCTGCGCTCTTAACAAACTTTGAGGCAGGTCAAACAGCACTCGTCAACCGCGGCTTCAGCCCGACTCACGGTCTCGTGCTTTACGAAAAATCAGAACCGATCGAACCATCTGCAATGCGGGTTCTTGATCAGTGGGGTGGCGAACTTTGCGATGCCGCATTGTGGGACCGCGTAGCCGGCATGGAAGCTGAAAAAACTTTGATCGAAAATCGAATCATTGCCCCGCTTGCTGACCCCGAGTTGGCGGCCAAGATTGGTGTGAGCGCACCGTCTGCAGTAATGCTCTTTGGCCCTCCCGGCACAGGCAAAACGACTTTCGCTCGTGCAATCGCCGGGCGACTTGGCTGGCCGTTTGTTGAGTTGCTGCCATCAAAACTTGATAGCGGCGAAAATTCACTTGCTGCTGAACTTCGCGACGCGCTCACCGAACTGCTCAAACTCGAAAACATCGTTGTGTTTATTGACGAAGTTGACGAGATCGCAACGGCGCGAACCGAGAGCCCGAGCACTCGCGGTGTAGTCAACGAACTGCTCAAAATGATCCCCGCATTTCGCACTCGTGCTGGGCATCTTCTTGTCTGTGCGACAAACTTCGTCGACAACATCGACCCTGCAGTGTTGCGCCCTGGTCGGTTTGACCTCGTCATACCAATTGGCCCACCAGACGAAGACGCCCGCCACGCGCTGTGGACGAAAATTCTGGCTCGACTCGACACGCAAGATGTGAAAATCAAAGATTTGGTCAAAGCCACTGAAGGCTTTACTCCGGGCGATATCGAATTGGCTTCGCAACGCGCGGCGAGCATTGCTTTTGATCGGGCTCGAAAAGGCATTGAGCCAAGCCACATCACGAGCTATGACTTTGTGCAGTCGATCTCAAGAACAAATGCGTCTATTACTTCACAAATCGCCAAGCAGTTCGCTGAAGAGTCAAAGAAATTTGGGCGCGCTTAAA
>CANLHV010000065.1 GCA_947490975.1 Acidimicrobiaceae bacterium
GGGTTAATTTCTAAATAGTCGGCAAGACATAATCTGCGAACCTGTCACGCAGTGTCTTTTTAGAAAATTTGCCAACGCTGGTTTTTGGTACTTCGTCAATGAACACGACGTCATCTGGCACTTGCCATTTAGCCAATCTCGGCCGAATGTAGTCGAGCACTTCATCTTTTGTTAGCGACTCGCCGGGGTTCAGCACCACGCAGGCCAACGGGCGCTCTGACCATTTGGGGTGCGGTACGCCGACAACCGCTGCTTCTTTAATTTTCGGATGCGACATCAGTTCGTTTTCAATTTCAACAGATGAGATCCATTCACCACCGGTCTTGATCAGATCTTTCGTGCGGTCAACAAGCCGAATGCGACCTGAAGAATCCATAGTTGCGACATCACCGGTGCGCAGCCAACCGTCTTCGGTAAAACTTTCGGCGGCGCGGGGGTCGTTGTAATAAGTCGAAGCGATCCATGAGCCTGCGCATTGCAACTCGCCGCTCGTCTCGCCATCCCACGGCACAGGTGTGGTCGTACCGGGCAACACAACACGACAATCGACGCCGAAATTAATTGTGCCAACTGTCGTGCGTAACTCGGCTTGTTCTTCGATTGGTTTCTGCTGATCAGCAAGCGACAAGTTGCAAGTAGCGGCGATCGGGCTCGTCTCGGTCATGCCCCAGGCTTGCAAAATCGGCAGACCGATTGTTTCGCGATAGGCCTCGCTCAATGCTTTTGGCACCGCACTGCCACCAACAGGAATAACACGCAACGAAGAAGTATCGCGACCCTTTAGTTCTGGCAATACGCCCATCCAAATTGTTGGCACACCTGCGGCAACAGTTACTTTTTCTTCGACGATCAAATTTGCGATCGCCTTGCCAGAAAGATCTGGGCCAGGCATAACAAGACTTGCCCCACACGCAACTGCGGCATGCGCCAAACCCCATGCGTTGGCGTGAAACATCGGCACGACTGGCAAAATCACATCACTCTCGCGAGCACCGAGCGAATCGACCATCATCGCACCCATCGTGTGCATATAAGTCGAGCGGTGACTATAAACGACGCCTTTCGGGTTGCCCGTTGTGCCACTCGTGTAACACATGCTGGCCGCCAAATTTTCATCGGTGATTTTGAATGCGACCCCAGATACACCTTTGATTAGTTCTTCGTAGTTGTACATCTGCATGCCGGGCACCGAATCGGGCACGTCACCTTTGCCGTCGTCCATGATTACGAGATGTTTGACAGTTTTGAACGTCGGCAACAGCGGCGCGAGCAGGGCGAACAACGAGCGGTCAACGAAAATAACTTCGTCTTCAGCGTGATTGGCAATATAAGTCAGTTGCTCGGGAAACAAGCGAATGTTTAAAGTGTGCAAAACGCGCCCAGTGCACGGCGCAGCAAAATAAAGTTCAAGGTGTCGGGCAGTATTCCACGCGAATGTTGCAACACGTCCGTCATTTGAAATTTTTAGTTTGTCGAGCGCGCCACCAAGTTGACGTGTTCGCGCGGCCCACTCGCCATAGGTTGTGCGATCTTTGCCGATTGCAGTTGCAGTCGTGATCGTCTTGTCAGCGTGATAATTTTCGGCTCGCTCAAAAAGATGCACCATCGTCAATGGCGTGTTCTGCATCAAACCCTTCATTGCTCCCCCAAAAGAACTTGTAGTTGATATCAAATATCGTGACTATCTCTTATTTACCGTAGCAAGTCGGCTACCGTGCTACGAATGCGAAAAGCAGTGCTGACGCTTACAACCTTGTTATTTGTAATCGGCACAATTGGCAGCAACATCGGCCCCGCACTTGTCGATGAACGACCGCGACTTGTGTTGATGCTCAGTTCACGAAATCGCAATTTGTTCGGCTCAGTGCCATATATCGATCTTTTTAGTTATTCGATAATTGGTTTTACGCGCGTGCTGATCGCTGGCATTGCGCTTTATTTTGTTGGTCGCTGGTATGGCACAAAAGCCCTCGGCTGGGTTGAGGGCAACATGGGCGAATTACCTGCCATATATAAATGGACAGAGCGCCTCGTCGACAAGGCAGGACCCGCAATTCTTGTGCTTATGCCGGGCAGCAACATCGTTTGCTTGCTACTCGGCCACCGACGAATGTCGCCCAAAAAGTTCGTGCCGCTCTTGATTTTGGGTGTCGTGCTGAAGCTAATTGTGTTGTGGCGCGGTGGCAAATTGTTCGAAGAGCAAATCCGTGACTTTTTAAGTTATATCGAGCGCTACCAATGGTGGGTTGTTGGCGCGCTTTTTATAGCATCAACACTGCAATCAGCTCGCAAGGGCAGACCCAAAACTACGTGACCAGGAGAAACCATGGCATCAAAAAAGAAGAGTGCAAAAAAAGCAAAAAAGAAAGCCGTTAAAAAGACAGCAAAGAAATCTGCTAAAAAAACAGGCTCTACAGTTACTTTGGGTGGCAACCCGGTTTCGGTGAGCGGCAAATTGCCCAAGACAGGCAAATCTTTGCCAAAGTTTTCGTTGACAACCAGCGCACTCAAAGACATCAGCAATAAAGACATCGCCGGCAAGCGAGTGATCTTTAATATCTTCCCAAGTATCGACACACCCACTTGCGCGACAAGCACTCGTAAGTTCAACGAGATTGCTGCAAGTTTGCAAAACACCGAGGTTTACTGCGTGTCGGCAGATCTTCCGTTTGCGCAGGGCCGCTTCTGTGGCAGCGAAGGTATCAGCAACGTCAAGACTGCTTCGTCGTTCAGATCAAATTTTGGCTCTGTATTCGGAGTCAACCTGACAAACGGCGTACTAAAAGGTGTCTTGGCGCGAGCAATCGTTGTCGCCGACGAAAAAGGCAAAGTGTTGCACACTGAGTTGGTTAGCGAGATTGCCAGCGAACCGAATTACGACGCTGCAGTCAATTCGCTGCGCTAACTAGTTAACCGCTAAAAATTCAGCGCTTAAATTTCTAAAAACTTGTCGAGCCCGAGGGTAAAGCCCTTGTACTCGGCAATTTTTTTGCACGCCAAGACAACACCAGGCATAAAACTCGCACGATCAATCGTGTCGTGACGAATTGTCAATGTCTGACCTTGAGTACCAAGCACAACTTCTTGATTTGCTACGACGCCGCGCATTCGAACCGCATGAATCGGAATATCGCCCGGGCCTTTAGCGCCGCGCGCGCCAGCAATTGCTTCGTGCGTGGTTGGGTCTTTTGCCCAAGCATTGCTCGCACTCGCCATGCGTTTTGCGGTTGAAATTGCCGTGCCCGACGGTGAGTCGGCTTTGCCATCGTGATGTATCTCGATTATCTCGGCGGTTTCAAAAAACGGTGCAGCTATCTCAGCAAAGCGCATCATCAATACGGCACCAATCGCAAAGTTTGGCGCAACAATGCAGTTACTCGACGAAAACATTTTTTTGAAATCTTCGATGTCTTTGTCTGTGAACCCAGTGGTGCCCACAACAGCGTGAATATTGTGCATCGCCAACCAAGGCAGGTTGATGCGCGAAGCCGCCGCAACCGTGAAGTCGACGGCGACGTCAACCTTGGCGTCAGCGAGAGCACGAAGTTCTGAAGACACCGCCATGCCATGAACCACAGAACCAGCCGACGCGGTATCAACCGCGGCGACAAGTTCTAAGTTTTTATCGGCAACGACTGCAGAGCAGACCGTTGCACCCATCCGACCGGCAGCGCCAATGACACCGACGCGAATCGTCATCTCAGCCGAGATCTCCGAGGTCATTGCGCAAGTCGCGGTCAAACTCTTCTTCGAAACTTACGCTGACTGCATCTGACGGAGCACTGCGACCATCTCGATCATTCGAGCGCGGACGATCGTTTGAACGTGGACGATCATTGCGGTCGTTGCGACCACCGCGATCATTTCGTGGACCACGATCATTGCGATCACCACGACCACCACGGTCGCCGCGATCATTCGAGCGCGGACGATCATTGCGATCGCCGCGGTCGTTCGAACGAGGACGTGGACCGCGATCTCCGCGATCGGTTTGTGCACCCGCAGAACCGCCGCCTGAACCCTTGATGACTTCGCCATCTGGACCAATCAAGCTGAGGCTTACTTTGCCGCGATCGTCGATGTCGTCGACACGAACTTGCACTTCGTCACCGATGTTAAGCACATCTTCGACGCGTGCAACACGCTGACCATTGCCAAGCTTCGAAATATGTACCAAGCCATCGCGACCAGGCAAAATATTTACGAACGCACCAAAGGCCGCAGTGTTAACCACGCGACCTGTGTAAACAGCGCCGAGTTCTGCAGTTGGTGGATCAACAATCGCCAAGATGCGAGATTTCGCATCTTCAACTTTTGCGTTGTCTGGTGAACCAATTGTGATGATGCCAGTTGCGCCGTCGTCAGACACGTTGATTTCAGCACCAGTTTCTTGCTGAATCGTGTTGATGACTTTGCCCTTTGGTCCGATTACTTCGCCGACTTTGTCAAGCGGAATCGTAAAGGTGACAATCTTTGGTGCACTCTCATTGACAGTTGCACGCGGTGCACTGATCGCTGAGTTCATCACGTCGAGAATCTTCAAACGAGCGTCTTTGGCTTGTTGCAACGCCTTTGCCAAAACATCGCTCGGAATACCTTCGATTTTTGTGTCGAGTTGCAATGCCGTAACTGCATCTGCAGTGCCGGCGACTTTGAAGTCCATGTCGCCGAATGCGTCTTCTGCGCCAAGAATGTCTGTCAACGCGGTGTACTTGCCTTGATCAAAAATGAGACCCATGGCGATACCTGCGACTGGCGCAACAATCGGCACACCGGCATCCATTAATGAAAGACTCGATGCGCAAACTGAAGCCATCGATGTCGAACCGTTTGATGACAACACTTCGCTTACCAAGCGCAATGTGTAGGCAAACTCTTCTTGACTTGGCACAACCGGAAACAACGCACGCTCAGCGAGTGCACCGTGGCCGATTTCGCGACGCTTTGGCGTGCCGACGCGACCGGTTTCACCGTTCGCCCATGGCGCCATGTTGTAGTCGTGCATGTAACGCTTCGAAGTCTCAGGTGTGATCGAATCGATCATCTGATTCATCTTTGGCATTGCCATTGTCAACACGTTGAGTACTTGAGTCTCGCCGCGCTGAAACAAGCCGGTGCCGTGTGCTGTCGGTATCAAACCAACTTCGGCTGAAACCGGACGCAGATCGGCTGGACCGCGACCATCGATACGAATGCCCTCGTCGACAACTCGCTTGCGAACAAGCTTCTTTGTCAATGAACGCACGGCTTCTTTGATCTGCTTTTCTTGAGCAGGAAACTTTTCGGCAAGTTCAGCAAGTGTCTGTGCAGTTGCATCGTCAATTGCTGCATTGCGATCGCTCTTTAGCGCGATGCGAATTGCCGGCTGAAGCTTTGTCGTTGCTGCAGCTTCAACTGCGGCGAACAACTCGTCGGTGTAGTCGAGCACGGGTGTGTATTTGAGCGGCTCGATTGGTCCACGAGTTGCGATAACGCTTGCGACTAGTTGACGCTGAAGTTTTATCGACTCTTTGATGTATTGCTTCGAAGTCTCAAGACCACTGGCAATGACTTCTTCTGTAACTTTTGGTGCGCCATCGGCGTAGAAAGTGAAACTCTTTTCTGTGCCACCTGCTTCAACCATCATCACGGCAACATCGCCATTGTCGAGTTCTCGACCTGCGACAACCAATTCGAAAGTCGATTGCTCGCCTTCTTCGAATGTCGGATGAGCAATCCATGAGCCGTCTTGGCTGAAAGCCAAACGCACTGCACCGATTGGGCCATCAAACGGAATGCCCGAGATCATGAACGAGGCAGATGCCGCGTTGATCGCCAAGACATCGTGCGGGTTGGTTTGGTCGGCACCAATAACAGTGATTACGACCTGGGTCTCATTGCGGTAGCCATCTGGGAAAGCTGGGCGCAATGGACGATCTGTCAAACGACAAGTGAGAATCGCTTGTTGACTTGGTCGACCTTCGCGACGAAAAAACGAACCTGGGATTTTTCCGGCTGCATATGCTCGCTCTTCAACATCGACTGTCAACGGAAAGAAGTCGATGCCGTCACGCACGCCCTTTGCTGCGTTTGCTGTTGCAAGAACTGTCGTCTTGCCGATTTTTGCTACTACTGCACCTTGCGATTGCAAAGCGAATTTACCCGTCTCAAATGAGAGAGTTTTATCGGTGCCTGAAATTGCACCGCTTACTGAAATGGCCTCGGCCATGGTTATTCCTTTCGTGTCTGCGCCGTTTATTTACGGAGCCACAGACTTTTGTGAACACAAGGTCGGTTCCCAGTTGGAAACCTCGCAAACTTTTTAGTCACCCGCGAGATATTCAACTGACAACCAACTTCATTCTGTTCGTTGGTTATGTTTTCTGTTTATTAATTCGAGATTAGAAATTGATTAACGACGCAAATCAAGCGACTCGAGAAGTTTTCGATACTTTTCGATGTCGTTCTTGCGAACGTAGTCAAGCATTCGGCGACGACGACCAACCATCATCAAAAGGCCACGACGTGAGTGGTGGTCTTTAACATGGCTCTTCAAATGCTCGGTGAGACTGTTGATTCGTTCTGTGAGAAGTGCAATTTGCACTTCTGGTGAACCGGAGTCTTTTGCGTGCTGTCCGTGTTTGCTGATGACGTCTTTTGTTGGACTAATCGCCATTTCTTTTCTGCCTTTCGAATTCTCTCAATCTGGCGCTGCACTCGCAGGCCGTGAGAGATCTGGTCGCCTCAACCTTTTGGTTGTTGGCATCGCACCCGAGGTATTAGCCCAAGTGGACCCCTTCAATCTACGGCGCTGCCCCACCGAAACCACCCACC
>CANLHV010000066.1 GCA_947490975.1 Acidimicrobiaceae bacterium
GCATTCAACCGAGCTTTAGACATCATCTCTTCGACAACTGGCCCAAGTTTTGTCGGATCATCAACTGGCTTATGTGTCGGCCCACGGTGCCAACCTTCGGCGATTGCCAACACATCACCGCTGGCCTCAAACACTCGCCCCGTAATGCCAGCCGATTCAGTTGATGCCAACCAAGTCACGATCGGCGCGATCCACTTTGGTGAGCGTTGTTCACGCTCAGCCTCTGTCTCTGGTGCTGGTCCGAGATTTTCTGTCATTCGAGTCAACGCAACTGGCGCGACCGCGTTAACAGTTACGCCGTATCGCGCAAGTTCAAGTGATGCAATTGTTGTGAACGCAGCAATGCCTGCTTTTGCCGCACCGTAATTTGTTTGACCCACATTGCCGTAAATGCCAGACACAGAAGACGTGTTGATGATTCGTCCGTCAACTGGTTTGCCTGCTTTGCTTTGGTCTCGCCAATAAGCAGCCGCATGTCGCGACGGCGCAAAAGTGCCCTTGAGGTGCACTTTGATTACGGCGTCCCATTCTTCTTCGCTCATATTGGCCAACATTCGGTCGCGCAAGATGCCCGCGTTATTGACCACAGCATGCAAATCGCCAAAAGTTTCTACGGCGGTCTTGATCAAGCGCTCAGCACCATCCCAGGATGAAATATCGTCGCCGTTGGCTATCGCTTTGCCACCCATCGCTTCAATTTCATTGACAACTTGTTGCGCGGGTGATTCGTCGCCACCTTTGCCATCGACGCCTGCGCCGAGATCGTTGACGACAACAAATGCCCCGTGCTTGGCGAGGCTCAAAGCATGCTCGCGACCAATTCCGCGGCCTGAACCAGTGACAATTACTACTCGACCTTCACATAAGCGACTCATCGCCGAGAACTCTAGCCTGAGGCTCGTGGTCAATGCTATTTTGCAACAAAAAGCAACAAGCCACTGCGACGTATTAATAGTCGGCGCAGGTCCGGCGGGCGTTGCTGCGGCACTCACCCTCGTTGCTAGTGGCAAAGATGTGTTGATCATCGACAAAGCCACTTTTCCGCGCGACAAATGTTGCGGTGACGGTCTGACAACTGGCGCGCTACGAATTCTTGAGATGCTCGGCTTTGACCCGAGCACAGTTGCGAATTATCAAATCTGCGACGAAGTTGCGCTTCGCTCACCGTCGGGTCGCGAGATTCAACTAGATCTGCCAAATGCACGCGAAAGTAGCGCGGGCCAATTCGCTGCGATTGCCCCACGAATCGAACTCGACAATGCTTTCGTGCAGCACGCGCGAGCAAGTGGTGTTCGGATTGTCGAAAATTGCGCATTTATCTCAGTTGCGCAACAAAATTCAAATGAAATTATCATCAACACTGATTCGCCAAACGAATTCAAAGAAATCAAAGCCAAATTTTTGATCGCCGCCGACGGCATGTGGTCACCCGTGCGCAAATCTCTTGGTGTCGCACAAAGCGGATACCTCGGCGAGTGGCACGCGTTTCGCCAATACGTCAACAACGTCACCGGTCCTGCCAGCAAGCGACTGTTCGTTTGGTTCGAAAAAGACTTGTTGCCGGGTTATGCCTGGTCGTTTCCGTTGCCGAACGGTCGCGCCAACATCGGGTTTGGCATTTTGCGTGGATCAAAATACACGGTGCAAGAAATGAAAGCGCTTTGGGTAGAACTTCTCACTCGCCCACATATTGCATCGGCGCTCGGTCAAGACGCGACGCTCGAAGGTCGACACACGGCCTGGCCGATTCCGGCACGCATCACGTCGGCAAAACTTTTTTCAGGTCGCACATTATTTATCGGCGATGCAGTTTGCGCCGCCGACACGATGACCGGCGAAGGCATCGGTCAGGCTTTGCTTACTGGCGTGCTCGCTGGTGAAGCAATAACGAGTTCATCGCAATACAACCAACACAAAATCTGCAAATTTTATGCTCGAAAAATCAAGCGCGATTTTTTCGCCGATCACCGAATGAGTTTCGTGCTCGGCAAGATTTTGAAAAATGCCATACTTACGCGCGGCGTTTTACGTCTCGCAGGCGCCTCAGACTGGACACGGCGCAATTTCGTTCGGTGGATGTTTGAAGACGAACCACGGGCTGCCGCGCTGACACCGTGGCGTTGGCACCGCAGATTTCTGAAGCGCGACGGTGCGTTCAAAGCAAGTCATTCGCCTAGGACGAACTAAGTTAGTTAGCCGTGCGCACACGTATCACCGAACTATTCGAAATCGAACACCCCGTGATGTTGGCGGGCATGGGTGGTGTTTCGTATCACGAACTCGTGGCTGCGGTAAGTGAAGCCGGGGGCATCGGCACTTTTGGCGCGTCGACAATGCGCGAAGGCGAACTCGCACGTGAAATCAGCGACCTCAAGAAACTTACGAGCAAGCCATTCGGCGTTGACCTATTAACTGCTTTGCCACAACATTTCGAACAAGGCATTCGCGATGTAATTGATGGCGGTGCGCGAATTTTTGTTGCAGGTCTCGGCGTACCCCGCGATGCGATTGATTTATTGCACAGTCACAATATTTTGGTTGGTTCGATGTGTGGCAAAGTTCGACACGCAGTCGCCGCGGTTGCCAGTGGTTGCGACTTCGTTGTCGCTCAAGGCACCGAAGCTGGTGGCCACACGGGTCTCGTTGCAACAATGGCGCTAGTGCCACAGGTCGTCGATGCTGTCTCGGCGCAAGTGCCGGTTGTCGCTGCTGGTGGGTTGTTCGACGGTCGTGGTCTTGCTGCTTCGCTCGCCCTCGGTGCTGATGCGATTTGGGTCGGCACACGATTTATTGCCACGCCCGAAGCACGAGCAGTTAACGGATACAAAGAAGCGCTCGTGGCTAGCCGCGAAGACGACACTGTCATCAGCCGCTCATACACGGGCAAGCCATGTCGGGTTGTTCGCAACGAATGGACCAACCACTACGAACAACATCCACAAGAGATTCAAACGTTTCCGTTGCAGGCAATCGCTTCGACTCAAGCAAATGTGAACCACCTCGGTCATCCATCTGGCACGCAAGTTGATGCTTCGCGCGAGTTCTACCCTGCTGGTCAAGGCACAGGCTCAATCAACGAAGTCACACCTGCCGGAAAAATCGTGGCGCAGATCGTCGAACAAGCAGAGCAAATTTTAAAATCGCTCGGCAATAAAAGATAACAACTAAATGTTCAAAGTTTTAAAGACCAACCGTGACTTGCGCCTGCTATTCATCGCCCAAAATCTTTCGTTTATGGGTGACTGGTTCACCTTCGTCGCGCTTGCAGGCTTGGTTCAAGATCTCACAGGCTCAAAATTTCTCGTCTCGCTTTTGCTCGTTGCGTTTTCACTGCCGTCATTTTTAGCCTCACCAATCGGCGGGCCGGTTGCCGACCGCTACGACCGTCGCAAAGTTTTAATCGTCGTCTCAATTTTGCAAGCGATCGCCGCCGCAAGTTTCTTGTTGATCGGTGACTCACGCATCTGGATTGCATTCGTCGCCCAAGGTTCAATCGCCGCACTCGCAGCATTCGTGCGCCCCGCACTCGAAGCCGCGATCCCTAATTTGGCCAAAAACCCCGACGAACTACGTCAAGCAAACGCAATTTTTGGCAGCAGCTGGGGCGTAATGCTGGCCGCCGGCGCTGGCATCGGCGGTATTTTCTCGCAAGCATTTGGTCGCAACGCGGCATTCATTGCCGATATCGCCACTTTTTTGGTGGCGACATTTCTGATCGCGCTAGTTACCCGCCCGATGCAAGAGGCTCGCACGAAAATTCAAACCCGACGCATTCGCCCGATTCGCGACATGGGCGAAGCACTTCATCTTGCGAAATCTGACCCTGCGATCATGGCGCTGTTGATGTCAAAGATGACTTTTGCCGTTGGTGCCGGCGTCGTCAGCCAACTTGCAGTTTTTGCAGCCGACTCATTTAATAGCGGCGATGCGGGCCGCGGCTTGATGCTTGGCTTGCGCGGTGTTGGCAGTGCGCTCGGGCCATTGGTTGCCGCACGATTTGTCAAAA
The DNA here is from genome assembly GCA_947490975.1 of Acidimicrobiaceae bacterium. Classification (GTDB taxonomy): domain Bacteria; phylum Actinomycetota; class Acidimicrobiia; order Acidimicrobiales; family Ilumatobacteraceae; genus BACL27. The sequence goes on from CANLHV010000066.1 coordinate 4,007, forward strand.
ACGATTTGTCTCGCGTGATCTTGGTCTGCGGCGTTGCCGGCCTTGGGTTCGCCGGTGGTTATCTCGCTGCTGCCGTTTCACCCGTTCTGATTGTTGCGGCAATTTTTATTGGGCTTGCCCACTTAGGTGGTGGTGCTCAATGGACGCTTTCAACTTATGGATTACAAGTGCGTTGCCCCGACGAAATGCGCGGACGAGTTTTGGCCGGCGACTTTGCGTTAATCACTCTCTCACTCGGGCTCAGCAGTTTGCTTGCTGGTGTCGTCTCTGAATACATCGGTGCACGCGGCACAATCGCAGTGTTTGCAGTAATTGCAATTTGCTCGTCAATTATCTATTTGCTGGCGACGCGAAATGTTCGCGCCAACTTGAAACTAAACGCAACGACTAGCTAGTTCGACAAAAATTACGCCTCGTCCAAAATCGAACGAAGAGTTTCAATCTCGCGCACAGGGTCGGGACCAACTGGGTTCACCTGAAGCACAGTCACACCTGCTTCTTTGAACGCACCAATTCGTTCTTTGATATAACTTCGTGGCCCGACAAGATTTGAAAGCTCTAACCACTCGGCGGGTATCGCTGCGGCGGCTTCTTTCTTTTTACCGTCAAGATACAGATCTTGAATTTCAACTGCTTCTTTTTCATAGCCATAGTCGCGACACATGTCGTTATAAAAGTTTTTACCTCGGGCACCCATGCCACCGACATATAACGCGTAACTTGGTCGAGCGAAATCTAAAACCTCATGCTGTTTTGTTGGTGTCAGCGACTCATCAATATGCAACATGCCACCAGCCGAGACATCAAGTTGTTTCAATCCAGACTGACGCTTCGCGAGACCGGCCTTCAACGACTTACCCCAAACATTTTCGAATTTCTCTGGCAAAAAGAAAACCGGCATCCAACCGTCGGCCATCTCTGCAGTCGCCTCAACACTCTTATCTTTAAGCGACGCCCACCAAATCGGTATCTCGCTTCGCACCGGATGATTAATAAGTTTTAACGCCTTGCCCAAGCCTGTGCCCTGACCTTCGGGCAACGGTGCTTGCACTGTCTTGCCTTGGTAATTGAGCGGCTGCTCTCGACGCCACACTTCACGACATACCTCTATATATTCTTTCGTGCGCTGCATCGGCTTTTCGTATGGCACACCATGAAAGCCCTCAATGACTTGCGGACCAGAAGCGCCGAGACCTAAAACAAATCGACCGTTGCTGACGTAGTCGCAACCTGCTGCCGTCATTGCGGTTAGCGCAGCAGTTCGCGAAAACACATTGATAATGCCGGTACCGATTTGTACACGTTCGGTCACTGCAGCCAAATATCCAATTTGCGAAATCGCGTCATAGCTATAAGCCTCGGCAACCCAAACCATATCGAGGCCAACTTTTTCAAGCTCGGCTACCCGTTTGGCTGATGTTTGAAAATCAGAAATGTAGTTGATCATCATTGAAAGTTTCATATAACTACTTTCTGCTTTTCGCTGTCGCGAAATCTAGTTAACGCGTCGAGTGTGACCTACCCAGTATGGCTCACGCAATACTTTTTTAAGAATCTTGCCGCTCGGGTTGCGCGGCAAGGCATCGACCCAGCCAACTGATTTCGGAGTTTTGAAACCGGCAAGACGCTCTCGGGCATACGAAATAATCTCTTGTTCGGTAACTTGCGTGTCTGGTTTGCGCACGACAAGCGCCATCGGCACCTCGCCCCACTTCTCGTCGGGCACACCAATCACGGCCACATCTGCAATCGCTGGATGAGCCATCAAAGCGTTCTCGACTTCTGCTGGGTATACATTTTCGCCACCCGACACAATCATGTCTTTGACTCGGTCGAAAATATAGACGTAGCCGTCTTTGTCGAAGTAGCCAGCGTCACCTGATCTGAACCATCCACCTTTGACGATCGACTTGGCCGTCTCTTCGGGCATCTTCCAGTAGCCCTTCATAATTTGACGCGAACGAATCCAAATTTCGCCAACTTCACCGTTCGGCACATCTTTGCCTGTGTCTGAGTCGACGATTCGCAATTCGATGCCGGTAAACGGCTTGCCGCAAGAACGCAAGCGACCTTTGTTTGCTGAACTCAAGTCGTGATCTTCTGGCCCAAGAACTGTTACGACGCCAGTCGTTTCAGTCAAACCATAAACCTGCATAAACGGACACTTAAACGCCTTGATCGAGCCCTCTAGCACTGCCTCAGAAATTGGCGATGCTCCGTAGGCGATCAACTCGAGGCTCGAGAAATCAGTTGTGCCGATGTTCGGCATCACTAGTGCAAACTGCAACAGCACAGGCACTGCGAATGCATGAGTGATGCGATGCTTCTCGATCAGCGTCAACATTGCCGACGGATCAACGTCGCGCATGATGATCGACTTTGCGCCTGCATATTGTCCCGCTGTCGCCCAACCTCCGCCACCGATGTGAAACAGCGGCATCGCAACAAGGTTGACAGTCTTTTCTGACATTCCCCAAACATCACGGGCGGCCGGCAACAACGCAAAGAAGTTGTCGTTGGTCAGCATTACACCTTTTGGTCGACCAGTTGTGCCACTTGAGTACAACTGAAATGCAATATCGCTCGGCTTGGTCGGCACTTTTGGATCAACCGCTGACTGCGCACTAACCCAGCGCTCATAATCGTTATGACTTGGGTGGCCACCGATGACGATGATCGTCTTAACATTTGCGAGATCGTTGACGATTGCATCCAAGATTGCAACGAACTCTTGTCCGACGATCAAAACTTCTGCCTCAGAGTCGTTGACGATGTAGGCAACTTCTGGTGCGGC
>CANLHV010000067.1 GCA_947490975.1 Acidimicrobiaceae bacterium
CCGTTGTTTTTCGCCTCATCAAAGCAGATGCCCAGATCTTTGCGCATCCATTCGACAGCGAAACCAAATTCGAATTGATCACGAACCATCGTTTTAGAACGGTTTTCCATCTGCCACGACTGAGCTGCACCTTTTGAAATAACTTCGACCACCTGATCGGCGTCAAGACCGGCGCGCATTGCAAAATTAAGTGCTTCAGCAAGACCCGAGACGGCGCCGGCGATGCAAATTTGATTGACCATCTTTGTTAACTGCCCTGCACCTGCATCGCCCATGCGTTGACACGCTTTGGCGTAAGCATCAAAGACTGGCCGCACTTGATCGAAAACTTTTTGATCGTCACAACCGCACATCACAGTCAGTGCACCATTCTCGGCACCAGCCTGGCCACCCGAAACTGGTGCATCAATAAAGCCGACGCTCTTCGCAGTGCACGCAGCCGAAAGTTCACGCGCAAGCGTTGCCGAGGCAGTTGTGTGATCAACAAGTACCGAACCCGGCTTCATGCCAACAATCAGACCATCTGCACCGAACACAACGCTGCGCACATCGTCGTCGTTGCCGACACACACCATCACAACATCGCTCTGCTCGCCAACTTCGCGAGGCGTCAACGCAAAACTTCCGCCATTTTTTTCGACCCACTGTTTGGCTTTTTCAGTGTTGCGATTGTAAACAACCACATCATGGCCCTTACTGGCTAGGTGACGCGCCATAGGCGAACCCATTACACCGAGTCCGCAAAAACCAACTTTCATTTCGCGTCAGACCCGCCGAAAAACTATTTCTTTTTCGCTGCTGCTTTGGTGGCTGCAGGTTTTGCAGCCGTTTTTGTTGCAGCCGACTTAGCTGCACCTTTAGTGGCAGTTTTCGCTGGCTTAAGAACGCCCTTTTCGAGCGCCTTGTCTAAATAAATTTCAGCTTCTTCGGTCGTGCACTTCAACGCGGGCTGAATCTCAGAAATCAAATTGACGCGAGCGCGGTCATACATTGTTTTTTCAGCGGCCGACAAAGCCGAGTCACGATCGCGTGCGGCGAGGTTGCGTACAACTTCGGCGACTTGATAGACATCGCCACTCTTGAGTTTTTCTTGGTGATTCTTAAATCGGCGCGACCAGTTTGCCGGCACGCGAGGGTCTGCTTTCGAAAGTACCGAAACCAAGTCTTGCAACTCACTCGAAGAAACTGGCGGGCGTACGCCGACTGCAGAAATTTGTTCTACTGGTATCGACAGAGTCATTTCGTTGATCACCGTGCGCAAAATCAAATAGTCAGATGTCTTGCCGAAAGCCTTCATTCGCTTGATGTTCAAAACGATGCAAGCACCGTGTTGTGGATAGATGACTGTGTCACCCTTTTTCCATTTAAGTTTCACTAAATACCCTTCTCAATCAGACCCCAAAGGATACGCCACGAACGACCAAATAGCCGAATAATTTACGACCTAAGCCGTTCGTTGCGTGGGTCGAACAACGGTTCTTGCCCAACTGTGGCTTTCTTGCGCTCACCAAAAATTTCAATTTCAAGTTTGGTACCAGCAGCCTCAAACTCAGGGCGAACATAGGCAAGCGCCACGCTCTTGTTCAGCGTGAAACTCCAACCGCCTGAAGTTGCGATGCCGATTCGCTTGTCGCCACTAAACACCGACGCACAAAAAGGTGCATCTGCGTCGCCATCTTCATCAAGTGTCATCGGCACGAATCGCCACTTTGAGCCGGCAGCTTTTTCGGCAATCAACGCCTCGCGACCAACAAATGAAGGTTTGGTCAAGTCAACGAAGCGATCAAGCGATGCATCAAACGGCGAGAAGCCAATTTCTAGATCACCTTTCCATCCGCGATAACACTTGTCGAGGCGCAAACTGTCGACTGCATAAATGCCCATGTCGGCAATTTGATGATTCTCGCCCGCCTTCCAGATTGCGTCATAGAGAGCGACCATCTGCTCGTTCGACGCGTGCAACTCCCAACCAAGTTCGCCGACATAGTTGACGCGCAACGCACGCACAGGGCCGACTGCAGTGTCGATCATTCGCATCGACAACCACGGAAACGATGCATTATCAAGTGCGGATGTCGTGACTTGCGACAGAACGTCTCGCGAACGTGGCCCAACCAAAATCAACGAACCGTAATTCGCCGTCACATTTTTGAGCGTCACCGAACCATCTGTCGGCAAGGCCATCTCGAGTACATCGAGATCGTGCCATTCTGAACTTGCAGCACCAACCAAATAAAAGCTGTCTTCAGCAACCCGCACGACGGTGAACTCGCTGAGCACTTTGCCGTCTGGCAACAGCGCATAGACCAAACTAATGCGTCCAACTTTTGGCAATTTTGTGCAAAGCAAATTATCGAGATACGCGAACGCACCCGGGCCTTTAACTTCAATTTTTGTAAAGCCAGGCAGGTCAAGTATCGCAACACCGTTTCGTGCTGCATGCACTTCTTTAGCAACAACTTTGCGCCAACCATTGCGTCTAAAGAATGACAGCGAATGATCAGTCACTTCATTCTTCGGATCAAAATATGTTGGTCGCTCCCAACCGCCGCGCGCGCCGTATGAAGCGCCTTTCTTTTTTAGTTTTTCGTAGAGAGGCGAAACATATGCAGGTCGGCCTGCTGGTCGCTCTTCAAACGGAAAGCCCATCGCGTATTCGTTTTGATAAACCTCGACTGCCTTGTCGATTGTGTATTTCGTCGTTGCATATTCTTTATAACGACGACGGTCAATTGACCACAGATCAAATTCTGGTCGACCTGTGAGAATCCATTCGGCAATTGCTTTGCCGGCTCCGCCACCTTGGGCGATACCGAAACTGAAAGTGTTGCAGTGGAAGAAATTGCGCATGCCGCGCTCAGGTCCGAGATATGGGTTGCCATCTGGCGCATACGGAATTGGTCCGTTAACAACCTTGGCAATGCCTGCTTCGCCAAGCACAGGCACGCGCTCGCCAGCGTCAAGAATTTGTTTTTCGAGACGCTCAAGATCTTCTGACCACAACATGTTGGCGAACTGATCTGGAATACCGTCGAGCCACATCGGTGTTGCTTGCCATTCATATGGCCCAAGAATGAAACCACTGCGCTCTTGACGCAAGTAATAAGAGGTGTCAGGGTCACGAAGAAGCGGCAACGGTTCGGTACGTGCCGCAAGTTCGTCGATCTCTTCGGTGATCAAATATTGGTGAGCCATTGTCATGATCGGCAGATGTCGACCAATTAGATCCATCACTTCACCTGCTCGATAACCGGCGGCGTTGATAACAATTTCGCACTCGATTTCGGTTTCAACACCGGCAGCAAGTGACGTAACCGTCCATTCATAGTTTTTGTGTTGCCGCAACGCGGTGACTCGCTCATTGCGTCGCACACGTGCACCGAGTGCTCGTGCAGCACGCGCCATCGCCTGAGTAACTTGCGACGGGTCAATGTCGCCGTCTAGTGGATCCCATAATGCGCCAAGCAGGTCGTGAGTTTTTAACAACGGATATCGATCGACAAGTTCGGCTGGCGTCAGCATGTCGTACTCCATGTCGTTTGCGCGGGCCATGCTCTTTACGTGGCGAAACTCAGCCATGCGCTCTTCACTATGAGCAAGTCGCACTGAGCCAGTTACGTGATAACTGATCGGAAAATCTTTGTCTTTGGCAAGTTCGCGATAAAGCGCTGCCGAATATTTCTGCACCTGCATGACGCTGTAGCTAGTCGAATAAGTCGGTACGTTGCCTGCAGCGTGCCAAGTTGAACCTGATGTAAGTTCATCACGCTCGAGCAACAAGACATCGGTACAACCCATTTTCGCCAGATGATAAAGCGCGCTGCATCCTGCAATGCCGCCACCGATGATTACTACTTTTGCTCTCTCGCCCATCGCCTTGACCGCACCCTCTCTAAAACCGCACTTTTTTTGGTGTCAAATTCTGAAAAACCAAAGCCAAACTGTAGCGTTGTCAAGGCTAAAGAATTAAAAAGCACATAAACAAATTGTGAACAAAATAAGAGGCACCAAATGGCAGAACTACCGACAAATGCTCGCGTCGTAATCGTCGGCGGAGGCATCGTCGGATGCAGTGTTGCCTATCACCTGGCCTTGCGTGGTTGCTCAGACGTCGTACTTCTTGAACGCAAGCAACTTACTTGTGGCACCACTTGGCACGCTGCGGGTCTTGTCGGTCAGTTGCGCGCTACTCACAACCTGACTCGCCTCGCGCAATACACAACCAACCTGTTCAAAACGCTCGAAGACGTGACGGGTCAAGCAACGGGGTTTCAGCAGCGCGGCTCTGTTGCCGTGGCGCCAAATCATGAACGGTTCGAAGAACTCAAGCGCGGTGCTTCGATGGCGCGCGTTTTCGGCCTTGATGTCAACATCATTTCACCAAAAGAAATCGCCGAACTTGTGCCGCTTGCACGTGTCGACGATCTTGTTGGTGGCGTGCACCTGCCAAACGATGGCGTTGTCAACCCAATTGACACAACGCAAGCACTCGCAAAGGGCGCCCGCTCGCATGGTGTGAAAATTATCGAAAATGTCAAAGTTGATTCGATCATCGTCGAAGACGGTCGCGCGGTTGGTGTCAAAACAACACTTGGCGATGGCAGCAATACCAAATCAGAAATTCGAAGCGAGTTCGTTGTCAATTGTGCTGGCATGTGGGCACGCGAACTTGGTGATGCCGCCGGCGCGATCGTGCCATTGCACGCTGCCGAGCACTTTTATATCGTCACTGAAGCAGTGCCAGAAATTTCGCCAAACATGCCGGTGCTTCGCGACCCAGATGGCTGCGGATACTTCAAAGAAGACGCCGGCAAACTTTTGGTCGGTTGGTTCGAGCCAGTTGCAAAACCGTGGGGAATGAAAGGCATCTCAGAAGAGTTCTCTTTCACTTCTTTGCCCGAAGACTTTGAGCACATCGAACCGTTAGTCGCTGCGGCGACACATCGCATGCCGTTGCTTGCAAAAACCGGCATCAGATTATTTTTCAACGGCCCTGAATCTTTTACACCTGATGATCGATACCTGCTCGGCGAATCACCTGATGTTGAAAATCTATTTGTTGCCGCGGGTTTCAATTCAATTGGCATTCAGTCTTCTGGCGGTGCAGGCAAAGTTCTCGCCGATTGGATTCTCGACGGCAAGCCGCCAATGGATCTTTGGGATGTCGACGTTCGTCGCTCAATGCCATATCAGCGCAACAAAAAATATCTACACGATCGCACCGTCGAAACGCTCGGCTTGCTCTACGCGATGCACTGGCCGTTTAGGCAACCAGAAACTGCGCGCGGCGTTCGCAAATCAGTGTTACACGATCGCCTCGCCGACCGTGGCGCTTGCTTCGGCGAAGTCGCCGGATGGGAGCGCACCAATTGGTTTGCCCCGAGTGGCGTAAAACCCGAATACATATATACGTATGGCAAACAGAATTGGTTCAAATATTCAGCCGAAGAACACCACGCGGTGCGCAATGCGGTTGGTCTGTTTGATCAGTCGTCGTTCGGCAAGTTCATTTTGCAAGGACCAGATGCAATGTCGGTGCTTAATCAAATTTGCGCCAACGAAGTTGATGTACCAGTGGGCAAAATTGTTTACACCCAATGGCTCAATGAAACTGGCGGTATCGAAGCCGACTTGACCGTTACGCGTCAAGCCATTGATTCGTATTTAATAGTCACCGCCGCGGCCACCCAGGTGCGTGACTTTGCATGGTTGCGCGATCACATTCCAGCCTCGGCTCGGGCGATGGCGATAGATATTTCGTCGGGTCAAGCGGTTTTAAGCGTGATGGGGCCAAACTCGCGAGCGTTGCTTGCGTCGCTCACACCAGACGACCTCTCTAACGAAGCATTCGCGTTCGGCACATCAAAAATTATCGATTTGGCATATGCCCGAGTTCGTGCGAATCGCATTACATATGTCGGCGAACTGGGCTGGGAGCTCTACATCCCGACTGAGTTTGCGATGGGCGTTTTTGATGCGATCACCAGTGCAGGCAAAGACTTTGGTCTGCGTCACGCCGGTTATCACGCGCTTAACTCATTGCGCACCGAAAAGGGTTACCGCCACTGGGGCCACGATGTTTCACCCGACGACACACCACTCGAAGCCGGTCTTGGTTTCGTTGTCGCAATGAACAAGCGTGACGGCTTTATTGGCCGCGATGCACTGGCTAAACAAAAAGAAACGGGCCTCAATAAGCGCATGGTGCAATTCTCACTTGCCGACCCAGAGCGCCTGCTCTATCACAACGAACCAATTTGGCGTAACGGCGAACTTGTAGGCAGCATCACATCTGGCATGTTCGGCCACACGGTCAATGCATCGCTCGGCATGGGGTATGTCACGAATAAAACTGGCCTTGCCGATAAAACTTTCGTCACAGACGCACAATACGAAATCGAAGTTGCCGGCGACCGCATCAGCGCCACCGCGTCGCTCGATCCGTTCTACGATCCCAAGAGTTTGCGCGTCAAGTCGTAATATGATGGCGAGATGACAAGTTCGCAAAAAGAAGGTCGCCGTGGTGGCCCAGGTGCACGTCGCGCGCTTCGTGCCGCGCCGCTCGCTCTCGATATTCGCCCAGTGAATCCAGGCATGGAGAGCGGTCGCTACAAACCGCTTACCGATGCAGAAGTTCTAAAAATTCACAACGCAGCACTTGACGTGCTCGAAAATATTGGTCTTGCTGATGCGATTCCAACTTGTCTTGATGCGTTGCTTCCATTGGGTTGCAAACTTTC
>CANLHV010000068.1 GCA_947490975.1 Acidimicrobiaceae bacterium
AAAATCAGTCGAGCATCGAGTGATCGACCATGATTCCGCGACCCTCGCAAGTTGGGCAAGTGTCGGCGAAATTTGTCAACAAGCCTTCGCCAATTCGCTTTCTGGTCATCTCGACAAGACCCAACTCTGAGATCTCAAACACCTGGGTGCGTGTCTTATCACGCGACAACGCATCTTTGAATCGCTCGAGCACCTTGCGACGGTTCTCGCGAATGTCCATGTCGATGAAGTCGATGACGATGATGCCGCCGATGTCACGAAGGCGCAACTGACGCGCAATTTCATCTGCTGCCTCAAGGTTGTTGCTGAAGACCGTTTCTTCAAGGTTCGTCTTGCCAATATTCTTGCCCGTGTTCACGTCGATTACGGTCAAAGCCTCAGTGTGTTCGATTACGAGCGAACCACCGGACGGCAACCAAACTTTGATATCGAGCGCCTTGTGAATCTGCTCATGCACATGCTGTTTTTCAAACAGCGAAAGCCCCTCAGCCGCAGTGTCATGAAACTCAATGCGGTCTAAAAACTCGGGGTTGAAGTCGCCAATGTATTGACTCACTTCTTCGAACAGTTCGCGATCATCAAGAATGATGCCGCGATAATCGCTGCTGAATTCTTCACGGATAACCCGCACGGCCAATGAAGGCTCGCGGTACAACAAAGTCGGACCACTCGCCTTCTTAGACCGCTCTTTAATGTCTTCCCAGAGTTCGAGCAAACGCGACATGTCTGTTTGCAGTTCATGCTCGGTTGCGTTTTCAGCTGCAGTACGCACGATGATGCCGTGCTCTTCTGGCTTAACGCGATCAAGAATCGTGCGCAATCGACGACGCTCATCTTCTGGCAATCGCTTCGAGATGCCATAAGTACGCGAGTCAGGTATCAAAACCACAAATCGCCCCGGCAACGAAACTTCTTGAGTCAACCGACCACCCTTGGCGCCAATTGGATTCTTCGTGACCTGACACAAAATCAGCTGACGAGATTGCAAAACATGCTCGATGCGTGGTTCAGGGCCTTGTTCAACGACGTCTTCTTTATCGAATTGCACATCGCCACGATATAAAACGGCATTTTTTGGCGTACCAATATCAACGAATGCGGCTTCCATTCCTGGAAGCACGTTTTGCACTCGACCTAAATAAATATTGCCGTGAATTTGATCAGCATCGTCTGCCGGACGACTTACATAGTGCTCAATAAGACTTCGACCTTCAAGCATTGCCACTTGCGTAAAGTCTTTGCGAACTTGAACACACATCATGTAGCGACCGAGAGGTCGACCATTGCGCTCTTTGCCTCGACGACGCTCAATCAGTTCGGCGTCAGTTTCAACAACCGCCGATCGTGATGAACGCGCTGAATCACGATCACCTGTGCGATCACCGCGACGCCGACGATTTTTACCGCCTCGACGATTTCGACCGCCACGACCAGATTTCTCACCGCGATTTGACTTTTCAGAACGCTTAGAGTCACCCCCACCTCGGTTTGCAGGCGAATCACTCGAATTTTCGCCGTCACTCGGTTGCGACGGTGCAACAATCGGCGCGGGGCGTGTGTCACCAATTTGGGGCTTGCGCACAAGCGCAGAATCTGCTGCTTGAGGCGAAACTAAACGACCTTCTCGCGGGTGCTCTGGCAACTCTGGGGAACTCATTAACTTATCCTTCTAAACTTTTAAAACGAACCGACAAACACTGGTTCGTCAATCGCGGTTAAGCACTAACTCAGGAGACTGAGCGCACCGACTTCGCGAAAATCGAATGTGTGGAGCTTGCGCTCCGTGCTTTCAGGCTACACCGCCAAGCGGCACTAACGACGGACTCTCTTAGCGGAGACGACGCATATAGATGCTCTGGGCTAACCCAATCATCAGCGCGCTAGAGACCAGGTGCGAGCCACCATACGAAATAAACGGCAAAGGCAGACCACTAACGGGTGTCAAACCAAGTGTCATACCAATGTTCTGAAAAATTTGAAACAAAAGCAAAGAGAACACACCCGCGATCAAAAGTTGATCAAATCGCGTGCGAGCCAATCGTGCGATGACCCAAAGTCGCCACAAAATTATTGCAAAGAGTGCCAAGACAACAAAACCGCCAATCATCCCGAACTGCTCACCGATTGCTGAGAATGGAAAATCAGAAAACTGAACAGGGATGAACGCGCCGTTCGTTAGTGGACCCTGCAAAAAACCTTTACCAAAAAAACCGCCGCTCGAAACCGCTCGCTTAGCAAATCGCACCTGCAATACGATTTGTTGTAAATCTTTTTCGTTTGAGTCTTGATTCAAAAACGCATCAATGCGCCGCAGTTGATAACGATCAACAACGCCAGCGACAGTCACAGCTGCCGCAGAAACAATTGTCAGACCCGTAATCATCGCAATGTATCTGCGCTTTGCACCAGCCATTAGAAGAACACCAGCGACACCAGCGACCAAGACTGTTGCCGAGCCCAGATCTGGTTGCAGCAGAATTAGCAGAACTGGAAAGCCGAGAATAAACAGAGAAACCGAAAATTGGTGATAATCAATTTTGTCGTAGGCTGCATCAGCTGTGTATGCCGCAATCAAAACTAATACGACAACTTTCATCAGTTCGGCGGGCTGCACTGAAATCGGCCCGAGGTCAAATGCCAGTCTTGCGCCGCGTGTTACCGCGCCGTAAACCAAAACCAGAATAAGCAGAAGGCTTGATGCGATATACCAAAAAACTGCGCGCTCTCGAATCCAGTCGTGTCCGATTGCCATGATGATTGCAGTCGCAACCGCGGCAATAATCAAAAATGTAACTTGGCGCTGAACATAAAAATATTGGTCAAAGCCTTGGTTGATCATGCGTTGACGCGTCGCCGAGTACACAGTGAATGCACCAATCACACTTTGCAACGACACAGCAATCAACAACACAACGTCAATATTGCGCCAAACCGACACAACGTCGTAACTCGTGCCCATCCACTTTGGTAGAGAAATCTTTGGCAAGAAGCGAGACATTTTCGATGTCCTACTCTCGGGTATCCGAAGCGCCCCCGACAAGGCAGAGCGGGTTGCGCAGCGAAGTTGGCGCAGCAACTTCAAAACTCGCTTTATCGAGTGGGTCGGCCGGCAGAATTTCGTCATATCGATAGTTGCCCGCTAACGCAGTGAAGATGCACTTCACGACTGGCGCTGCAGCCTGAGAGCCGTATCCGGCTTTTTCGAGATAAGCGAAAACCGTATAGGGCTGAGAACTATCCAAACTGAATGCACCAAACGCCGAAGAGTCGTTCCAGGGCAAGTTGTTGAATCCTTGCGCCGTGCCTGTCTTGCCTGCAATCGGTAACTTCCCGTAGTCATAGCCACGAAAAATATTTTCACCTGTTGCCTTGTGGTAATAATCGAAAGTGACACCCGGGCCGGTGATTACGCGTGCCATGCCCTTGACTATTGGCTCACGTGTCTCGGTGGGCATTGCGATGCGTCGTGTCGGTTTAATTGAGACAAGGCGCTTAACAACCTCGGTTGTACCAAAATCTACGAAACCCGGACGCGAGTCGAGTGTGCCTGGTGCAAGCAATGCAACACCAACGCGAGGTTCATAAACTCGGCCGCCATTTGCGATTGTCGAATAAGCCTGAGCCATCTGCAATGGCGTGGCTGACAACAAACCTTGTCCAATTGAAAACAGAACTTGATCGCCAACGTAATATGCGCGACCAGATTCTTGCGAGATTGCGCCAATATCGGCGAGTCGTTTCTTCAGTTCTTTGCTCGGGATTGTGCCTGCATATTCGTATGGCAGGTCAATATTTGTTGGTGAGCCCAGACCAAAAGTTCTCACTTCGTTTTCAAGAACAGGCGCAAACCCACGTTCAGTTAAAATCTGTTCACCAATTTTGTAAAAAAAAGTGTCACTTGAAACCGCGAGAGCTGACTCGACATTAACTTCGCCATATCGACATGGTGCACCAGTTGACCGACAGATTGAGTTTCTGAAAACGCACTTAACACCCTGCTGACATCGATCGTCCGGGATGCTTTGCAACTTGTAGGTGCCCCGATCGTCGAATTCATATTTTGCACCACCGGGGAGTTGGCCAGTATTTAAAGCGGCGTAAGCCACCAAAGGCTTAAACGAAGAACCAACGTTGTATCGACCTGTAATCGCGCGATTGACCAATACCGAAAGGTCGGGGTCATCAGTTTGTGGAAACAACTGTGAGAACTTGTCTTTTGGTAATCCGCCGCCGAACCAGCGCACATCAAATCGCGGATAACTTGCCATCGCCACAACGCGACCCGAGTTGTGATTCAACACAACCACCGAACCAGCCGGGGCTTTGTAATAGTTGATCTCTGGATACTGCGGGTCGAGCGTGCCATCAGGTAATCGCACTTGTCCGGCTTCAACGCGACGTCGCACGAGCAACTGCGTTTCAAGTGCCTGCTCTGCGAACTGCTGCACTTTCAGGTCAATCGATAACTGCAAATCATTGCCCGCTATCGGCTCAACTCGCTCAATCAAGCGCAGCACGTTGCCAACCGCGTCTACTTCATAGCGCACGTACCCGGGTGTGCCACGCAAGGCAGTTTCGTAAGTCTCTTCTACTCCGTATTGGCCGACTCGTTCGTTCGGGTCATAGCCAATCGATTTGTAATATGCCAGATTTCCTTTCAAAATTGCGCCCAGATAACCAAGCACGTGTCCGCCTAGTGCGCCGTACGGATAGTTTCTGCGCCACTCCTCACGCACGAAGATGCCTGGGTAGTCCTCCACGCGCTCCATCAAGAAAAGTGCAGTTTCTTCAGAAACATCTTCTCGTAACGGGATTGACTCAAATGGTCCATAGCGCTCATCTTGCATACGTACGAGCAATGTTTCAATCGGTACATTCAGCGGGCCCGATAGGCGCTGCGCAAGTGCAAGTCTCTCAGCAGGTTTGCGTACGACATCACGGTCGATAGTCACCACGAGTGTTCGCTTATTATCGGCCATCACACGACCCGCCGCGTCAAAAACTCTGCCGCGCTCAGGCAAAAGTTTGATTGTTCGCGTGCGAACTTTGACGATCACTTCTTCGACGCTGCGTGAGCCGACTGCCTGTAAAAACCACATCCGCGTCGAAAGCGCGCCGAACAAAACAAGTGCCACGACACCAAGAGCGACCAATCGTTTTGGCACACTCTCAGGCCTCTGCGTCGACATCAAACTGACAACTTTCTTTCAGCCAGCGTCCAACGACAAACAAGAATTGCTATTGGCGAGAGAGCCAGATTGCAAACTGCTACAACAATCGCAACTTTGATAATTCTCAACTGCAACCAGCCATCTAGACCAACAACTGTTTGCGCAAGTGGATAATAAATCTCTCCGAGCAACGAAACGACACCAACTGTGATCAGTCGCATCCACCAAGTTGGATCACGGAAGAAATAAGTCAATAGTCCGGCAGTTGCCCCCGCAAGACCCAGTGCCAAAGATGTCAGACCAACAGGCGTTGGCAATATGAAGTCATACATCAAACCAGCAATCAAACCTGTGAGCGCACCAATTGTTGACCCATTTATTGAGCCAGAGACAACAACAAAAAGTAGAACTAGTTGTGCCGCCACACCGAACGGGCGCATTTCGGCAAACAAAGTCGTCTGAAACGAAATAATAATTAAGAGCACGAGAACAAGTCGCGTCCATCGACTTGACATGATTGTCAAAAAACGAATCACGGTGTCACTTTTTCAGTGATCGGCTGATAAAGCAAGACCCGCAAAAAAGAAAGATTCGTCAAGTCGGCAACTGGATCGATTTCGAGTACTGGTCCGGCAGAGCCGAGTCTTTCAACAACGCGCGCTACGGTGCCGATCAAAATATCTGGTGGCGACAAACTGCGCGAGCCACCGGCGGTCACAATTGGCACGCCGACTTGAATATCACCAAATCGCACGGCATTGCTGATGAACCGAACGGTCGGCTGACGCGACGGCCCTCGCCCCTCAATCACGCCAGTTTCTCGAACTGCAAGATCACTCGCAAGCGGCACCGTTATCGACGAAACCCCAGATGGTGTCGCTGGCAGAGTTGTAACTGATGGCGTAAACCCAGCGATTGTTGTTGTGGTTGTCGTTGTAGTTGTTGTTGATGCTTCGCCTTCAAGACTTGCATCTGGCTCAACAGGTACAACTGGTGACGGCACGGCAGCATTGCTTTTAGCGATTGTTGTTGTGGTTGTCTGTCGCGGAGAGTTGACGACTTTGACTGAAAGTGCAAAATCTGGATCAGTGATCAACATCACTACAGAGCGATCGCCATAAACCTTGGTGATCTTTCCGATCAGGCCAGCTGCGTTAAGCACAGGCATTCCGACACGAATGCCGCTCTCACTGCCCTGATTTATTTCAATTGTCTGCGAAAAATTCGTTGGCGAATCACCAATCACCTGCGCGGTAACTGCATTAATACCAGCAAGAGTCGGCAGTCCATTGAGAGCCAAAAGTTCTTGCGCAAGTCGCACCGAAGCCGCTGCGGCGACTGTTGCCCCTTCTTGCTGAGCAACTTTTTCTCGAAGACGATCGTTTTCATCGAGCACATCGTTGTAGTCGAATATGCCATGCCAGGCATTGCTAATCGGTCTAGTGATTACACGAGTCGTACTTTCAACCGGACGAAAAATCGTACCGAAGACATTTCTCAGACCAGAAATTGCTGAAGAATTTTGAAGATCAAGCGTGATCAAAATGATCGATGTAAGAAC
>CANLHV010000069.1 GCA_947490975.1 Acidimicrobiaceae bacterium
GGTGTAAAAAACCTCACGCGGTAATCAGCAGCAGGGTTTGTCGGAGTCAAAAGGAATGTAGTTTCAGAAAGGTTTGTCCATCGTGCAAACTGTTGCATCTCACCATCTTCGAGACCATCACAATCAACAACCACTGCTACGGGATTGCCCCGATATGGCTTGCTGGAGAAAACATCTATCTGGGTGAATCGACGTTGCACGTGGACAATTCTGTCACGCTCTCGTCAATGAACAATGGAGGCGACGCCGAGAATCGAACTCGGTTAAAGGGCTTTGCAGGCCCGTGCCTAAGCCAGTCGGCCACGTCGCCAAATTAAATTGACTGCCTCACCCTACCTGCAACTTCGTTCGAGTTTCTTGAAAAGTTATTTAACTGTGAACGGTGGCTTCTTGACGCCACCATCAACGAACACGATCATCACCTGACCAACATCAAATGCAATTTGCGAATTTGCAAATGAGAAGGTAGTTCCAGACTCACTCGTCGGGCGCGACCAAGTGCCATCAAATGATTGTCCGTTTCGCAAAACAATTGCACGACCTGCACCGACAGACTTCAACAGCGGCGTCTTGCCACCAAACCTGTCACCATATTTTGACTCTTTGCGCTCGACAAATTGCAGAACGACAGTTTTTGGTGTCAACAATGCTTTGCTGACAGCATCGCGATGCAGCGAACCGTCAAAAGAAATTGTCCATGACTTGCCACCCCAAGTACCAGAGACTTTGGATGACGGCCACGATGCACTAAATGTTTTTGCAACCACCCCGCCTGCGGGCACATTGCGATCAAAGGTCAACCCGACGTCTTTAATCGAGCCGACCTTTGTCTCTTTTTCCATCATCGAGGCAAGACGCAGCAACTGGTTGTACGGCGCAACTTTAGAAAGGTTGCGATAATAGAACGACGACCTGTCACTCGGCGAAAGCGAAATCGATTGCGATTTGCGGATGGCTTTCAACAGCACATCATTTGCTCCGCTATAGGCAATGCCGGGGCTTGTAAATTGTTCAAGAATTTCGAGGTCAGAGATTCGTGCACTGCGAGTCGGGCCGACAACGCTCGGAAACTTCGTATTGAACATCGCAGCGATGCGAGTCAAGCCCCACTCGACTTCTTCAACATAAAACAGATCGGCCTGATTCAAGTTGTAATGCGGACGATCGGGTTTCGAGTTGCCATATTTGACCATCACAACTGGTTTGCCCGCACCCCCGGGCAAACCCGACAATGGGCTTGCATCGCTATCGGCACTGACCGCGCTGCCGAAACTCGCAGCGACAAGACATAACGCAAATACAACTGATACGAACTTGATGTTTTTCACTTCTCGATTCTAAATGACTCAAAATCTCACAATGTGTGACTGAGACCTTGTTGTTAGCCTGAACACGTGGGAAATGAAAATTTCGAGCCTGCGACGACTGCAATAACCGCAGGTCGTGACGACTCTGGCTCGCTAGCGCCGTCGCTTACGCCCGCGACGACGTGGTCGAGTTCTGGTCTCGAAGAGAGTCACCGTCAAGCCACAGCGATTCACGAGACAAAGTTTTATTCGCGTTATGCCAACCCGACAGTCGAAGCGTTCGAACACGCGATCGCCGAACTCGAAAACACTCAGGCGGCGCTCGCATTTGCTTCGGGCATGGGTGCGGTTTCAAGTGTTGTGCTTGCGCTGTGCGCGACTGGCGATCACATTGTGGCCCAGCGCAACTGTTATGCCGGCACGCTTGCATTTTTAAACGGGCCGTGTGCACGCCTTGGTATCGAAGTAACTTTTGTTGACGGTCGCAACGCCAGCGAATTTGCCGCCGCAGTGCGACCGGGCAAAACAATGTTGGTGATGGCCGAGTCACCGAGTAATCCGCATATTGATTTGGTTGATCTAGCCGCGCTCGGTGCAATCAAAGGACCAATCACCGTTGTTGATTCGACGCTCGCGACACCTCTTGGGCAACGACCACATGATCATGGTGTATCGATTGTTTTGCATTCGGCAACAAAAGGCATCGCAGGCCACAACGATGCAACAATCGGAGTTATCGCAGGCGATGCAGAGTTGATCGGCGAAATCTGGGGCTATTCAATTCTGCATGGTGCAACTGCGTCGCCGTTTGATGCGATGAACGCACTGCGTGGTGTTCGCACCCTTGACGCACGACTCACTCGTCAATGTGAATCGGCGCAGACCCTGGCCGAATGGCTGAGTGAACAAAAAAATGTGACCGCTGTGCACTACCCGGGTTTGAAGTCGCACCCGCAACACGCGCTAGCAAAAAAACAGATGAACTATTTTGGCTCGGTGCTTTCGTTTGAGATCGCCGGCGGCAAACCTGCTGCGACGAAATTACTCAGTGCGCTCAGGTTGATCCGCCCTGCGGTAACACTTGGAGGCACCGAGACCCTAATTTCACACTCGGCATCAAGCACTCACAACAGCGTCGACGCCGACACGAAAGCAAAAACAGGGCTAACAGATTCGCTGTTGCGACTTTCAGTAGGGCTTGAAGCCTGTGTAGATATTCAGCGCGACTTGGCCACGGCCCTCGCGCAAAGCAATTAGATTTAGCGCTCTTCTTTGAAGATCACGTGCTTGCGCACGACTGGATCGTATTTCTTGAGTTCGAGACGCTCGCGCGAGTTGACCTTGTTCTTGCGAGTCACGTAAGTGAAGCCAGTGTCGGCTGTGCTGCGCAACTTGATGATCGGACGCTTATCTTTGCTCTTTGCTGCCATGACGAAATCTCAGACTTTCTTTCCGGCGCGGCGCATTTCGGCGACGACTGATTCGATGCCACGCTTGTCGATTGTGCGAACACCCTTGGTGCTGACATTGAGTGTGACCCAACGACGCTCGGATGGCAACCAGAATCGACGCTTGTGTGAGTTGACGCGCCACCAACGCTTGGTGCGAATGTGGGAGTGCGAAATTGTATGACCCTTGCTTGGGGTCTTCGAGAGGACATCACAGCGATTTGGCATTCAGACAGTATAGAGGGCACTTTTACCCCGATACACTTTGAAGCCATGAAACCTGAGATTCACCCCGACTACCAGTTCGTTGTATTTGAAGATAGTTCGGCTGACTATCGATTTTTGACTCGCTCGACGCTGAAACCCGACCCTGCAAAAACAGTTGTCTGGGAAGACGGCAATACTTACCCACTTGTGCAACTTGAAATTTCAAATGCCAGTCACCCGTTCTTCACGGGTCAGATGAAGATCATCGACTCGGCTGGCCGAGTTGATCGCTTCAACAAGCGCTATGGCGCTCGCAAAAAGACTGTTGCTAAAAAAGCACCCGCTGCTAAAAAATAGTTCGCAGTTTTAAACCGACTGTCGGGTTGGCGCGTTTAGCGCGTTTAGCGTTCGAAAATTGAATCGCGTGAAAGTTTCGTAATCGAAGTTTCGCCAATTAACGCCATCGTGCGTGACACACCGCTTGTGATGTGATCAAGGGCCCACTGCACACCCAACTCGCCCGCCGCGCCGAGACCATATAAATATGGACGCCCGAACATCACTGCTCGCGCACCGAGCGCACATGCTTTGACAACATCTGAACCACGGCGAACACCACCGTCAACCAAAACTTCAATCGAGTTGCCCACAGCATCAATGACACTTGGCAAAAGTTCGATTGGCGCGGGAGAACCGTCGAGTTGACGACCGCCGTGATTTGAAAGTGCGATTGCGTCGACACCCATTGACGCCGCCTGCTTGGCGTCAGCCACACACTGAATGCCCTTGAGCATTATCGGCAAACCAGACTCTTGGCGAATCCAATCGAGGTCGTGCCAACTTAACGTCGGGTCGAATTGCGAATTTACATAATCAGACAACGTGATCGCTTTAGAACCGTCAACATCAGACCGACCCGCAACTGCCGAAAACGTGATCGGCTCGTTAGTCACGAATTTATATGTCCACCGTGGATGTCGAATGCCGTCGATGAAAGTTTCAAGACCAATTTTTGGTGGAAGTGTGAAGCCGCGGCGCACATCACGCTCGCGCCGACCGAAAACCGCCGTGTCGACCGTGACCATTATCGCTTTGTAGCCAGCCGCTTTTGCACGCTGCACAAGTTCGCGCGAAAGCCCTCGGTCGCGCCACACATAAAGCTGATACCACAATGGGCCAGTTGCAACACTGGCGACTTCTTCAATGCTGCGCGTGCCAAGAGTTGACAACGTAAACGGCAACGAATTTTTGCCAGCAACGCGAGCAACGGCGAGTTCGCCCTGCGGATGCGCAATACGAGTAAAACCAGTCGGAGAAAGTGCAATCGGAAACGGCACCGGTTGACCCATGATGGTCGTCGCAGTGTCGATTTGCGAAACATCGCGCAAAACTTTTGGCACCAGACCAAACTTTGAATACGCCGAACTGTTATTGGCAAGCGACCATTCGTCTTCGGCAGCACCGTCGAAATAATCGAAAACACCGCCAGGCAAATTGCGCTTGGCGAGAAGGCGCAAATCTTTTAGATCGCCGCAAGCAGCGAGTCTGCGTTTGTCGCCGTTGAATTCGAACTTGCGAAGCTGTACAACCGATCGAACCGACTTGAGCACAGCCTTACTCTAGCGAGTTGATGATTTCGGCGACTTCTTCGATTGTGGTTCGGGGATTGATGATGCAAAAGCGCAGAATTGTTTCACCATTGAGCGTTGTCGGCACAACGAACGCCCGACCCTCGTTGAGCATTTTGTCGCTCCACGCTTGATATTGCTCGGGCGTCCAGCCGTTGCGCTTAAAAATAATGATCGACAACTCTGGCTCAAGCAGCAACTCGAGAAATGGTGCATTCTTAATTAACTGCGTTGCTTCGCGTGTTACCTGCAAAGTGATTTCCATTGCTTCTTCGTATGCCTCGGTGCCGTGCGTTGCAACACTGAACCAAAACGGCAGGCCGCGCGCACGACGCGACAAGTGATGTGCCATATCTGATGGGTTTGCCAGCGCGTCGCCAAGTTCTTGTTGTTGCAACACCTCTAAATATTCGGCGCGTTGTGTGTGCGCACGACGAGCAGTATCGGGGTCACGGTAGATCAGAGCGCAACAATCAAACGGACCAAACAGCCACTTGTGTGGATCAACAATGAAACTGTCGGCCAATTCAATGCCAACAAATAAGTGCTTCACACTTGGCGCACAAAGTGCTGCGGCGCCGTATGCGCCATCGACATGAAACCAAGTGCCTAGTTCGCGAGCCTGCTCGCCTGCCGCCACAAGATCGTCGATCACACCAAGGTTTGTCGTGCCAGAAGTGGCAACGATTGCGCAAATACGATTGCGATCTTGCGGGTCGAGTTCAGCAATCGCTTGACGCAGATTAACGCCCGACATGCGGCCTTTTGCGTCGGCTTTAACTTTGACGATGTCTGCATCCATTGCATTTGCGGCAAGACCAACCGATGAATGTGCACCAGATGAAGTGACAATTACCGGGCGCACTCGGTCGTATGCGCCTTTGCCGTTTTGTCGCCAACGCCAACGGGCAGCAATCAACGCCGAAAGATTGCCGGCAGTGCCCCCGCTAACGAAAACACCCGCGCTAGACGCCGGAAAATTCGCCAAACTCGCAACCCATTGCAGCGCTTGATTTTCTGCATAGACCGCACCAGAACTTTCGAGCCAAGAACCTGCATAAATATTTGAAGCACTGAGAACGAGATCGAATAAAACAGCGCTCTCAGTTGGTGCACCTGGCACGAACGACAAAAAAGATGGATGGTCAACGCTTATGCAAGCATGCGACAGATGTTTCGTGAAAATCTCAAGAGCTTTGAGACCACCAAGGCCTTCTGGTGTAATCGTGTTGCCGACAAGAGCCTGCAACTGACTAAGAGTTTTTGGGCCATCAAGCGGTGGTGGATCGAGACGAATACGTTCGAGCGCATATTCGACCACTGCTTCGGCGAGTTTTTCGCTGTCTTGGTCGTGATAATGCATCCAATAACCGTCGGACTCGTTGCCCGACGACGGATGTTGTGGGAGGTTTGTCACCATAGTTTTTTTACCACGATGGCGAACTCTACTTGTCGGCATTGGTAATCTTTGAATATGCAATCCAAACATTTGTTTAAGTTTTCAGGTCTCGCAACCGTGACGGCGCTACTGATTCTCGGCGCCTGTTCGTCAGGTTCGACTAGCGCACCTTTAGATCTGTCGCCCGAGGCAGCAGCTGGTCGTGAAATTTCAATTTCTGCGGGGTGTGCGAGTTGCCACGGTGAAGACGGCAATGGCCGTGTCGGTCCGAAGTGGATTGGTTTGGCTGACTCTCAGGTCACACTCAGCGATGGCACGGTCGTAACGGCTGACGATTCATATCTATATGAGTCGATCAAAGACCCAGGCGCCAAGAAACGTCGCGGAGCCTCGGGCATCATGCCGGCAAACAAGTTGACCGACGAAGAGATCGCCAGCATCATTGTTTTTATTCGCGCGCTTAAATAGCTTTTAAGCCAGAGTCACCAGTTCGAGCCACGACTCGTTG
This sequence comes from Acidimicrobiaceae bacterium, assembly GCA_947490975.1. Taxonomy (GTDB): domain Bacteria; phylum Actinomycetota; class Acidimicrobiia; order Acidimicrobiales; family Ilumatobacteraceae; genus BACL27. Next base: position 6,498 of record CANLHV010000069.1, read on the forward strand.
AAATAGTCTTCTTGACCATCAGGCATTAGCAACACTTTTGTCGGTGCGAGCTG